>PWRF01000155.1 GCA_003556325.1 Bacteroidales bacterium | reverse complement strand
TGTCGCGGGGGTGTTCAGACTAAACAGGCTTTTGGCTATTAGCTATAGGCTATTGGCAAGAAAGCAAAAAGCTCATGCTGTAAATCCCGACCATTCGGGAACAGGATTTTTGACACACAGGAGGATGATTATTGGGATGACGTTTCGACATTTCGACATTTTGACTGTTGCATCACAACCCATGAACTTTTGACAAGAATATAAACATTTCAATTTCAATTAGTTGAAAAAAATATAAACACATGAATACAAACAACTCCCCCCCATATAAAACATCTGTGGCACGGGGGATCAAAAGCTGGGCAGAAGACGACAGGCCCCGTGAAAAAATGCTTTCCAAAAGCCAGCAAGCATTATCTGATGCTGAACTGCTTGCTGTCATTATCGGATCAGGAAGCACCACCCTGTCTGCTGTTGAACTTGCCAGGGAAATCCTTGTCAGCGTAAGCAATAACCTCACTGAGCTTGGAAAACTCAGCATCACAGAGCTTATGCGATTTAAAGGGATCGGGGAGGCAAAGGCCAGCAACATTACTGCCGCTATGGAGCTTGGCAGGCGGCGCAGGCTGGCCGAAGGCCTTCAAAAACGCACTGTGAGAAGCAGCCGGGATGCTTTTGAGATCATCGACCCCATCATCGGTGATATGACCTATGAAGAGTTCTGGCTCATCATGCTTAACAGGGCCAACAGGGTGCAGCGCACCCTTCGGGTGAGCGAAGGCAGCATAGCAGGAACGGTAGCTGACCCCAAAAAGATCTTTAAAATGGCTGTCGACAATTATGCAGCCGCTATCGTGCTCTGTCATAACCACCCAAGCGGCCAGGTACATCCAAGTACACCCGACCGGCAACTTACCGAAAAGTGCAAACAAGCCGGACAATTCCTTGAAATACCGGTCATGGACCATATCATAGTCGGCAATAACACCTACTTCAGCTTTGCCGATGAAGGACTTATCTGACCGCTGCCCCGCGAAGCCATGTGCACCCTCCCTCTAACGGATTGACAATATTGTCGCCCGCCCTTTCCCCAAATAAAAATTATGAGTTACCTTTACATTGCATATCAAAGGATAACATGCAGATGATACTGGTATACACCCCCCATATTACAAGCCGCACAGAATACATAACATCGCTGCTTTTTAATTACATCTTAGGTGTACCCCATAAGCTTACCCGCGACGAGGATAGCTTTACAGCCTACAATGGGCCCAAGATCAATTACAGCCCGCGGGCGTTTCACCGCGGTGGAATTCATATATCGTACAGCGGGTTCCTGCAGGAGAGGGGAGTACGTCCGTTTGAACCTCCAATAAGCAAGAAAAAAAGAATACCCCTGATATTCCCATCGAAAGAACAACCCGGAGCCCTGGGGTTTGACCCCTTCGCCGCTTCTTTCTACCTGGTAAGCAGGTACGAAGAATATTTGCCCCACAAAAAAGACAAACACCTGCGGTTCGAGGCCGATCAGTCCTATGCGTTCAGACACGGATTTCTGCAAAAGCCCGTTGTCAATCACTATGCATTGATGATCAAACAGCAAATAGAGGAAAAATACCCGGGCTACCAGATGCCCCCGAAATCCTTTACCTTTGTTCCTACCTATGACGTGGATGTCGCTTTTGCATACAAAGGGCGAACCATGTTTCGTAACTTTTTCGGCATCTTAAGGTCTCTTTCCAGGCTTGATTTTCGCTCGCTGAAGCAACGCTTCCGGGTCATCCTGGGAAGAGAAAAAGACCCTTACGACACCTATGATATGCAGCTGCAGCTGTGCAAAAACCACGATATCAGGGCGTATTACTTTTTCCTTTGCGGCGATTACGGCCCCTACGACAAAAATGTTGCCTTTTTTTCACGGCAATTTTTTTTGCTGATAAAAAAGCTTGGCGATTATGCCTATATTGGTATTCATCCCAGTTATGCCTCCAACGAAGAGGAGGGAGCGCTCGAAAATGAATTGCGCCGGTTGGCAGGGATCCTTAAAGATGAAATTAAATACAGCCGGCAACACTATCTGAGGCTGCATATCCCAAAAACGTACAGGGACCTGTTAAAACATAATATCTCGTACGACTTTACCATGGGATACGCATCACAACCCGGTTTCAGGGCCGGAACATGCAGCCCTTTCCTTTTTTACGACCTTGAACTGGAAAAAGAGACACCCCTTACCCTGGTCCCGCTGGCCTTAATGGACGGAACACTGAACGACTATCTTGGCCTGACCCCTGAAGAAGGGTTGAAAACAATAAAAAAGCTGATGGCAGAAGTGGAAGAAGCTGGAGGAACGTTCTCTACCTTATGGCATAATGATGCTTTGGGCGACACAGGCACATGGAAAGGATGGAGGGAGGTATACCGGAAAACCTTTGAAGCCGCTGCAAAAATACATCATGCAGCCAGGTGAGCGCGGAACACTGGCAGACTGCCAGGAATCGTGTCCTTCCCTCACATTTAACCCTGTCAGAAATAATTTTTAAGAGCCGCTTGCAACATGATCAGATATCTGAAACATCATCAAATAGATTTTGAAAAATGGGATGATTGTATTGACAGGGCAATAAATGGAATTTTTTATGCCTACTCATGGTATCTTGACATGTGTGCGGTGACATGGGATGCCCTTGTTGAAGATGACTATGCGGCCGTAATGCCTCTGCCCAACCGCAGGAAGGCGGGAATATCCTATGTGTTTCAACCGTTTTTTATACAGCAGTTAGGGGTGTTCAGCACCTACAGTATCAGTGAGGTGGTAACCTGCAGGTTTTTGGATGCCATCCCGCGCCATTTCCGCTATGCAGATTACAACATGAACACATATAACCGTTTGCCGGAAGGCCATCCGTTTGCAGGCGGACATGGGGTAACCTATGAACTCGACCTGATTTCCCCTTATGAACAGTTGCGCTCCAGGTACTCCAAAAATACCAGGCGAAACATAAAAAAAGCGGAGAAAAATAATGTGTTTATCACTTCTCACGGAAGGCCGGAGGAGATTATTTCTGCGTTCAGGAACAACAGGGGCTCAAAGGGGGTGCCTTTCAGTGACCAGGATTACAATGTGCTGAAGCATCTGATATATGCCGGGATGCACAAAAGAATGGTTTCGCTGAAATGTGCATATACCTCGAACAATACATTTTGTGGCGGGATAGTGTTTTTCAGGAGCCACAACAAAGTGGTGTGGCTTTTTTCAGGAGCCACCGGCGAGGCCAGGGAGAACGGTGCCATGTCGCTCCTTACAGACGATTATATCCGGGAACATGCCGGCCGGGAGCTCGTTCTCGACTTTGAAGGCTCCCTTGACAAAAACCTGGCTCGATTTTATCGTGGCTTTGGTTCAGAAGAATGTGTATTTTTGAGGGTTCAAATAAACCGTTTGCCCTTATTGCTTAAACCGTTTGCAAATGCGTATCTTTATCTGCGCCGGGCAACCTAACTGAAAGGACAGTAAAATGATTCGAATGCTGGGAAATAAGTCATCGTTGTTGAATCAATACATTGCAGAGCTGCGCGATGCGGAGATCCAGGCCGACAGCCTGCGTTTCAGGCGTAACATGGAACGTATCGGAGAAATATTTGCCTATGAGATCAGCAAGGAGCTTGAATGGAAGCAAACAGAGGTGGTTACCTCTTTGGGTGTTGCCCATTGTGAGGTACTGGCGCATCAGCCGGTTATTGCCACAATCCTCCGTGCAGGGCTTCCCTTCCACCAGGGCTTGCTGAATGCATTTGACAAGGCAGGCAACGCGTTTATTTCGGCATACCGCAAACACCGTAAGGATGGTCGTTTTGACATACAGGTGGAGTATGTGTCCAGCCCGGTATTGGAAGACAAAGTGCTTATCCTCAGTGATCCCATGCTTGCTACCGGAGCATCCATGATCCTGAGCTACAAGGAACTTCTGCAAAAAGGCCGTCCGTCACACACCCATATCGCCTCTATCCTGGCCAGCAACCAGGGTGTCGAGTATCTGAGAAAGAATATGCCCAATGACGATTACACGCTTTGGGTCGGGGCTGTCGACGCTGAGCTCACCGCAAAAGCCTATATCGTACCCGGGCTCGGAGATGCGGGCGACCTTGCGTTTGGCAGTAAACTGTAAATCACACCAGAAGAACATGCGACGATTAATAACCGTACTGTTTGAAAACCTGAAGCTTGCACTCAGCTCCATCAGGAGCCACCTGTTGCGGGCCATGCTCACCGTGCTTATCATTGCCTTCGGGATCATGGCCCTGGTGGGTATCCTCACCGCAATAGACTCCATTCAGCTGGCTATCACCGAGAACTTTGCCAGGCTGGGTGCCAGCAGCTTCTCCATACGCAACCGGGAAATGCAGATCCAGCCCGGCAGCGGGTCCCCGCAGGTGTTTGAGCGTATCTCATTCGATGAGGCCGTACGTTTTAAGGAACAGTTTGAATTTCCTGCCTATGTTTCTCTTTCCGTTCATGGGACGGGATCGGCCACGGCGCGCTACCGTTCGCAGGAAACCAATCCGAACATACGGGTGGTTGGCAGCGACGAAAATTACCTTATTACAACAGGCGCGGCACTGACCTCCGGCCGCAACTTCTCCTCGGCAGAGCTGCAATATGGCGCCAATGTTGTATTGCTGGGTCATGATGTCGCCAGGACATTGTTCCCGGGTGAGTCCGACCCCATCGGCTCAATAGTTACGATAGCCAACCAGCGCTACCAGGTCGTCGGAGTGCTGGAACGGCAAGGAGCGGGCTTCGGGTTTACAGACGACCTCAACTGCGTCATCCCTATCATGTCGGTACGCCAGAATTTCTCGCGCCCCAACATGAACTATACCATCAATGTGAGCACCCAACAGCTTGAAAGCCTGGACGACGGTATCGAAGAGGCCACCGGCCGGTTTCGTATCATCAGGGGCGATCGCTTCGGCGAACCCAACAGTTTTGATGTGGCAAAAAGCGATAACATCGCACAGGCACTGATCGAAAACATAAGCGCAGTAACGCTGGCAGCGACCATAATAGGTCTTATCACCCTCACAGGCGCTGCCATCGGCCTGATGAACATCATGCTGGTATCCGTGACCGAACGCACCCGGGAGATCGGCATCAGAAAAGCACTGGGTGCTACCAAAGCCGTGATCCGGCAACAATTCCTTTCCGAGGCCATCATCATATGTCAAATAGGAGGTGTGGTAGGGATCGCCCTGGGAGTGCTTGTCGGAAACGGTATCTCTGTAATCGTGGGAAGCCCGTTTATAGTGCCCTGGATGTGGATCATTGGAGGCTTGATCCTCTGCTTCGGCGTCGGTATCGTTGCAGGGTACTATCCTGCAGCCAGGGCGGCACAGCTCGACCCCATTGAGTCACTGCGTTACGAATAAAAGCCGTGCCCGTTTCCTTTTTTTTTCTGAATGAAAACATGTAACATATGGAAAAACTAACAAAAATAGTCGCCACTATTTCAGACCGGAAGTGTGATGTAGCATTTTTGGACGACCTCTACGAGGCCGGCATGGATGTAGTGCGTATCAATACAGCGCACCAGACCCCCGAAAACACAAAACGGATCATCGATAACGTTCGGGCTGTGAACAACAAAATCCCCATAATGGTGGATACCAAAGGTCCGGAGGTGCGGACCAATGACTCGGAAGAGATAGAGGTCACTGAAGGACAACGTATCCGCGTGGCCGGAGACACCGAACATTCGTCATGCGACAACTGCCTGTTCGTCAATTACCCTGCCATTGTCTCCCAGCTTGACATCGGAAAGAAGATCCTGATCGACGACGGGGATATATCCCTCACGGTGGTCGAAAAACATAAGGACCACCTTATCTGCCACGTGGATAACAGCGGTGTTGTAAAGGGCCGGAAAAGCGTAAATCTGCCCGGGATCCCTATCGACCTGCCAGCACTCAGCGACAAAGACCGTGAGTACATCGATTTCGCTGTCGAAAATAAGCTCGAATTCATTGCGCACTCGTTTGTGCGCAGCAAAGAGGATGTAATGGCCATCCAGAAGATACTTGACTCTCACAACAGTCCCATCAAGATCATAGCCAAAATTGAAAACCAGCAGGGTGTTGACAATATTAATGAAATCCTGGAACACGTTCATGGTCTGATGATCGCCAGGGGCGACCTTGCCATTGAGGTGCCGGCAGAACGGATCCCCGGGCTGCAAAACGACCTGATCAAAAAATGCATGCGACATAAAAAGGCTGTCATCGTTGCCACCCAGATGCTGCACAGCATGATCAACAACCCCAGGCCAACGCGTGCCGAAGTGAGTGATATCGCCAATGCCGTGTTTTCCGGAACCGACGCAGTAATGCTCAGTGGAGAGACCGCATTTGGGAAATATCCGGTTGAATCAGTGAAGATGATGACGCGTACGGTGAAAGAAGCCGAAAACAACAAAAGCTTTTCGATCGACTCCAAAGTGATGCCCCACGACAACCAGATTTCGGTATTCCTTTCTAAAACCGCGGTCAGGTCTATCCAGAAACTTAATACCAAAGCCATTATCACCGACACCGACACGGGTAAAACGGCACGCTACCTTTCTGCTTTCCGCGGCAGGACCCCGATTTTTGCACAATGTTACGACGACCGGGTGATGCGCGAACTGGCTCTGCATTATGGTGTGATGGCCGATTACATGGACGTGGAACAATCCAAAAGCGATTTTATAAAAGCCACCCTTTCCAGGTTGCTTAAGAGGAATGAAATTTCGCTTCAGGACCTGATCGCCGTTCTTGCCGGTAACTTTGGGAAAAAGGCAGGGCCGTCTTTTGTGGAGATCAGCACGGCAGAAAACATGCTTTCCGAACAGAAACAATAAAACACCCTGCTTCGTGATGACAAACAGGCCGCTTTAGCGGGCCAGGGGGTTCCTGATGCCTGCACCTGCATTCAGCGCTTTATCACACCCATTTTTGCCTGGCTGCTAAGCTTCTGAACGACCAGAATATACGGCATGGGCGATTTATCGGACCTGCCTGAAAAAGAAGTATGTTTTATCTGAATGTCACTCCCACTCCAGGGTGCCAAGCAGGTTGCGGATGTCTTTTTCGATGAACCGGATAACGGGGGCCAGGGAGTCATTATTGGGCCTGGCATCAAAATACAGGGCGCCCCTGAGGAAGTGGCTGAGGCTGTCGGTGGCAAAAAATTGCAGGGGCGAGGCAGCCTCTCTTCCGCGTATGTGATATATCTTCCCCGACACGTTGTTGCCCTCGTAACGAAAGAGCTCTTCAGTTATGGCAGTTGCCTTTGGAATATGCCGGTGCACAAAGTTCCGGGTGTCTTCAAGGTAGTCACGCAGTTGTTCCGGACTGTTTATTTCCTTATAACTTAAATGTATGCGTCCATTGAAGCCGGGATACCAGATATCCCCCCAGTACGGCTCTGCCGTTGCGCGCTCGTCAGGGACAAATTCAGCGTATACCGGATACTCCATCCGAAAAGGGTAACCCTGGTCAAAGAGACGGTATTCCTGTTCCGGCAGGGCTATCCTGGGAAAACCCCTGGGCTTCGGGGTCCCCTGATCCCCGCATCCGGATGCCAAAAGCGCGAATGCCGCAATCAGAAAAAAACGAAAACTATCCATGATGCCCGGTTTTTACCTTTATGCGTTTGATCCTTCGTTTATCCACTGCCTCTATCTCAAACTCAAAATTCCGGTAATTTATTTTGGCTCCCTTGTAAGGAATTTCCTGCTTCATCTCAAGGATCAGTCCGGCCAGGGTGTCTGCTTCCCCCTTGATGTCATTGAACACATCATCCTCAGCACCCACGATCTTACAAAAATCCTTTAAGAGGGTTTTGCCTTCAAAAACAAAAGTGTTGGCATCGATTTTTGAGTAGATCGACTGCTCTATGTCAAACTCATCATTGATCTCACCTACGATCTCCTCCAGTATGTCTTCAAGGGTAACCAGGCCGGATGTGCCGCCGTATTCGTCAACTACAATGGCAAGGTGGATCTTTTTTTCCTGGAACTCTTTAAGAAGATCATTGATCCGCTTGCTTTCCGGAACAAAAAATGCGTCTCTCAAAAGAGGCTGCCATTCAAAATCCTTTTCTTTTTCCAAATGGGGCAAAAGGTCTTTGATATAAAGCACGCCTGCCACGTTGTCAAAATTTTCGCGATACACAGGAATGCGGCTGAAGCCTGCTTCACGGATAACTCCGATCAGTTCCCGGAAGCTGGTGTTATACTCAACGGCCACTACATCCACCCGTGACTTCATGATCTCCCTTACATAAGTGTTGCCAAACCGGATGATCCCCCGCAACAGCTTTTTGTCTTCCTCGTCAGCTGAATCATCCACGGTTATATCCAGTGCGTGTGAGAGATCATCCATGCTGAGGTTCGGCCTTTTTTTCTCCATACGATTGTCGATGATACGGGTCGTCTTAACAAGGAGCGAACTTAAGGGCTGAAAAACCCGCCGCAGTATCAGCAAAGGCCCCGACATGGTGGCTGAAAATTGCTCAGGGTAACGTGATGCGTATACCTTTGGTAAAACTTCCGCAAACAGCAGGATAAGGAAGGTGACCAGGGCAACCTGTATGAGAAAGACGAGCACCGGGTGCAGCTGTATCTCGTATACCCCCCTGAAAACGATGGTGGAAAGAACAATAATGGCAATGTTGATCACATTGTTGGCAATAAGGATAGTTGCAAGCAGGCGATTCGGCCGTTCCAGGAGGGAGAGGATCTTTTTGTCCGCAGGGCCCTGCTGTTTTTTGAAGTTCTCGATGTGGTTGTGGGTGAGAGAAAAATAGGCAATTTCAGACCCTGACACCATAGCCGAAAAGAACAACAGCAGCAGCATGGCAGCAATGCCAAAGAAAGTCTCTAAGGAAACAGAGGGGAAACCCGTGTTCAACAGTGGCAGCAAACACGAATAAGCGTCGGGTGTGTCTTGCAAGTTTACTCTTTTTCTTGATTTAATGCAAAATTATAGAAAATCGGCGTGAAAAAAAAACAAATCAATGCGTCATTATCCTGTATTATAAAAATGTAATTTTGGGATATGCGATACAAACGGGTTCTGTTGCTCTTGTTTTTGGTGTCCGGGGTTTCTGTTGTTTCTGCTGCCCAGGATGAGATGCGGGGCAGGGTAGTTGATGCCGGTACCGGTGAACCCCTCGCCTTTGTGCATATCATAATTGAAGACACGCAAACGGGAGGCCTTACCGACATTGACGGCTTCTTCCGCATCCGGCACGACAGCGGCATAGAATACCTGAGGGCCAGCTATGTAGGCTATCATCCCAAAAAATATGTTCCTGCAACAGACGATGCGTTTCACATTATCCGGCTCGAAAGGAAAGCCATTGAGCTCCGGGAAGTCGTGGTGGTACCCGGGATAAACCCCGCCCACCGGATCGTAGCCAACGCGATCGCTAACCGCGACAAGCACCATCCTGAAAATCTTTCTTCCTTTTCATACAAAGCTTACAACAAATTCATCTTTACCGGCGAGGTGAAACCTTCCGACACGGTTCCATCTGCTGATGAAGAACAAAGGGAGTCGACGGATTTGGCGAGGTACCTGGAAGATCATCATTTCTTTCTGATGGAAACAGTTACTGAGCGCAAATTTCTTGCTCCCGGCAGGAGCAACGAAAACGTGCTGGCATCCCGGATATCCGGAGTTGAACATCCAATGTTTGCCCTGTTTATGTCGCAAATGCAATCCTTTTCTTTCTATGACGACCACATTGCCATACTGGGCGACCGGTACCTGAGCCCTCTGGCCCCCGGGAGCCTCAGGCGCTACTCGTATCAGCTTGAAGACACTACATATACCAGCACGGATTCCGTATTTGTGATCTCATACCGCCCCGCCTATGGCCGAAACTTCGACGGGATGCAGGGGGTGATGTATATAAACACCAACGGATGGGCGCTGCAGTCTGTGATCGCCGAGCCCGCAGATGCAAGTGGCGATACCAGGATACGGATACAGCAAAACTATGAATTTATAGACGACCACCGGTGGTTTCCCGTACAGCTGAACACCGATTTTGAGCTGTTTACCGGCCCTGACATCGACATCACCGGCACGGGGCGAACCTACCTGCAAGACATCAGGATTGACCCTCCCCTTGGCCGCCGCGACTTTTCTTCTTTCCATGTGGAGTTTTCACCGGAAACAACGGTGGAAGACGATGTGTTCTGGGATGACTTCCGCCCCGACACCCTCACAAAAAGGGAAAGGAACACCTATCATTTCCTGGATAGCATTGCCGAACAACATAATCTGAACAGAAGGATTGAATGGCTGGAAACCCTTTTCGGGGGCCACTGGCGTGTGGGCCCGTTCGACCTTGATATAAACAGCCTGCTCGTTTATAACCAGCATGAGGGCTTCCGGCCCGGGTTGGCTTTTCAGACCAACGAACGCATGAGCAGGCTGCTTCGCCTCAAAGGCAAAGCCGGCTATGGCATAGGTGACAACACCTTTAAATATGGGGGAGGGGCCAGCGTTCTCCTCGACAGGCCAACCGACCTGCGCCTCGGATACTATTACAGCTACGACGTTGCAGAGCGGGGAGGCTCCCAGTTTCTTGAACGGACGGGGCTTATGGCACCAGAAAACCTGCGCAGGTTCTTTGTGGAGTCGATGGATCTTACGGAAAGCCATGAGGCATGGCTGCAGTTCCGTACTTTTCGCAACTACCTCACCGTAAAACCTTTTTTTGCTGTTGAAGATGTCGTTTTCTCTGACTTCTACAGGTATGAAGGCATGAATACAGATACGCTGGCACCGATGGAAACACGATTTGTTGAAGCAGGTGTTCAACTGCGGCTTGCATATGGCGAGCGATTCCTGTATTCGCCCCAGAGGATCATCGCCCTGTCGGGGAATTACCCGGTCGTCAACTTCAACCTCACCAGGGGGCTGACAGGTATAATGGATGGTGAGCACGATTACTGGCGGCTGGAAAGCCGTTTTCAGCACAGCTTCCGCATCAGGATGCTCGGAGAACAGCACTGGACACTGCAGGCAGGATGGTTTAGCGGTGATGCACCGTGGCATAAACGCTTCACCGCACCAGCCACCTACAGGCGCTTCAGCATTACCACGCTGCAGGCCTTCTCCACCATGCGAGTTGATGAGTTTGTTTCCGACAGGTATGTGGCCCTCTTCTGGTATCACAACTTTGGGAACCTGCTGTACAGAGGCCCGAATTTCAGGCCAAAGCTGGTTCTGCTTACAAACATTGGTTTTGGGAATATGCGCGACAGGGATCAGCATGCCAACGCAGCCTGGAAAACCATGGAGAAAGGCTTTTTTGAGTCGGGTGTTGCAATTATTGACCTTATTGGCTCCGGGTTTACCAGCCTGGGGCTGGAGTTCTCTGTTCGCTACGGGCCTTATGCTTTCAGGCAATTTAAAAACAACTACTCCCTGAGGCTGAGCTACAGCTTTATGTTTTAAGGCCTTTCTGATAACCCGGAATGGATTGCAGCAGCTCCTGCGTGTAGGCACTTGAAGGGTGAGAGTATATCTCTTCGGCATCTGCCAGCTCCACCATTCTGCCATCTTTCATCACCATAATACGGTCTGACATGTATTTTACCACCGACAGGTCGTGGGAGATAAAAATATACGTGAGCCCAAAGTCTGCTTTCAGTTCATTCAGCAGGTTAAGCACCTGTGCCTGAACTGAGACGTCGAGGGCCGAAACGGCCTCGTCGCAAACGATAAATTCGGGCTTCAGCGCCAGGGCACGGGCGATGCATATCCGTTGGCGCTGCCCGCCGGAGAACTCGTGGGGGTAGCGGTGGTAATGGTCCTCACGCAGGCCGACACGCCGGAGCAACTCTATGATCCGCTGTTTCCGCGCAGCATTGTCCGGCAGGATGCCATGCACCTGCATGGGCTCCATGATGGCCTTGCCGATGCTGATACCCGGCGTCAATGAGGCATAAGGGTCCTGGAAAATGATCTGGAACTTCGGGCGCAGCTTGCGCAGTTCTCTCCGCGAAAGGGTTGCAATGTCCTGCCCTTTGTAGATTACCTGCCCCGAGCTGGCGTCAACAAGGCGCATGATGCTGCGGCCCAGCGTGGTTTTGCCGCACCCTGACTCTCCTACCATACCAAGGGTTTCCCCCGGAAACACGCTGAAGCTGATGTCATCAACGGCATTGAAGTGTTCACGTGCCCTGCCCAGCAAGCTTCTCCTGGTAACGAATTGTGTTTTAAGGTTTTTTACCTCCAGAACAGGCGTTTCCGTTCTTTTGCTCAGCTGCCAGGCGTGGGATGCGGATGGCCGGCCTTCTTCCTCCGGGGCAGCCCTGGCCGTGCCGTCGCCGGAAAGGAAATCCTGTACCGTGGCAAGCTTTTCCGGCCTTCTGTCGAGCGAAGGGCGGCAGGCAACCAAAGCTTTTGTGTAAGGATGCTCCGGGGCAGTAAACAGCTTATGAACCTTTCCTGACTCAACGATGCTCCCGTCGCGCATAACGGAAGCCGTGTGAGCCACTTCCCGGATGACGCCCAGGTCGTGGGAGATAAACAGCATGGCCATGTCGTGACGGCCCACAAGATCTCCCATGAGCTCAAGGATGCTTCGTTGCACGGTGACATCCAAGGCCGTTGTAGGCTCGTCCGCTATGAGCACCGAAGGCCTGCAGGCCATTGCCATGGCAATCATCACCCGCTGCTTCTGGCCTCCGCTGAGCTCATGAGGCCAGGCTTTCATTATCCGCTCCGGGTTGGGCAGGCGCACCTCTCCGATAAGTTTGACGGCCTGTTTTTCAGCTTCACGGCGGGTTGCCGTGCGATGAACACGCAGGCTTTCTGCCAGCTGCTGCCCGCAGCGCTGAACAGGGTTAAGAGAGGTCATAGGCTCCTGGAAGATCATCGCTATGTGCCTCCCCCTGATATGCTTCATTTCCTTTTCCGGCAAACGCAACAAGTCGATAGTCCCCTGTTGCGGATGTGTGAAGTACACCCTGCCGGAACGGATCACCGACGAGGTGCGGCTCAGCAAACGCATAACGGCAAGGGCCGTCACCGACTTCCCGGATCCGGATTCGCCTACCAGCCCGTGCGTGGAACCCGGAAACAACCCGATGGAGACACTGTTTACCGCATGTACTGTATCACCATCCGTCGAAAAATCAACGGAAAGGTCCTCCACAGAAAGTATGGGTCTGTCATTCATGATGGCAATAGCTATAGGCTGTATTATTTATCTGTTTTAATTAATGCCAAAATGTCAAAACGTGGAAACGTCGAAATGTCAAAATAATCATTCCCTGTGTGGCGATATTTGCGGCATGGGGTTTGGCTTCGCCGAACTCGCAAGTGCTTGGTTCATGTGTCTGAATTAATGTCAAAACAATCATCTCCCTGTGTTACAACCGCATTTGCAGGGCCCTTTTCATGCAGGGCAGCAACAAAGATACATATATCCGTGGCAAAGTATGGCGGGAAACATTATCTTTGCATATATGGCCGCCGGAGGCACATAATTTGTTGCCTGTAATTGGCCTGAGCACCGGAAAGCAGCAATTTTTAACAGGTAAAACCCTTTTTTATGAAAAAACATGTATTTCTTCTGATGACAGCAGTGTTATTTGTTGCAGCAGCATGCGGGCCGCGCCAGGAGCCGGCCTACGAGGCAGATGATCCCGACGATGTGCTTGTCGAGGAGTCACCCTACGAGCACAGGCCCGTTATCATGCTGGTGTCGGAAACGCACCGGGATTTTTTTTGGAACCTGAAAAGCCTCTGCGGAAAATCCTTTGAGGGGGAGCAAATTTACAG
>PWRF01000145.1 GCA_003556325.1 Bacteroidales bacterium | reverse complement strand
GAGGAAAACCTTTTCCCGTCGCAGCTGTCGATGAACAGCCCGGACGAACTGGAGGAAGAAAGAAGGCTCTTTTATGTGGCGATTACCCGTGCCATGAAACAGGCAACAATTACATGGGCAGAAACGCGTTTCAGATACGGGAACTTCAACCTGTGCGAACCCAGTCGCTTTGTTGACGAGCTTGACCCCGAATATGTCCAGTACCTGTATATGCCAGGCAGGGCAGCTGCAAAGAAAGATCTTAAAGAGACTTTTGCCGAAAGCCGCAAACGCTTTAAAAAGCTGTCAGACAGTTTTGACAAAACAGTGTCAGAGTCTGCTGTAACCGGCCAAACCACAGAAAAGACAAGTGTTGAAGGCTTTTCCATTCTCGACCCCTCCATGCTGCGCGTCAACATGGAAGTTAAACACCAGCGTTTCGGAAAGGGAAAAGTTGTCGCAATGGAAGGCAGCGGCCAGAGCGCTAAAGCTACTGTGATATTTTCGGGAGCAGGCAGAAAACAACTTCTCCTGAAATTTGCCCGCTTGAAAATATTGGATTAAAGGAATTTAGCCTGCTTGAATAATGCAGGCTAGGGGTATTGTTTTATTCATTATCTTTGCAAAAATTATCTCCCATTAAGAATCCTCGATTAATCAGCACATTATGGAATATAACACCTCAAGGGAAAAAATGGTTATTTCGGAATACGGACGGAATATCCATAAAATGATAGATCATATAAAATCCGTTGAAGACAGGGATAAGCGCAACCAGCTGGCCAGGGCTACCATTAACGTGATGGGGCAGCTAAATCCCCACCTTCGCGACGTAAATGATTTTAAGCATAAGCTTTGGGATCACCTTTTTATAATGGCAGATTTTGACCTGGATGTGGACAGCCCCTATCCGCTTCCCTCCAAAGAAACCCTTACCAGGAAACCCGAACCATTGCAATATGCCACCAACAATGTTACTTTTAAACATTACGGGAGGCATATCGAAAGGATGATTGAAAAAGCGTGTGAGCTGGAAGACAGCTTTATGAAAGACACCCTGGTTAAGCTCATTGCCAACCATCTGAAAAAATCTTATCTTACCTGGAACAGGGATGACGTGACCGATGAAGAGATCGCCGAACATCTTTCCATCTTGTCCGATGGTAAACTCAACTTACAGGACAATGTAAAGCTTCATCAAACCAGCGATATACTGGCCAAAAACAAGAAGAAAAAATACCAGGGCCGTCAGGCTGCCGGAAAAAGCTACGGACAGAAAAGCAGAAAAAATTAGCAGATGCTGCTTTTCCGCATATATGGCCAGCTTCCTGCTTTTTTATATCCATGCAATGTTGTGATGCATCAATACAGGGCCTGCCCGCTGCCTGGTCCCGTTCTGGCCTTATCATCGACACCAAACGAATGACATGTGAATATAGTTTTGCATCTCTGAAAAAAACATTTTATGGGATCCTTTGAGATTTATGGAGGCAAACAGCTTCGCGGGGAAATAGTCCCGCAGGGCGCCAAGAACGAGGCATTACAGATCATATGTGCTACCCTTCTGACGGGTGAAAAAGTCGTTATCGAAAACATTCCTGTGATCAGGGACGTCATGAAGCTTATTGACCTGCTTGAAGGCTTCGGGGTTGAGGTAGAGCGGCTGGAAGACCACAGGTATTCTTTCTGTGCCAGGGATATCAACCTGGATCTGCTTTATGATGACTCTTTCAGGACCAGGATTGCGCAGCTGCGCGGGTCAGTCATGATCGTCGGGCCTCTCCTGGCGAGGTTTGGAAAGGCTGCCATACCCAGGCCGGGTGGTGACAAGATAGGAAGGCGGCGACTCGACACACACTTTGTCGGACTGGAAAAGCTGGGAGCACGCTTTCATTACGATGCGGATAATTCATTTTATGAAATAGAAGGAAAAGAGCTCAGAGGATGCGACATGCTGCTGGATGAAGCTTCCGTAACCGGCACTGCCAACATCCTGATGGCCGCTGTCCTGGCTAAGGGAAAGACCACCATCTACAACGCAGCGTGTGAACCCTATCTTCAACAGCTTTGCCACATGCTTAACCGCATGGGTGCCAATATTTCAGGCATAGGTTCCAACCTTCTCACCGTTCATGGTGTTGAAGGGTTGAAGGGATGCAGCCACCGGATGCTGCCCGACATGATCGAAATTGGGAGTTTCATTGCCATGGCGGCTATGACCCGGTCTGAGGTGCTGATAAAAGATGTGGCGTATGAACGTCTGGGTATCATCCCGGAGGTCTTCCGCAAACTTGGTGTTGTGGTGGAACGCCGTGACGACGACCTTTTTATTCCCTCGCAGGATAGCTATACAGTAGATACATATATTGACGGCAGCATCCTGACAGTCAGTGATGCTCCCTGGCCGGGCTTCTCGCCCGACCTCCTGAGCGTTATCATCGTACTTGCCACACAGGCCAGGGGTAGCGTGCTGGTGCATCAGAAAATGTTTGAAAGCCGCCTGTTTTTTGTTGATAAGCTTATTGATATGGGTGCACAGATCATTTTGTGCGACCCTCACCGGGCAACGGTGATCGGCCTCGACCGTAAATATCCTCTGAAACCCCTGGAGATGACATCTCCTGATATCCGGGCAGGGGTTGCCCTCCTGATCGCTGCCCTCAGCGCCGAGGGAAAAAGTATCATACACAACATCGAACAGATAGACAGGGGTTACCAGTTCATTGACGACAGGCTCCGGCAACTGGGCGCACAGATAAAAAGGCTATAAGCTGACAAAATGGCTTAACAAAGAGTATGGCAAAAATTTTGCATTGCCATAACGGTTTCTTATGTAGATCAAAATTGGTGCAGAGTTATGCAAAAAAAAGAAAGACAAAAAAAAGACGATAAAACGCAGCAGCAGAAGGCAAAGTTCAATGAAGCAGAACCGGATAGACCAATGGATGTTTCCGGCGATCATGCCGAGGAGCCTTCTGACGGCCCGGGGGATACAGATGCCCTTGCAGAACAGCTGGAATCCACCCGCGAAGAGATAAGATCCCTGCAGTCACAACTTGAGGAAGCCAACGACAAGTTCCTCCGTCTTTTTTCCGAGTTCGACAATTACCGTAAACGGGTAACCCGTGAGCGGATCGAATTGACAAAGACAGCCGCAGAAGGCGTAATAACTGCTTTGCTGCCTGTGCTTGATGACCTGGAACGGGCAAGCGCCACTGCTGCCCGGAAAGGAGGAGGTGAAGCGGGGGAGGAGGGAATCGTCTTGATTTATAACAAGTTTAAAAGTGTTTTGAAACAAAAGGGAGTGGAAGAGATTCCCTCGGTTGGAGAAGAGTTTGACACGGATTACCACGAAGCGATAACGCACATGCCTGCAGAAAGCGAAAAGGAGAAGGGCAAAATCAAAGAGGAAGTGCAAAAGGGCTATTTGCTTAACGGTAAAGTGATCCGGTATGCCCGGGTGGTTGTGGCAAACTGATCATTCGCCACCGGGCCATCCGGCAATGAATGCATGGCCGTTAGCTGTGCATTATTTTAATATCGAATTCTAAATTGGGTTATGGCAAAAAGAGATTATTATGAAATATTAGGTGTGTCGCGCGACGCCAAGCCTGAAGAGATCAAAAAGGCTTATCGGAAAAAGGCGTTGCAATACCACCCCGACAAGAATCCTGATGACAAAGAGGCCGAAGCCAAATTCAAGGAGGCAGCAGAAGCCTATGAGGTGCTCCGCGACCCCCAGAAGAAGGCAAGGTACGACCAGTACGGCCATGCCGGTGTAGGCAATAACTTTGGCGGAGGAACCGGCGGGTTTGGTGGCGGAATGTCTATGGAAGACATTTTCAGCCAGTTTGGTGATATTTTTGGTGAAGCATTCGGTGGTGGCGGCTTCAGTGGCTTTGGCTCACGCACAAGCCAGCGTGGTGGACGCAGAACGAACAAGGGATCTAATCTCCGGATCAAGGTAAAGCTATCCCTGGAGGACGTTCTTAAAGGTGCCGAAAAAAAGGTGAAAGTGAACAAATACGTTCCCTGCAACCCCTGCAGCGGAACGGGTGCAAAAGACGGGAGCGCATTCAGTACATGCTCCACCTGTAACGGAGCAGGACGCGTCACCAGGGTGACCAACACCTTCCTCGGCCAGATGCAAACCACTACTTCGTGTCCGAGTTGCGGAGGAGAGGGCCAAACCATCCAGGATAAATGCTCTTCCTGCTATGGCAACGGCATCGTAAAAGACCAGGAGCTAATTTCGCTGAACATTCCTGCAGGAGTGGAAGACGGGATGCAGTTGTCGCTGAGCGGCAAAGGCAATGCAGCCCCCAGGGGCGGTATTCCCGGGGACCTTATCGTTATGGTAGAGGTAATACCCCATAGCCACCTGATCCGCGACGGCCAGAACCTGCTTTACGACCACCATATCAGCTTCCCGCAAGCTGCACTGGGTACATCCATAGAAGTGCCAACCCTGGAAGGACGCGCCCGTATCAAAATCGAACCCGGCACACAGCCAGGAAAAGTACTGCGCCTGAAAAACAAAGGGCTGCCTGCTATTAACTCTTACGGCCGTGGAGATCTCCTGGTAAATATCAACATATGGACACCCCAGAAACTCACTGCAGAAGAAAAAGAAGAACTGAAAAAACTCGACGATTCCCCCAACTTCAAACCCAACCCCAAAAAGTCAGATAAGAACTTTTTCGAAAAGATGAAAGACGTTTTTAACTGACACATGTCATAACTAATACAGCTTGATCATGACTGCCCTCCTGCGCGCAGAACATATCACAAAAGACTATACGGGCCACAGGGCACTCAACAGGGTGAGCCTTGAGGTTCCGGAGAAAAGCATTTTCGGGCTGCTGGGACCAAACGGCGCCGGGAAAACCACACTGATAAGGATTATCAACCAGATCATAGGCCCCGATGAGGGCATCGTTTATCTGAACAACGAAAAACTCTCACCCCGTCATGTCAGGACAATAGGCTACCTGCCCGAGGAAAGAGGGCTTTACAAAAAAATGAAGGTGGGCGAACAGGCAGAATACCTGGCCAGGCTTAAGGGCTTGAAAGGATTTGAGGCACGCCGGCTTCTGCGACAATGGTTTGAACGATTCGACCTGCTGCCGTGGTGGAACAAAAAAGTTGAAGAGCTGTCGAAAGGGATGCAGCAAAAAGTGCAGTTCATCATTACCGTCTTGCATAAACCGCAGCTGCTCATATTTGACGAACCATTCACCGGTTTCGACCCCATCAATGTCAACATCCTTAAAGAAGAGATCATCAAACTTAGAAACGAAGGGGCGACCATCATATTTTCCACGCATAACATGGGATCTGTAGAGGAACTATGCGACCATATTGCGTTGATCAACAAGTCGGAAAAAGTCCTTGAAGGGGATGTGAAAAGCATCAGGAAACAGTATGCAAGCCGCATTTATGAAGTGGAAATCGAAAACCTGAGTGCGCCCCTCGACCGGTTGCTCGACCAGAGGTTTCGCCTGTTGTCGCAAGAAAGGGAACAGGAAGTTGTAAAGGCCAGGATACAGATCATTAACAAAAACCCGGCAAACGATTTGCTGCAGACTCTCCTTAACGAGTCCCGTCTGCTGGCATTTAAAGAGCTTACCCCCAGCATGAACGACATCTTCATCAAGCAGGTCACCGGAAGATTCCCGGCCGAATCCGCCGAAGCAGCGGATCCCGTTCAGCCAAATGGAACTGAAAAATAATGAGTGTGATAATACATACGTTACAACAGGGGGTTAAAGGGCAAAAGACATTTGTCAGATCATAACAAAAAATGGGAAAAACTTCGACGATCATAAAGCGGGAGTTCCTCAGCCGGGTCCGGAAAAAATCCTTCCTGGTAATGACGATCCTCGGGCCGTTGCTCATGGCTGCCATCATCATTGTTCCTGTTCTTGTTGCACAGCTGTCGGACTCTGAGTACGATGTGGCTGTTGTGGATAATTCCGATTACTTCATTCATACTTTTGATGACAGGGACAACGTACGCTTTACCCCATTGGCCACAAGCGTTGATCATGCACTGAACCTTATGCACGAAGGTCTTTTTGATGCCGTATTGCATATTCCCGAAGTCGCTTTTGAAGCTCCCTCAACTCTGCGCCTTTTTTCCGACAGATCCGTCAACCTTAACGCAAAGTTACTTATAGAAAACCTCCTGAAGCTTGAGTTTGAAAGCCTTAAGCTGGCCAGGGCAGGCATTGATGAAGAAGTGTTGCGGTCTGTTGAGACCCCCATAAACATACAGGCTATCCGCATCAGGGACGATGGCGAACTGATTACCGACTACCCCGAGATCAGCATGGGGCTGGGCTTTGTCAGCGGCCTGCTGATCTATATTTTTATTTTCCTTTTCGGGTCACAGGTGCTCAGAGGAGTGCTGGAAGAGAAAACCAGCCGCATCGTTGAGATCATTGTTTCTTCCGTAAGGCCTTTTCAGCTTATGATAGGCAAGGTGGCCGGTGTGGGCATGGTAGGACTGACACAATTTCTTATATGGATAGTCCTTACTTTCGCCATCGTGGGAGTTTTTCAGATCGCCATGCCCGACATGTTTCAGTTTACTCCTGACGAAAGGGTGTTCGTCAGCAGCTCGCAGATACTGAGTGTCGAGGAGATGGAACAGCAAAAGGAGATGATACAGCAATACGACACCATGGCCGGGCAGTTGCTTGAGGGCTTATCGGCAATAAACTTCCCGGTGATGATCCTGTCGTTCATATTTTTCTTCCTGGGAGGCTACCTGCTTTATGCTGCCTTATTTGCAGCCATAGGTTCTGCCGTCGACAATGAGGCAGACACCCAGCAGTTTATGCTTCCTGTAACCGTGCCCCTCTTATTGTCCATCATTATGGCACAGATGGTGATCAGCAATCCGGCAGGCCCGGTGGCATTCTGGCTTTCGGTAATACCCCTTACCTCGCCGGTGATCATGATGGTGAGGATCCCGTTTGGTGTCCCATATTTTGATCTTTTTCTGTCCGCCTCGCTTCTGATCCTTGGTTTCATAGCAACAACATGGTTTGCAGCAAGAATATACCGTACCGGAATATTAATGTACGGCAAAAAAGTGAACTACCGTGAACTCTGGAAATGGATCAGGCATGCCTGATGGGCTGTCTCATTTTCTGGGCGGATTCTGCTTATTCATTATAAACATAACAATCTGGTATAGTGGTTGAAAAAAAAAGCAAAACATCCAAGATCCTTGTCGTCGACGACGAACGCAGCATCAGAAACACATTGAAAGACATCCTCGAGCATGAGAACTTTGAGGTCATTCTTGCCGAAGATGGTCTTGAAGCCCTCGACAAGATGGAGCTGGGCCCGTTTGATGTGATCCTTTGTGATATAAAAATGCCCCAGATGGATGGGATCGAGTTGCTCGACAAGATCAAGGAGAGGGAGCCGGATGCGGTGGTTGTTATGATCTCTGGGCACGGTACGATCGACACTGCCGTTGAGGCTATCAAAAAAGGAGCTTTTGACTTTATCTCCAAACCTCTCGATCTGAACCGCCTGTTGATCACTATAAGGAATGCCACAGACAAAACTCAGCTTGTTTCTGAGACAAGAGAATTGAAACGGAAGGTCAGCAAGACCTACAACATGATAGGCGAGTCGGAGCCCATACAGCAGATCAGGCAGATGATTGAACGCGTTGCCCCGACAGATGCAAGGATCTTTATCACCGGGCAAAGCGGTTCAGGGAAAGAGCTTGTTGCACGCTGGATTCATGAACTCAGCAACCGATCGAAAGGGCCGTTTATTGAAGTAAATTGTGCTGCCATTCCATCTGAACTGATAGAAAGTGAGCTTTTCGGGCACGAAAAAGGCTCCTTTACAAGTGCTGTAAAACAGAAAAAAGGCAACTTTGAACTAGCTTCCGGAGGTACGATTTTTCTTGACGAAATTGGAGATATGAGTCACGCTGCCCAGGCAAAGGTGTTACGTACGCTCCAGGAAAACAAGATCACCCGTGTAGGGGGTGAGAAGGAAATACCCGTTGACGTTCGGGTCGTAGCTGCAACAAACAAAAACATCCAGGAGGAGATCAGAAAGGGCAATTTCAGGGAAGATCTCTATCACAGGCTGAGTGTGATCCTGATCCATGTGCCCAGCCTGAACGAAAGAAAAGATGATATTCCTTTGCTGGCGGAGCATTTTCTTGACGAAGTGCTTACGGAGCAAAACATGCCCCCGAAGTCGTTTACCGGGGGTGCGATGGAGGAGTTACAGCAAATCCGCTGGACGGGTAATGTTCGTGAATTACGAAATGTGGTGGAACGCCTGGCTATCCTTTGCGACAAGGAGATCACCGGCAGCGATGTGAAGCAGTTTGCCAAGCCTTTGAGCCAGCCGGGAGAGTGATAACTTGCCTGTATCCCGGTTTTTCAGCGGATAATTGGGGTTAATGCCTCGGTTTCCCTGAAAAACAACACAGCATCATATCTAAGGGGTACTATCGTTTGCACATACTGATGCCTGTCATGGGCGGGGTTATATACCACTCCGATGGCACGATTGCCTATAGGCTCCATAAATGCATCATGCGTCCTGTCCTCGTCATCAAAAAGCAAAGAAAAGGAGCTTAGCCCTGTTTGTTCGAATATGGATTCTATACTGTTCCCGGGAGCTTCAGGTACTTCCATTTTCTGCCTCTGCTCGCCCCAGCCAGCTCCTGCCTTGACGGTCCCGGTGTAGGTGGCAAACCCGATCAGGAAAACATTCTCCGGGCCATGCTGCACCCTTGCCAGCTGACCGATATTATCCTGGCCGCGCTGCTGCATTTCTGTAAACCGTGCGTCGCCGATATGTGTGTTGTGCGCCCAGACGATACCCCGTGAATCCTCTCCGTAAAAGCCGAGCAGGCGATTGACAGCCAGGTTCATATAGTTTACCCTGCTGTTCCACGAACTGGCATCCTGCCGGGTTACGGAAAGACGGTAAAACTTTTCGGCATGTTTTACAACCAGTGCATTTTGTTTCAGGTAAAAGTATTTGTAAGCGGGAAGGCCGTCAAACCTTTCTGCTTCCTGCCTTATGAGCTCCACAGCCCTGTTTAGCTGAATCACACAATCGGAGGCCCCCCTTGCCACACTTTGTGCATACTGCCAGCTGTCGCGCCCGTAATTGTCGAGGCAGCTGTAGTAATCTGCAACTTTTTCATGCAGGCTGCTGTCGTGTTCCGAGAGAAATGCCAGCACTGCATCCAGGGAGTTCCATTCGTCGTAAACATCTTTCCCGTAAAACCCCACCTTTTCCTGTGGCGGAAGGGCATCATTATATTCGCGCAACCATTCGGCAAGAGCTTCAACCTCTTCATTGCCCCACATCCAGAGTGGCCATCTTTCCAGGCCGGTAAGCACTTCTCTTGCGCTTGAGGCTGCCCCGGGCAGGTCTTTGACATACCTGTTCAACTCAAACAAACTCGCCCAGTCGCCCTCAACAGCAATAAAGTTAAAACCCTGTTCAGCAATCAGCCGCCTGCTTATACTGTCGCGCCATGCATAATATTCACGTGTGCCATGACTTGCCTCTCCCATCAGCACAAGCTTTCTGCCGGCCGCAATTTCTATGATATGATCAAGATCCGATGCATCACTCAAATCATATGCCCTGTCGCGGATAAATGAGACCAACCCGGATCTGTCCTGGCCGTGCGATGTATAAAAGGACGAAAGGATTACGGAAAGGAGGATGACAAATTTTTTCGCCTGTTTAAGAAATGTCAGAATGTCGAAACGTCGAAACGTCGAAATGTCAAGAAAATCATCCTTGTGTGCATCAATCTTTTGGTAAGGTGGCTTCATCTGTTTATATATTTGGTAACTAGTTGTTGTTGAAGGGTTTATGTTTTTGGCAAAAGTTTAGGGGTTGTGTTGCAACTGTCAAAATGTCGAAACGTGCCAAAAATCATCACCCTGTGTGTCAAAACCTTTGTTCCCGAAGTATCGGGGTCTTTGACACGGGTGTTTCATTTTTTGGCGTTTTTTGATTCTTGCTGATCCCAATCATGTCAGAAGCCCATGAGTTACACAAATATATTAAAAACACACGAACTCTTCCTGCTTTAACTGTGCGCGGCTGCCTCGCAATTATATTAACAGAATTTTCATGTTAGGCTAAAAAACGTATTTCACATGGAATTTCCGGAGTGTAGAAGGAGTAACGACCTTGCTTGTCGAAACTGCTGTAACTCTTGTTTGGTCTTACTTACAGGGGAAGCGCATTGTGCCGGTCTGGCACTTTTTTTGTACTTTTGCAATCGAATTTTAATGGGATGCAAACATTTCCGCAAATGTTAATGTTATCCAGTGGAAGATACATTATAAATCCTGCATGTATATGAGAATAAGGAAAGGCAGTTTCAGGGGAGTTTTTGTTGCAATTGTGATAATTGCATTGTCGATCGCTGCGGTTGATGTAGTGAATGCAACAAACAGATCCAATAACAACAATGCGCGTATATCCGTATTTCTTGATGGCCCCTGGTGGCTTGACCAGGACTTTATTCGACAGGAGATCCCTATAGTAAATTACGTCAGGGATAAGGAAGCTGCCGATGTGCATATCATGATGAGCCGCCACGGTGCCGGCCGGGCTGGCACAAACTATGCCATTTCGTTTATCGGAAGGCGTAGTTTTATAGGTGTGGACCAGGAGTTTATCTACTGGGCGCCCTCCTCAAACTCGGGCGATGACACCCGGCGGGGGTATACCAACAAGATAAAGATTGGCCTGGTGAAATATATTGCCACAACGCCGCTCGTAGACAGAATCCGTGTTGATTATGATTACGACAGGGAGGCTGTGATTCGCGATGAAGAAGCAGAACCGGTAGTTGACCCCTGGAACAGCTGGGTGTTTGAATTGTATGGAGGAGGTAATTACAGGCGCGAAGAGAGACAGAAGTCGTATTCTTCACGATTTGGTTTTTTTGCCGACCGTGTGACCACCGAGTGGAAAATCAGGATGCGCCCCTATTTTAACTTTAGTGAGCGCACCTATTATACAGAAGAAGATACCATAGTGAGCTCATCGCACAGGCATGGCCATCAGTCTTATGTGATCAAAAGCATAAATGACCACTGGTCGGTGGGCGTTTTCAATTCCAGCCGGTAAAGCACCTTTCACAACATGCATTTTGAATTTGAGCTTGTCCCGGCCCTGGAGTATAGCTTGTTCCCCTACGATGAAGCTACCCGGCGATCGGTCACGTTGGCCTACAGGATGGGTTACGGTTATCATAATTACGAAGAGATGACCATTTTTGAGAAGGAGAGCGAATTTCTGTTTTCCCAGTCCCTGGAGGCATCTGCCCGCTTTCAGCAACCATGGGGGAACTTCCGTGCGGGAATTACCGGCAAGCATTTTTTCCACGATTGGTCCGTGAATCGTGCTGAGATATTTGCCAACGTTAACTTCAGGCTTTTCCAGGGGTTTTCCCTCAATGTCAGCACCAATTACAATATGATCAATGACCTGATATCCATCCCCGCCGGCGACATGACGGTAGAGGAGATCCTTCTCGAACAGGCACAACAGGCAACAAGCTACTCCTTTTCCGGCTCTATCGGGCTGAGCTATACTTTCGGATCAGAGTTCAGTGCGGATTTTAACCCACGTCTGTAATATACATTCAGCTCCGGTTACAAACTTCCTGTTTTGTTCGCCATACATCAGTTATTTTTTCCAAGTGACCGATTGTTCTATAAAGTACATGACACTTTGTTTTTGATAGATTATCAAAACAGTCAGGTCATTTTTTACTCTAATAACTCCTGCATTGGCCTGGGTATGCTTCCACCATGCCGGAATCACACCCACAGATTCGGACTGGCGTTTTAAAAACGAACACATCAAAAAAAGGGCTGATCGCCAGGATCAGCCCTTTCGGTAAACAAGATATAGAACAAAGCAGAACTATTCGCCGTATTCCATGGCTGCATGCCGCTTATACATGTTGTGCCTCCATTTGGCGTTCTCTTCGGCACCTTTAAACAGGGCATCCGCCTCTTTTGGAAATGCTTTTTTGAGAGAGCTGAACCGCACCTCTGAGTTAAGGAAATCCTGGAACTTGCCCCAGTCGGGTTCTTTGCTGTCAAGCTGGAAGGGGTTTTTCCCTTCTTCTTCAAGTTTCGGGTCGTACCTGAAGAGTGACCAGTATCCGGCCTCCACAGCATCTTTAGTCTGTTGCTGGGTAGCGCCCATGCCTTTCCTCAGTCCATGGTTGATACAGGGTGAATAGGCGATGATAACACTTGGACCCGGATAGGCTTCCGCCTCTCTCAGGGCTTTCAGGAACTGGTTCTGGTTAGCCCCCATAGCTACCTGTGCCACATAAACATAGCCGTATGTCATGGCCATCAGCCCAAGGTCTTTTTTGCGAATGCGTTTACCTGCTGCGGCAAATTTGGCTATCGCACCTATCGGGGTAGCCTTGGATGCCTGGCCTCCCGTATTGGAGTAGACCTCGGTGTCCATAACAAGCATGTTGACATCTTCGCCTGAGGCGATCACGTGGTCGAGTCCGCCATACCCGATATCATAAGCCCAGCCATCTCCGCCGAAGGCCCATACAGACTTCTTCACCAGGTATTGCTTCAGCTCCATGATCTCTTTGGCGATGGGGCTGGATTCTTTTTCCAGGCTCTTTATTACTTTTTCCGAGGCTTCTTTCGATTTTTCGCCGTCGTTTTTATGCTCGAGCCATGTTTTGAATGCTTCGCGGGTGTCGTCCTTGAGCTCACCATCCATGGCAGTTTCCATAAGTCTGGCTATACGTGCCCGTAATTTGTTTACACCTGTGGCCATACCGAAACCGTATTCGGCATTGTCTTCAAACAGGGAGTTGGCCCATGCCGGCCCTTTCCCTTCGTTGTTTGTGGTATAGGGCGTAGCCGGGGCAGAGCCTCCGTAAATGGAAGAGCATCCGGTAGCATTGGCGATCATCATGCGGTCGCCATAAAGCTGTGTGATCAGCTTCACATAAGGTGTTTCCCCACAGCCGGCACAAGCACCGCTGAACTCGAAGAGCGGTTGCGCAAACTGGCTGTTTTTCACAGACTGGTATTTGTTGAGGATATAATCCTTATAGCTCACATTTTCAGTAACCCAATCCCAGTGCTTGTCTTCGTGCATCTGCTCGTCGAGGAGTTTCATTTCGAGAGCTTTCTTGGGGGCAGGGCATACATCCAGGCAGTTGCCGCACCCTGTGCAATCAAGCGGACTGATCTGGATGCGGTATTGCAGGCCTTTCAGCGACTTGCCTTTGGCATCTATTGTCAGCAGGCTTTCCGGCGCCTTCTTCATCTCTTCGTCGTCAAGAAGGAAGGGACGGATAACGGCATGCGGGCAAACATAGGCACATTGGTTACACTGTATACAGTTTTCTTTGATCCATTCGGGGACATGCACGGCAATACCGCGTTTCTCATAAGCTGTCGTTCCGGGCGGGAAGGTACCGTCTTCCCGGTTGCGGAAAGCACTTACGGGCAGGTCGTCGCCCTTCTGGCTGTTGATAGGATACACAATGTCGCGAATGAACTCCGGCACATCCTCCCGTACATTCAGCTTCACCTCGGAATCCAGGTCCTTCCATTCTTTCGGAATGTCGATCTTTACCACATTGTCTCCGCCCTGATCCACAGCGGCGTTATTCATCTTTACGATCTCTTCGCCCTTGCGGCCATAGCTCTTCCTGATGGCATCCTTCATTTCCTTTACGGCTTTCTCGTAAGGAATGACTTCTGCCAGCTTAAAGAAGGCACTCTGCATGATTGTGTTGGTGCGGCCGCCAAGGCCAATTCTTTCAGCG
>PWRF01000263.1 GCA_003556325.1 Bacteroidales bacterium | reverse complement strand
CTACATGATCTTTCAGTCGTATACCGCTAACAGGGACTGGCCACACAATAACGTGCGGATCTATTCGATTGACGATAATCCTTTCAGATTTGTCATGTTTGACCTCGATCTGACCAATACTACAAACATTGACAGCAGTCCGCTTGACTTCATCTATAACGGTCATCCCAACCCGGTCACCCAGCTTTTCGATGTCTTTTACCAGGAAGAAGCTTTTCGCAACCAGTTTTATCAGAGGTATCACGAACTGTTAAGCTCCGGCGTGCTCAGCGCTTCCCGGTTTTACGATATTTCGCTGTCTCATTATCAGGCCATTGAGGAAGTCATGCCTTACCAGATCCAGAAATACAACACGCCGGGGTCGATGGCAGAATGGTATCGCAACATCGACATCATGAATCTCCTGTTTGAAGAGCGGGAGTCGGTTGTTAAAAATGAATTTTATTAAAATGGGAAGCACCAACATGGGATATCAGGCATTGAAAAAGACGGCATCGGGCATGCTGATGTTTGTGCTTTACTTATGTCCCGTATTGGCACAACAAGTTTCCCTGAATGAGATCAATGCTTCAAACTCCTCTGTTATTGCAGATGAAGATGGAGATTACGAAGACTGGATAGAAATTTTTAATTACGGTGATGAGAAGGTCAACCTGAAGGGCTTTTATTTGTCTGACGACTATGCAAAACCGTATATGTGGGAGTTCCCGGAAACGATTATCCTGCCCGGCGAGTATTTGCTTGTATGGGCTTCCGGCAAGGATCGTACTGCGCCGGATGCCCCATTGCATACCAATTTTCGCATTTCCAGGGATGGGGAGGAGGTTTATTTTACCAATGCCGGCGGGAAAAGAATCGATGAGATCGCTCCCACGCCAATTCCAACCGACATGGTTTATGGACGCCATCCCGACGGTACCGGGAGCTGGCACTACCTGGAACATCCCACACCAGGTTCCGCCAATGCTGCACATGCTGAAGACCCGTTCCTGATGCATTATTGGCTTTTTGACACGGACATCCCAAACAATACCCCGCTGGAGAGCCTGGGTGCATTTTTCGATTTCCTGCCGGGAGCCACCATAGAATATACATCCTGCCTGCCAGGCTATCCCTTTCACGAAGATCACGAAAACTGGCGCAAGGCATCGATGGAAAGAAGAAATATGCCCACAGCCATCAATTACAGGCCCGAAGGCAATGACGACATAAACTATGCAAATGCCAATTTAAGAGGCTTGCAGGTTAGAAGTCCATTTGAAAAGGATCAGCAACAAAACACCATCGTGTTGCATTTGCCTTCCACCGGGTTTGAAAACCTGGTGGTGCGCTTTGCCGCAAGGGACGAAGGGGCTGCTGATCATCTTCTGGTCGATTATTCCGTTGATGACTCTTCAGATAGCTGGACCGCAGAAGGTCTTGATAGTGCTGAACTTCCCCTGCAACCCGATTATCAGCTTTATGAAATTGACTTTCATGAAATCAGCCAGACGGATAATAATCCTGATTTTAAGGTCAGAATACGCTTTGGTGGTGAAGACATGCATGTTGATGACGGCAGTCGCGTGACATTTAACAATATCAGCCTTGATGGCACAGCGTTAAAGGCTTATTACATACACTCCGCGACAGGTGGTTATGGAAACATTCATCCCTATGGTTTCAGCAGGGTCTATAAAAACAGGAGCAAGGATTTTCTGATCTTTCCCGCACCCAACTTCCAGGTTGATAAAGTCATGCTCGACGGAACCGATGTAACCGGAGACGTTTATCTGGAAGACGATACGTACACGTTTACCATCGGGAACGCTGTTGCAGACCAAAGGCTCCAGGCCTTTTTTTCGATGAGTACTGACTTTTTGGAATGGCACGAAGACGGGCTCCTCGTTTACCCGAACCCTGTCACCGAAAGGCTGACAATAAAGGCTTCAGAGAAGTTTCATAAAGTCCGGATTCTGAGCTTGCAGGGTTCGGCCATCCACGAAAGCCCAGCGGAAACAAGCTATTACCAGGTGAACACTACAGCACTCTCAGAAGGTATGTACATCATTGTTATACATTTTGATGACCAGACTGTTTCCAGGATGATCCATGTAGTTGGGTTGTAATGTTTTATCATATGTTTCGCATGTTTTATGGATCGATAATTTCATGATTTAAGTTGTTTTTAGCTTTAATGCTCAGGGAGCTTTAATATATGAGAGCCTGGGGAATACATTTTTATCAGTGAAGATTTGGCTGTAAACCTGATTCTTTCTCATTACCTTTGAAAGGTATGTGTTATTCGATTGCTTTTATTGAAAAGAAAGCCGGCAAACTTGCAGCGCGCTACCAGGGCATCATACCTCCGGGCTGGAAGGAAGAGCTTGCCGGCGAGGATACCCGGGATGATGTGTTGCCCTCTTACTATTTTGTAAGTGGCTTTGCCCATCCTGAGCTTCCGGTGTTTGGTCACGAAGGAATGATGCCGGCCAGCTGGGGATTGATACCGCATTGGGCCAAAGACCGTGAGCTGGCGGATAAACTCCGTAACGGAACGCTTAATGCCGTGGGGGAGACGGTTTTTGAAAAGCCCTCTTTCCGGAAGAGCATACGCAGCCAGCGCTGCCTGCTTGCCGTCGATGGGTTTTTTGAATGGCGCGAATATGAAGGCAAGAAATACCCCTATTTTATCTATCCCGATGGGGATGAATTGTTCACGTTGGGATGCCTGTATGACCTGTGGACAGACAAGGCCACTGGGGAGATGGTCCAAACCTTCAGCATCATCACCACGCCGGCAAACCCTTTGCTGGCCATCATCCACAACCAGAAGAAAAGAATGCCCCTGATCCTGCCCAGGGATGCGGAGGCCGCCTGGGTAGATCCCGGCACACCCTATAAGCTTGTGAAAGAGATGATCCAACCCGCTGACGAGAAGGGCATCCGCGCACACCCGGTGTCGCGCAAACTCAACTATGCCCGGCAGGACAGGAACACGCCTGACGCCATAGAGCGGGTCAAATACAGCGAGCTTCCGGATTTGTAGCAAGCAGCAGGTTGGTGGCAAACGACATTGTGTAAGTCCAGGGGGCGGAAAGACAAAAAGACAAAATGACGAAAAGACAAAATGACGAAATGACAAAAAGGCGAAAAGTCAAAAAGTCAAAAAGTCGAAAGGTCGAAAAGTCGCTGGACTAATGGCTTTAAGGATATCCAGTGCCATTCGCTGTCAACCGGAATAGCCGAAAATTCCAGGGGGCAACCAAAAGCCAACAAACAGCTAAAAGCCAATAGTCAATAGCCAACAGCCAATAGCTAACAGCCAAAAGCCAACAGCCAGCAGCCAACAGCCAAAAGCCAGCCTTTAAAAATAAATGAAGCTGCGATTGCCCGGCACATTGCAATTACCTTGCACACGCCGTGGTTAAAACAGCTGGCTTCCGGCGGTGTGGATGAGAATGAATCCGATGGCTCCGCCGAGCAGGGCCAGGATCAGGACCGGGATCAGGTTCTTTTTCAGCAGTTCGCCTTCCAATCCTGTTAGTCCTACTGTAGCGCAGGCGGCAATGATGTTGTGCACGCCGATCATGTTGCCGGCGGCCCCACCAAAGTTTTGGAGGCTCACCGCG
>PWRF01000049.1 GCA_003556325.1 Bacteroidales bacterium | reverse complement strand
TGAACCCCCTCTGGTTTATCCTGCCCGGCATCCTCATCCTTTTCTCCGGAGCGCTTATCATCAGCATGCAAACAAAACTCGCTGCCAGGAACAACCCGGTGGAAGCCCTCAGGCACGAATAGCAGCAACTCATAGTAAACGGTTTTTCGGACGAAGACTTTTGTTTGACGGGTTTGACAACAAACGCAGAACCCTGAAACGGCTCAATATCGCGGAGCCGTTGCAGAACATGAGGTTGCCATGATACAACAAACCTGCGAACCTATTCGTATCTTTGCCCGAAACAGATTACAAAGATGTATCCATTCCGAGGGCTTCCGGTACGATTCGACACGCTAAGGACCATTTTCCGGGCCTTGTCGTACCGCAATTACCGGTATTACTATCTTGGGCAAAGCATTTCCCTGATTGGCCTTTGGGTGCAGAACATCGCTATGGGCTGGCTGGCCTATCGCCTGACGGGCTCGGCGCTTTTGCTGGGCACCATAGCCTTTGCCCTTCAGATCCCCTCGCTTTTCATCACCCCTTTTGCCGGCGTGCTCGCCGATCGCTGGAGCCGGCGAAAGATCATCATAGCCACGCAGGCCCTGTCGATGGTGATTGCTTTTATCCTGGCTTTTCTGACGCTTACGGAGGTTATCACCGTGAGCATGATCATCGGGCTGGCCCTTGTCAACGGGGTGATATTGGCTTTTGACACGCCCTTCCGGCAGTCTTTCGTGCCCGACATCATCACCCGCCGCGAAGACCTGGCCAACGCCATAGCCCTGAACTCTTCACTCTACAACCTGGCGCGCTTCGTGGGGCCGCCCATTGGAGGTGTTCTGATCGTGCTGGTAGGCGAAGGCTGGTGTTTCTTCATCAATGGTGTTTCTTTCCTGGCCGTGATAGTTGCATTGCTGGCCATGCGCATCCAACAAACTCAGCAACGTTCACGCTCCGGTTCCATCCTCGCCCAGCTCCGGGAGGGAGTCAGTTACGCGTGGAACTATCGCTCAATACGATATCTGATCACCCTGGTGGCCCTGAGCAGCCTGTTCGGACTACCATTCCAGGCGCAGATGCCCCTTTTCGCAGCTGAAGTGCTGGAGGGCGACAGCCAGATGCTTGGCATCCTCACCGGATCACTCGGTGCTGGCGCCCTCACCGGTGCCTTCTTTCTGGCTTCCAGGAAAAACACCAAAAGCATCCCGGGCATCACATTCAAAGCGGCGCTGATGTTTTCGGCCGGACTGGCCATCTTTGCCCTTTCAACAATAACAGCGCTTTCGATGATTGCCCTCGTAATCACCGGCTTCGGAATGATCGTGCACTTCAATAGCACAAACACACTGATACAAAGCATTGCCGATGAAGACAAAAGGGGCCGGGTGGTGTCGCTTTACAGTTTGACGTTCATGGGAATCACACCTGTGGGAAGCCTCCTCGTCGGTGCCCTTGCAGAATACATTGGCGTGCCGTTCACCGTGTTTGCCTTTTCCCTGGTTTGCCTCGCCTCCGCATTGCTCTTCGGCACCAGGGTTAAAACAGTGTACAACAGCCTCATGCGAAAACTGATATCAACCGAAAGCTAGACCCCCACTCACGTCTCCCTACACATACGGCTATTCACGGCTAGCATGAATACGATGTCCGTCCATAATTGCATTGCGGGTTTTGCCAAACCACGATCCTTACTCCCTACTTCACCCTCCCGTGGTATTTTTTCAGGTAGAACTTGCAAAACGAATGGAAAAGGTGCATATCGTCGCGACCCATGAGCATGAGCCGTTCCATAATTCGACGGTGAATGATATGATCGTGGGGTATATCCACATCAGAGAGAACTTCAAGGGCTTTTGTCCTTACTATTCGAAGTTCATCCCCGGTGGGCACATTTTCTTTTTTCTGAGCCAGCTCAAGGGTGACCTTTGAAAGGTGGGCAGCATATACCATAACCGCCTGGGCAAGGTTTAGTGAAGGATAGGGCCTTATCATGGGGATGGTGGTAAGCAGGTCACAAAGGTCGAGATCCCGGTTTGCGAGCCCCGACTCCTCCCCTCCAAAAACAACGCCGGCCGCACGAATTAGGTCTTTTTTCTCAAGAAGGATGTCCGGCAGACCTGCCGCATCATGCCTGTCTTCGCGAATGTTTCTTTTTTTTGCTGCCGACCCCACCAGGAAAGAAACCTCTTCTTTGACATCTTCAAGTGCATCAAATATGCGGACGTTCTCTAAAACATCCAGCGACCCGTGAGCGGTGGCCCGCGAACGCTTTCCGAGGTGATCACATAACGGCCTCACCAGGTAAAGGGCATCGACACCCATTGTTTTAACAGCCCTGGCAGCTGCCCCCACATTCTCTTCCCGCGCTGTGTCGCAAAGTACAAATATGATCTTCACTTTTTTTCACGAAAATAATCAAAAGAAAAATAATCCACTGTGCAATCACTGCACCCGGGCCCTGCTGAGCATCATCTATCCCTGGCTAAACAGTCAAAACACATCACCTTCGGCAGAAGTCTGTAATTAGCCATCAGGAAACGACAACAAAACACATTAAAAAATTTGCCCAAAAAATTTAACCAGAAGGCAATCTGGCAAAATTTTTTACTTGTCAATGAGGGTTTTTGTGTGTTTTAAATAAAATTTTTTTGTTTTTTGTGGTTGACAATAAAATTATTTGTTATTTTTGTAATGAAACCATTAAATTAATCCACATGAAGATATTTTTTAGCGATTCATTGTGCAGGAGGTGTCCTTATGGGCATATGAATCCTTGCTTGTACAAAAAGGTTTTTTACCGGCATTTGCTTCCTCCTTACAGCGGGAAAAAAGCAGTTCATAAATGCGAATTTTACCGGAATCTTTTTTTCAAGGGACAATATGTGATCATAGACCTTTACCACAAGGTTCGCGACAGGGACTTCCAGTGGGAGTATGTAATGGCATACAAAAATGTGCCGGGTAGAATTAGCGGCCTCCGGAACAGCAAATATACCATCGAGTTGTTAGAACCCTATTTTTTACAGCGCAAGAACGGTGTCAGGTTATTTCTTCGCGCCTCTCAGCCGGCAAAGATGATACGGCCTTTCCCCTATGATGAATATGAGATGGACAATGTTGCAGGATATACCATCGCAAGCAAAGCCCTTATGTCGGTAACCAATTGAGCTTACCGGGAATTTATTATACCGGGGAATGACGGTAATGACATGTAACTGCTTCTGTTTATTCAGCCGGCTCAGATCGTGGATCTTCCAGAGCCACGGCCGGAACGAACACGAATAGGGCGCAGGCCCACCCTTTAGGTACCGTTTTGCATCTGTGAAACCAGTCAGTGTCTGTGCTTACACAGTTGCAACCAGGTAGAAGGAGGTTATTTTATTTCCTTCAGGACTTCATTTACGTCTTCTGCGGGCAGCTTGCAATGCCCCATCGTACATACATGGATCAGGGTTTTCCGGGGGTCGAACCGGTTGTGAAACACAGGGATGCCGGCCGTTGCAATCTCTTCCGCTGCAGGGAGGGTAATGGCGTCCGGAAGGTATCGCGCGTTCAGAGCGGCAGATCTTTCCATGGCTTCCTTCCCGGTTATCACAAGTGTATAAAATGGCCTGGTATGGTGCATCAGCAATATACCCCAGTT
>PWRF01000289.1 GCA_003556325.1 Bacteroidales bacterium | reverse complement strand
ACTGGTGATGACTGATGTCAATTCCGGCTTCCTGCATCACCTCAACGGCTTTGGGGTTTAACCTGCCGGTGGACTCGGTGCCGGCGGATCGCACCACCAGCCCGGGATCCATGTCCTGCAAGAAGCCGTGAGCCATTTGGCTGCGGCACGAATTGCCAGTACAAAGGATCAGAATTCTTTGGCTTTGTTTTTCACTTTTCATGGCTTCCTCCAATCTTCTTCAAGTATTTATATGATGTCAAGATGAAAATCTCTGGCTGTTGGCTCCAGGCTGTTGTCAAGAGTGCCAATAGCTAACAACCAAAAGCCAAGAGCTAATAGCCAACATGCTATTTAACAGTGCGACACCCCGGTATCTATCACATCCATCAAGGCGTCAAACTCCCTGCGCAACCTACTGATCTGATCCGGATTCAGACAATATTTGCGCCTGGCGCCCTCAACCGTTCCCTTGATCAATCCCACATCCCGGAGCTCCTTGAGGTGCTGGTTGACCGTCGTACGGCTCAGCGGAAGCTCCTCTGCTATATCCCCGGTAATGCACGTTTTTATGCCAGCCAGGTATTGCAATACAGCCAGCCGGGCCGGATGCGCCAGGGCCTTGAACAAAGCCGCCCTGACTCTCAAATCCTGATCAAATGTTTCCATCATAATATCTTCATTGGCTTATGACGCAAATATACGTCATATTTTTTGATTGACGTAAAAATACGTCATAAAAAATAAAAATATTGCAAGTGGTTTGACTTTGGTTCATCTACTTCGGCACGAAAGCCTCGCAATAGAATATTTTGTCGCCGGTTCCTGAAGCCTTGCACCTTAGCTGAATTAAAAGCACGAATAATGCATGATATGGGAAAGTCGTGCATTTTGCTGGGCTGCATTGTAATCCAGCTGACAACAAAAGCATGGAACCGGGAATCAAAAAACCACTGGATCGGTCAGGCTTTTTCCTTCACCAGCCACAACCCGTTTTCGCAGGCAATGCGGTTGATGTCGAAGTCAAATGCATCGCCGTTGAAATGGAGCACGTGATCTGTGGGTACGTCATTGGGCCGCTGTTTATCGCCTTTTCGCGGAGGGCGGGTGATGTGAAAGTGAGCAGCGGGCTGGATGTATTTTCCCAGGGCAGCGGATTCAAAAATGTAGGGATATTGGTCGCCGGCCATGTCAAGGATCATCCGGAAGACCTCGGGAAGACGTTCATCGCTTCGGTTTTGCACGTAAAACACCTGCCGCGCACCGCAGCGCAGCATCCTGGCGCTGTCCTTGTTCCGGGAGGGGTTGTTTTCACGGATGATCAGCAGGTCGTCATCGCGATACACTTCGTCGGTGTCATCTGGCTGGGGGTGCCAGTGGGGCGATACTTTCACGGCAATGACCTGCTGGTCGGCGAATCGTTCAATCAGGCGGCAGGAAAGGGTGGTTTTTCCCACATTCCTGGTGCTGCCACTGATCAGAAGAACCTGTGGATATCTGGGTAGCATACGCGTCAAAACAATTTTTTGGGATACACGTTCCGGGCCACCATGTCCTGTATGGCTTTCACGGCCAGTTCCCGGTCCGCCTGGTAGGTTACCCCAAACCACCTGGCATCGGTTTGCAGCACCCTGACCTGTGCCGCTCCTTCCCGGATCAGCTCATTCACCACAAAGGGGATGTAAAACTCAGCCCCGGGGTCTTCCAGGTTGGCGGCCAAAAAGGCCTGCATCTTGTCGGTAAGATGCTGAAAAATATCCGGTGTAAATCCCCAGAAGTTCATCGACACCAGGTCATCAGGCCGGAGAGTTGCGGGTTTGCCATGACTCAGTATCTGTCCATCGGCACCCTGTTCAATGGCGGTATGTTCCACAACGGTTTCCAGCATATTGTCCGGATTGACCTGGCAAACACCCCGCGACACGTATCCATGTGCCGACAGGGTATTTTTGAGACGATAGGCACACATGGCATACTGGCCCCGGCTGGCTTCCGGCAGCGCCTCCAAATAGTCGCCCATGGCATCAAAGGCTTCCCGGCCATAAAAGTCATCGGCATTGATTACGGCAAATGGTTCGCGGATGAGATCCCGGGCAACCCAGATGGCATGTCCGGTACCCCAGGGCTTTTCTCGGTTTTCCGGAGGGCTGTAATCGCCAGGCAGGTCATCCTGTTCCTGGAAGGCCAGGTCCACTTTGATCCTGCCCTCGAGTGGCGCCACGATATGCTTACGAAAATCGGCCTCAAAGCGCTTTCTGATCACAAATACCACCTTGTCGAAACCAGCCTGAATCGCATCATAGACAGAATAATCCATGATACACTCCCCGGAAGGCCCGAGGCGGTCCAGTTGCTTCATCCCGCCATAGCGGCTCCCCATGCCTGCTGCCAATACCAGTAGTGTCTTCATCTGTTAATTTTTTTTAATAACTAGTTGTTGTTGAAGCGTTTATGTTCTTGTCAAAAGTTCAGGGGTTGTGTTGTAACTGTCAAAATGTCGAAATGTCGAAATGTCAAAATTCCTGTCATGGGCGGTTCATCTGTTTATGTTTTTTCAACTATTTGGTTATCTGTTGTTTATTCTTTTCAACAGGAATAATATTGGCTATTGGCTGTTGGCTTTCTTGCCAATAGCCAATGGCTATTAGCCAAAAGCCTTCTTACTCTCAGCGTCCAGTGACAATAATCATTTCCAGCGTGTTAAAACCCGGATCCCGAATGGTCGGGGTTTACCACATGGGGATTTCCCACTGTAAGTCAGAGCCAGGCAGCAAAAGTAAGTATTTCTTGAAAAAAAACAGGACAACTTATGCGTCAGGCAGCCTGTGTCAGGCCAGCACAAATGCGTTAACCGCCTCCAGTTCAGCAGGAATGACGGTATGTCCGATGTCGTCGAAAACCTCAAGCTTAACCCTGGCGTGCATGTCCCTGATGATGTCTGCAGATTGCCGCGCGCGCTCCACGGGAATGTGCGGATCCGGGTCGCTGGTGGCGATGTAAACGGGAGTGTCCGCAAAGCTTCCCTGGTAGTTGGCCGTGTTGATGGATTGACCGATCAACCCGCCGGTAAAAGCAATGATGCCGCCCCACCGGCGTGCATTACGGGCAGCAAACTCCAGGCTGAGGCATGCCCCCTGGGAAAACCCGGCAATATAGATCTGTTCACTGCTGAAGCCCTCCGCTTCCAGGTCTTTCACGATGTCCCCCAATAGGTCCAGCGCTCCTGATAACCACGGCTCATTTTTCTCGGCAGGCATCAGGAAAGAATACGGATACCAGGTGTTGCGGGCAGCCTGCGGGGCAAGCACGGCAAAACCATCCAGGTCAAGGTGATCCGCCAGGGGCAGCATGCTCTCTGCCGTGGCACCGCGGCCGTGTATGAGAATGAGTGCCTTCTTCGCACTCTCAAGGGGCTTCCCTGAATAAACAATTTCTTTTGTATGCATAAGAGGTGTGTTAAATCAGATGTAAGATTTAATGTCCAGGTGTATTTCAGGTAATATGGCTTCGATATGATCGCGCCGGCCTTCGTATTGCGGCGGAAGCATCAGGGATTCACCAAGCGATTGCATTTCTTCATCTACGGTAAAGCCGGGGCCGTCGGTAGCGATTTCATACAGTACGCCACCCGGCTCACGGAAATAAACAGACTGAAAATACTGACGATCAATAACGGGTGTGGGATGCAGCCCATGACGCTGGATGAATTCCCTTACCTGTGCCTGGGTGTCTGAACCCGGAGTTCTGAATGCAATGTGGTGCACAGTACCGTAACCCCCATGTCCGAATGCCTTTTTCGGCTGGTCCAGGAGGTCCACATAGCTACCCGGCGAATCTGCAGTTGCAAAACGAAACCGGTTTCCGTCCTGCGCCACCAGCGTGTGATCCATTTTCCCGGTCAAAAGTTTGGCTGACTTGTCAAACGCCGCAGCAAGCACTTCAGCACCATAAAAACCCCGTATGGCATATGAGGGTGGCACGGGACCATCCGCCCAGGGCATGCGTGTATCCCTGTCGTTAAACACCAGCTCCAGCCCAAGCCCTTCTTTGTCCTGAAAAGCCATAAACACCTCACTGCCAAAACGCTCCCTTACATTATCAAATTGAACACCGAAGCGCCTGAACCGCTGTTCCCAATAGGCAAGAGATTCAAGGGGAACAGAAAACGAAGTAGTACTTACCTGGCCATTGCCGCGGGTGCCCTTCCGGATCCCCTCGTAAGGGAAAAAGGTTAACACGCTGCCGGGGGTTCCCTGCCCGTCAGCATAATACAAGTGGTAAACCCCGGGATCATCGAAGTTAACGGTCTTTTTGATCATCCGCAGGCCCAGAACACCGGTGTAGAAATCCACGTTGTCCTGCGTGTTTCCGGCAAGCGCAGTTATATGATGTATGCCTGTAATGTTCTTTTTTATTGAAGAGTCCATAGAAATTCACTTTATACATTTACTTATCTATATAACAAAGTGCATCTGTAAAAGTTTTGCAATATATCCACCGGGGGTTTTATGACAGACAATTTTTGTGTTATAATGATCACTGAAACTCGCCATTTTTCGCATTTTGTATATGTAGTCTGCAACCTGTCCTTCGACCATCAAGCAGGTTTAAATTGCAACACCCAATGGAACAACGTATTAACATGGCCAGATCGCGCACAAGCCATGAAAAAACGAACAGCCCCTGATGCGGGGCTGATCGTTTGATCTGTATCTTATGTTCAAGTATTCTACTCCCTTTTTCCCGGGGTTGAAAAAGGCTTCTGCCAGATGTCGTTGGTCTCAAAATTTTGCCTGAGTACCTGTTCGCCTTCGCCAGAGGTAACCATCACATCATCAATGAACATGGCTACTGAGTCGTCAGAAACGCATCCTATCTGGATCCGGACGTCAATGCCGGCATATTCTGAAAGATCATAGCTGTATACAGTCCAGGAAAGCGGTGGGTTCACCGGCTGGTTTTCGGGGCTGAGCCAGATGGTTTCATCCTCGTGAAGCAACTGGATCACAAAAAGATCGGGCCCGTAGGAATCAGAATAGGACTTGATTGCCAGGGATAATTCATAATTCTCTCCAAGTTCAATTTCCGGGCTGATCATCCAGTCGTCGTTAGGAGGATTCTGGGCGGCGAAGCATGCTGCATATTTCTGACCGTTGTATGGCGCAAACCTTTCGTCGTCATTCACCGGCGGATCCGTCTCGTAAGGGTTAAAGATAATAAACGAGCCTACGTAGCCGCTGTTTGGGAAGGAGGTTGCTGCAAGTCCCCAGGTGGTTGAACCGTCGTTATCGATCTGCTCCCATTCCCCGAATTCAAGGGCAAAGTCATCATATTCCTCAAAGCCATCAAAAAACACTACATCATCTCCTGCTACAGAGAGTGTTTTTGACGTGCTGTCTTCCCCAAATTCATTGATGGCAGTAAGAACCACTTCCATCTCCCCTTCAGTTTCATAAACATGTATTGGGTTTTCTTCGTTGCTTGTGTTTCCATCGCCAAAGTCCCACAGGTATTCATCTGCTTTCTCCGAGCAGTTTTCGAACACCACTTCTTCGCCCACGGTAACACTGGTTGATTCCACTGAAAAGCATGCCACGGGCTTGGGGTCATCGTCCACTACTACAGTTTTTGTAGCTTCATCACTTGCGCCGTCACGAAACACCGTAAGGCTCACCTCGTAGGTGCCGGGTTCCGAAAACCGGTGTGTTTCATGATAGCTGACAGAGGTGGTGCCATCGCCAAAGTCCCAGTAATAGGCAGTGGCATTTTCTGAGCAGTTAACGAACTCCACTTCCTGGTTTTCCACCAGTTGCGTTGTTTCCATTTCGAAGCAGGCTACCGGATCATCTTTTTCGTCTTTTTCGCATCCCGGCAAAAAGAGGCCTGCCATAACGAGTAAGCTTACTATGTAATATACTGGTTTCATGTCAATCGTTTTTTGGGTTAATCAATTGTTGTTGAGATGCCGAATTTCTCTTCATAAGCCCTGCTTATGGTTTCATCAAGCCATTGGTAGTGATCGTTTACCTGTTGCTGATCCGGTTCATTCGGATACCATTGCTCCATCAACCGGCGTGTTGCTTCGTACACCTCTCTGTTGACGCTCATCAGCTGTTGAGTAATTCCGGTATTGTCGGCATTGAAGACCTGCACGGCATCGATGTAAAATTGTGTTGAACCGCGTGTTGAGGGCACCATGCGCGAATATTTGAGCTCCAGCGCCCAGTCGCAGATGGGTGCATGTTCGGTGCCGGGCGCCGTGATTATGGATGGCAGGCTTTCCTCCGGTGTGATCCATACCGGCACCGCCACGCTAGCCAGGGGAAACCCCACCATAGCCCACATTGTAGTCAGCTCCGGCGCTTCATCAGGCCTCACTCCCTGTATGAAAACCGAGGAACTGGAGCTGTAGCGGTTGATGCAATCCTGGAAATACATGAATTTTGATTCGCTATCACGAAGGTTTATTGCATTTCTCGCATCCTGTCCGCTGTAGGAGTTATGAACCGAAAGCGCCATGTTTTCAACGAGGTATGGGATAGACAGGTTATTGGTGCCGGATGCACGATAAAACAGCTGCTCGGCCGTTTCGAATCGTATGTAGCCGGAACCTTCGTGGGGCGTTCCGGTAAAGGAAAAATTGCTGCGCACGATGTACCCGTGGGGTGCCACTCGTTTGTCATCCACATCGATCCTGGTATATTCATAATTATCCGTTTCAAAATATGCAGCATTTCCCAGGGCATCCATAACGGCAAAATTGGTTTCCACGCCCCAGGGTTGTGGCCTGTTTAGCAAGAATTGCTCAAAATCGTCAACAGTGGCACATTCTGTCAGGGCATCTCTCATGATGTAACCCGTTTGATGGGGTATGTCGATGGAATCTTCCTCCCATTCTTCCCATAGATTATAGGATGCAGAGTTCATGATGGCAAAACCGGCTTCGTTATGTCCTATCCATACGCGTTCGGGGCCGTCGTCATTTGAATTAATGAGCCCTGCGGCGCGGTATCTTCCCTCATCATAAATGACCACTTTGTTGTCAAGGGTTCCCGTGTCGCGGTGTTTCCAGATGATGGGTCTGCCATCCGGTGTATGGTTGCCGCTGATGATGGCGATGGTGCAGGCGTGTGCAGGTGCAAACAAAAAGGAAAATAAAACGACAAATAGGTAGTGTTTTTTCATTGGATGAATTTTTATTGCAATGTTGCCAACGGCTGATGGGTATCTCAACCCGGGCAGCATTGATTCATTAATTTGTTAGTTATAGAATGGGTTTTGTTCAAGCAGAGGGTTTGTTTCCAGCTCGCTCAACGGAATTGGCAGGATGAGGTTGCCTGCGTCAAACGGGTGTCCGGCGATGTTCTCCTGCCATCTTTTGAGGTCATGCAGGCGGTGTCCTTCCCAGCACAACTCCAGGTAACGCTCCATCCTTATGTCTTCAAGGCTGGCCTCACTTAACAAGGGTGCATCCGCGCGTTCCCGGATCAGATTGATGTCCTCAAGCGGCAAGGCGTCACCAACCATCTGACCTCCGGTAGTTTCAAGCATGGCATTGGCTTCAGCCCGGATAAGGTACATCTCTGCCATCCGCACCAGTGGGATCACGGTATAGTAGTGCGCCCATTTGGCGGTATTGATGCCGCCGTTACGGATAGCGCCCACACCGATATAATACATGTTTGTGATATTTTCGTGGGTATAGCCAGGGTGGGTATCTTCCTGCAGCTGCCCCCTGCGATCGTCTGCATCAAACAAGTCAAGGAACTCAGAAGTAAACTCATAATCACCCCTTCCGAGGCCGTTCAGGCTGCCGTAGCGTTCCATAAGCCAGATGGTGTTGCTGGTCAGGCTGTTTTGCAGGGTAAAAATGTCTTCTGAAGAGATCTCAGTGTTATTAAAAGCAGCCATAGGCGTTGCATGCAGCTGAAAGCTGCCGGTTGTTATGACGCGGTTTGCCTCTTCTGCTGCTGTCTGGAAATTGGACATCTGCAGGTAAACCCTTGCCAAAACGGCACTGGCTGCATAACTGGTGGCAAAGACACCGTTGGAGGAGGGTAGCAGGTCCCTGGCTTCCATAAGGTCACCGATCACTTGCGCGTAGCATTCTTCGACAGTGTTACGTGACACGGGAACAGCATCTTCAGCGGATTGCGTAGGTAAGAGCACCAATGGAACCCCGGGCTGGGTGTTGTCCTGCCCGGGGACATATGGAAGCCCCCACAGGCGCGTAAGCTCAAAATACGTTATGCCTCTCAGGAAGAGCGCTTCGCCCCTGATGCGATCCTGGTCCTGCTCGTCCAAAATGCTGATCGCACTTAGCACATTGTTAACTGTATTGATAAGTGCATAGGCACGTATCCATGAAGATTCCACATAGGAGTTATTCGCATTGATGGTTTTTTCAATCATCTCCTGCGGCTGGCGATGCGATCCTACGTGTTGCATATGGCCGTCGGCAGCCAGCAGCTCCGCATATTCGTTAAACTGGCTGCCAAAAAGCCAGCGCGAACGGGCTTCAAGGTATGCACCTACCATTGTTGATTTAATATTTTCAGGTGTCGATAATGCCTCGTCAGCATCTATCGACTGTTGTGGCTGAATGTCCAGAAAATCGTCGCATGAGATCCATATAAATGCCAGTAAGAGGATCATGCCAAATCGGAGTGTATTTTTTGTTCTCATTTGTTTCATGTGTTTATATTTTTTCAACTAATTGTCATCGAGGTGTTTATGCTCTTGTCAAAAGTTCAGGGGTTGTGTTGCAACTGTCCAAATGTCGAAATGTCGAAATGTCGAAACGTCCCAATAATCATCCCCCTGTGTGTCAAATCCTGTCATGGGCGTTTGGCTTCGCCAAGCTCGCAAGAGCTCGGTTCATCTGTTTTTGTGGTTCGTACAGGGAAAAAGTCTGGCACCATTGCATTAAAATGACAGATCTATGCCAAAAAGTACGGATCGCACCTGCGGCGTCGTATAGAAGTCAATGCCCATTACCACATTGGCAGCCTGTGCAGACGTTCCCGTGCCAAGACTGTTAACTTCAGGGTCGTAACCTGGATAATCTGTCAGGGTAAAAAGGTTGTAACCCGACACATACACTCTTGCTTCCCGGAAGCCTGCCCTGGAGATCAGGTCAAAAGGCAGGCTGTAGCCGAGCGTCAGGCTGCGCAGCCTGAGGTAAGAGCCGTCATACAGGTATCGCGATGAGTGTTGAGAGCCGTTTCGTTCTCCATACCTTGCCTGGGGCACATCGGTTATATCTCCGGGTTGCTGCCAGCGGTCAAGCTGATCCCTTGTCTGATTATCCCACCATTCGGCGTTTGAACTCTGGTATCGCCCGCCTGAGAGATACACATTATTCCCATAAACAAAATTGAGCAATATGTTAAGGTCGAAAGCTCCGTATCTGAGATTATTTGTCAACCCGCCCACAAAATCAGGGTTTGGTGAGCCTACAATAACCCTTTGTGCTTCGTTGTAATTTGTGGTGGTCTGACCGGTTCCATCATTTTTATAGAAAAGGGCATCTCCGGTCATAGGGTGCACACCGGCATATTCGGGCATCTTAAAGACACCTATTTCCTCGCCTTCAATAACATAATTCACTCCATATGCTATTTCAGGGCCGTCGATATTTACCACTTCGTTACGGTTAAAGCTGATGTTGAAATCTGTTCTCCAGCTAAGCTCACCGCGCAGGTTATGGCTGCGAACGGAAAACTCCCATCCATAATTTTTCATTTCTCCTACGTTTCTGGTCACGGAGGTATAACCGCTGGTGGCCGGCAAGGAACGCCTCAGAAGGAGATCTTCGGTGTTTTTGTGATAATAATCTACCTGGGCGGATATCCTGTCATTGAGAAATGAAAAGTCCAGGCCCACATCAACCTGAGCGGTAGACTCCCAGCGCAACCCGGGGCTCCTGAGCTGAGAGGGGAGCAATGCCGGATAACCGGGATATGTAACACCCTGGAAAAGGCCCATGGCCTCGTAATTACCAATGTCTGAATTCCCTGTAAGACCATAGCTGGCGCGAAGCTTGAGGAAACTTAAAAATCCGGTATCTTCCATGAAAGACTCATCGCTAATGATCCAGGCTCCCGAAACAGAGGGGAAGAAGCCGTAGCGGTTGTCGGCGCCAAAACGGGATGAACCGTCGACACGGGCGCTAAGGCCAAAAATATAGCGATCCCGGTACTTGTAATTGGCGCGCGAGAAATAGGAAAGATAGCTGTGTCCCTCTCCCCAGCCGTTATAGCCGGTAATCTCTGCGGCACTGCTCAGGTTTTTAAAGTCATCTGTGGGGAAGCCCCTTCCTTCAAGGAAGTTCCCCTCGGCAGTATTCTTTTGTGCTGCCATACCCAACACCAAGTCAAGATCATGGTTGTCGCCAATTCTCTGGCTGTAGGAAAAGTAGTTGTTTATGTTGTAATTAAGAACATTTACGTTACGTTTCTCCGCAAGCCCGTTGGGACTTCCCCAGTTTGTGCGACGTCCGTAAAAGTTTGTTTCGGTTTGATTCAGTATGTCGGTGCCTGCTTCGGTTCTGAAGGAGAGGTTGTCTAAAATCGAATAGTCGGCATAGGCATTGATAAAAGTGCGATATACGGTAGACACATTCGAGGCGTCCCTGTAATCTATCAGCGAGTTATAGTATACTGTTCTGGTGTTATACTCTCCTGTTTCGGGGTCCATAACAGGCTGAACGGGTGTTTGTGCCACAAGCTGCATGGGGTTTGCCCAGGCATTATCGTGAGCTACCCTGTTGGTAACGTTTCGCACAAAGTTGGTACTCATCCCAAAGCTAAAGTTGTCGCCTACAGACTGGTCGAGGTTTAACCGGGCACTTATACGCTCCATGTCGTTGCCGATTATGATGCCGTCCTGATCGTCGTATGTGACCCCGGCGTAGAACCGGGTTGTCTCGCTGCCGCCGCTTGCCGAGAAGCTCATTCTGTTCTGCAGGCCTGTTTGCAGGGCCTGGCTTTGCCAATCTTCATCATGGCCATCACGCCAACCGGGTATATACATGTCTTTCAGCTCGTCGGGGGTGCGGCCGCCGATAAGGCCATCCTCGCCGGCAGTATAGGCGAGTGCTTCGCCCATAAGCTCCAGGTACTCTTCTGCGTTGAGCCACTCTCTGAGGTTCGCTGCCTGATTCACACCGCTGGACATGTTGACATTAAATTGCACATCGCCTTCAGCACCCCGCTTTGTGGTAATAAGGACCACCCCGTTAGAGGCTCGCGAGCCATATATGGCAGCCGCAGAGGCATCTTTCAGGATCTCAATAGACTCAATATCGTTAGGGTTGATATCGGCAAGCGGGCTGGTGGGGTGATTGCCAGGCGAGGTCTGTGTTTCGGAGGTCACCGGCATCCCATCGATAACATAGAGTGGCTGGTTGCTGGCGGATACGGAGGATGCACCCCGGATCCTTATGGTAACAGCTTCGCCCAGGCGACCGCTACCCTGGCCTACAAAAACGCCCGCTGTCTGCCCGGCCAGCGCCGTCTCAAAAGTGGGTGCCGGAACAGCCGACAATTCTTCCGCGCTTATACTGCCTATGGAACCTGTCAAATCTCTCCTGATCTGTGTGCCATAACCCACTACAACAACCTCATCCAGGCCAATCCGGGCACTTTCCATGGCCACATTTATCTCCGTTTGATCTTCCAGCAGCACTTCCACTGTTTCCATTCCCATGAGCGAGAACACCAGGACACCCTCCATCCGGGGTATGTCGAGACTGTAATGCCCGTCAAGATCAGTTACAGTGCCAATGGTGCTGTCTTTTATATAGACACTGACACCAGGCATCGGCATGTTGTCATTGGCATCGGTCACCCTCCCTGTGATCGTATGGGTTTGCTCCTCCTCATGGGAAAGCCCGGTGTCTGCAGGCACTGCGGGAGCGGACTCAAGGACAATGTAGTTGTCATGGTACGAGTAAATGAAGCCCAGGTCTTTAGCAAGAAGATCGAGGGCATCCTCCAGGTATATATCACCTACTTGCATGTCTACCTGCTGCTGATCGTCCAGCACTTTGTTGCTGTAGAAAAAGATAAGGCCGGTCTGATCCGAGATGGCGTCAAAGACCTCTCCTACCGGCACCTGATTGAGGTTCAGGTGTACGCTGAAATTCTGGGAAAACACCCCGGCATTCGATTGCAGAACACCAAGGCACATAAGAAGGATAAAAATCTTCATGGTTCTCCATTTGAATTGGCTTTTCCTGACAAACAGCGGAATTGCCTGTGGTAAGGTTTTTTTCATACATTTGTGGTTAAGGGTTCCTATGATTAGCCGGCTCATGCTTCGACCCATTTTCCGGCTGATTTTCGAATTCCGGGCCGGAAAACACTTCCCTGTTTTCCGGCTTTTTTTATGTGGTGTTGCTTCTTTTATTCTGCCAACCTGATTCTAAGAGTGTCTCTATCGACAGCTATACTGACAGGTGCTGACATTTCGATCAGGGTAACAAGGTATTCCACAGGCCTGTCCTTTTCCATTGCCCCGGTGAGGCGAATACCTGCAGCACCGGAATCAACCACATCAACATCAACATTATACCAGCGCTGCATCCTCCTGGCCAGCTCACCAATTTCAGTGTTTCTGAACCTGAACATCCCATCAACCCAGGAAGTATACAGGTCAACATCCACTTCATGCAATTCAATGGAATCTTTTCCGTGCCCGACACGGGCTTGCTGGCCCGGCCTGACATCAACAGCCGGAATATCCCCGGTGGAAACGCTTATACTTCCCGAGACTACCGTCGCCTCAGCCACGTCAGCCGGATAGTTTTGGATATTGAAAGTTGTTCCTGTAACCGAAATAAGCATGTCGGGAGTTTGCACAACGAAGGGACGGTCCGGGTCAGGCATCACATCAAAATAAGCCTCACCCCTTAAGGATATTTTCCGTTTGCCGGTGTCGAACAAGGTGGGATAATCAAGTTGCGAATCAGAGTTTATCCATACGGTGGAGCCATCGGATAACACCAGCTGATACTCCCCGCCACGGGGCACAATAAGGCTGTGCATTACCGAAGCAGAGGCATCTGCAAGCCGGATGCGGTCAGACTGATCCTGATGTATCCTTACCCCTTCATCCTCAAAGAACTGGCCCGTGGTATGATCATCCAACACCAGAGACTCGCCCGATGACAAAACAAGTGTGGCACTGGAAGAGCGGGCAGCAGAAAGCATTTCTGCATGCATACCGGCCTCCTGCGCTCTCTGATCCGAAAGCTGGAAATACAAAAAGCCCATACCTATAATAAAAGGCAAAACGATTGCAGCATACCTAAGCACTCTTTTCATGACTGAAGCAGAGCGGGTTCGGGTATGCGCCATTCTCTTCTCAAGGTCAAACCATGCAGCATCCTTACCGATGTCTTTCATTTTGCCCAGGAACCTGGCCTGCCTTATGATCTCAGAATGTTTTGCAGCTTCCTCCTGCTTTTCGGGATGGCTTTGCAAATAATGGTCCAGGGCTTCTTTTTCCGCTTGCGAAGCCTGGCCTGTTTCGCGGCTAACTATGAGCCGGATGATATCCGGAGGGAGAAAAGATTGGTCTTTCATACACTAATCAGACAAGGAATTCATCAAAAAGGGTGACAAAAAAGATAAAAATCAACTTCTCAATTCCTTTCTGATTTTTTGCATGGCCCTGCAAAGGTGAGTTTTAACGGTATTTACAGAAAGATTTAGTTCAGATGCAGCGTCTTTATAGGATTTTTCATGCAGAACCACCAGCTGAAATACTTTGTAGCCTTTGGCAGGGAGCTTCTCTATAGCTTTTCGCAGTGCATCCAGGTCTTCATCCTCAGGGAAGTGCCCGTAATCGGAAGGATCATCAGGAATGGCAATATCATCTATGTGGATGTGGGTTTTTATTTTATTTTTTTTCAGATGATTAATGCATGCATT
>PWRF01000281.1 GCA_003556325.1 Bacteroidales bacterium | reverse complement strand
GACGAAAAAGAGGAGTACATTTCCATCATTCATAGAAGTGGACAAAGACTGCTTAACACCATCAACGACATCATTGAGCTCTCCCGCATTGAGTCCGGACAGTTGCAGTCAGATATCAGCAAGGTGAACCTGGATGAAGAGCTGGACTACCATTATCTTTTTTTCAGCCAGCAAGCCGGGGAAAAGGGACTGAAGATCCGCTTAAGCAAGGCGGCCTGCAAGGAAATATCCTGGATTGAAACGCACAAAAACATTTTGGATACGGCCATCACCAACCTGATGAAGAACGCCATCAAGTTTACCAAATCAGGCAGCATTGAGTTGGGTTGTGACTTGCAGGATGCCATGCTTTTGGTTTATGTGAAAGACACCGGAATGGGTATCCCTGCAGACAAGAAGGCAATCATTTTTGACCGTTTTGTGCAGGCGGATCAGAGTGATGCCAGGATGCATGAGGGTTCCGGTCTTGGGCTGCCCATTGTAAAGGCCTCTTTGGAATTGATCGGTGGCAGGATCTGGGTGGATTCGACACCCGGAAAGGGAAGCACTTTTTATTTCACCCTGCCTTTTTATCCAGCTATTCCTGAGCAAGAAAAAGATGAAGCAGAAGTCACAGTTGATGCCCCTCTCGATAAAGCAGAAAAACAAATTCCACGGGATGCCAGGATCCTGATCGCAGAAGACGATCCGGTGGCATATGATTACCTGGCAGTTGTACTGAAGGCTCAAGGCTTGCAGGTTTTGCATGCCCGCACGGGACAGGAAGCCATTGACCTGGTGAAATACCATCCAGACATTGGCATGGTGCTGATGGACTGGAAGATGCCGGTCATGGACGGGCTTGAAGCCACCAGGCAGATCAGGAAGTTTAACCGCGACATCCCCATCATGGTGCAAACCGCCCAGGCCATGTCTGGCGACGAGGACATTGCCCTGGCGGCTGGTTGCAATGCATACCTTACCAAGCCGATCCGGCAAAAGCTATTGCTTGACACCCTGGCACGTTATTTATCGCACGAATAGATTCATTAAAATCGGACTAACTGCCTCCAAGCAAAGTGGCGTTTGCCTCGTTTTTTTTTGCTTAGCACCGCGATTTTCGCTTCCAAAAAGGCCTTCAGGCAAAGTCACCGCCAAAACATAAGCACGCAAAAAGACATGGGTTTTAAGTTACACTAAAATTCAATGTTTTTTATGCGGATTCGTGCGGCTTTATTCGTAGGGTCGATGACAAGTGCCTGAACCCAGACTGTTATTGCGTCTTTCTTTTTTCTTTTGGCTTGACGAACCGTATCTACCCCAGCTGGGTATAGCAATACACCAGAATGTAATAACAGTCTATGGGAGAATCTTGTGCCAATGCTGGTAAACACATTGGTGCCACCCTTTTGCTGTGAAAAGTGTGATTTTTTTCATGCTCATGCAGCATATGATCTTTACTTTGCGTAATGGGAAGTAAAGGATTGTCTAACAAAAATTCCAAATCAAATGAGTAGAAAATATATCATCTTAATCGGGATCATATTATTCACCTCCAACGGGTTCTCGCAATGGAGCAAGCAAGGATTGCATCATCTTAGAGTGCATGAAATGAAAGAACAACAGGACACCATTTATGCCTGCACCAGCGATGGAATATTTGCTCGGCATTTTCTCAAGCAGGACGATCCATGGGAGGCCGTAGGCTTACAGGGAAATGATGTAACCGATGTGTTTTTTGGAGATGACGGACGCATGCTGGCCAATGTCCGCACCAGAGAACCCTTTTATTCATCCGTTTACATCAAAGATACAGACACATTCGAACTGCTTGCCGAGCATGAAACGGTGTACGCAGGCAGTCACCATTTCCGCATGCTGACCGCAACTCAATCGCTCGATACTATCTTTGACTTGTCGGCCAGCAAGAAGACTTACGATGGCGGGGAAACCTGGCATGGCATGTTTGAGGCCTGGGTTATATACCGTTTTATCAGAACAGATCCGGATCACCCAAATAAAATATGGGTAGGTGGTGAATCTACTAACCTGACACCAATCCTTTATTTTTCTGAGGATTATGGGGAGAATTTTGAAAACTTGCCCTTGCATGGTAATTATTTTAACGGAGATAATTGCACCCACTGGATCATCCGTAAAGACACCAGTTGGTACGTACCCGGAGAGGGGGTGATCGGACGCAGCGACGATGGCGGTTATACCTGGGAAACCCTCCTTAATACCTGGGGTGACCCTGATATGGCGCTCTATTTTTATGATATCTCCTTCAGTCCGGCCGACAGCTCGATCATTTATACCACAGGCGACTCACCTAACACTAACATTTCAGAGCGTTTAAACATTATTTATTCCACCGACGAGGGTAAAAACTGGCAGCACGAATGGCACCAGTTTGAAGAAGACCATAATTATCCCGTTAGAAAAATGCTGGTTATGCATGATGACGGGCGGGACATCATATTTTTGGGTGCAGATGGGATTTATGCGTTTGAGCATTCCGTGGTCAACACCCCGGATCATCCGGATGCATCATTTACGTGGGACATTTATCCAAATCCGGCCTCCGGAAAAATTTGCATACATATGCAAAATCCGCCTGTGGGACAGTTAATCATAAGCATCCACGACCTTCACGGCAGGAAGGTCAGGCAAGAAAAATTCCAGCGGATATCTTCAGACAATTATGAGCATGTCATGCATACGGGGAGTCTGAATCCCGGAGCATATATGATATCCATAAGTCATAAGAATAACAGGCAAACCAGGAAGTTGATCATCCAATAAGATAATCCGGATAAAAACCTGCTAAGTCTATCCTGCAAATGAAACGTAGCCGAAGGCTTTCACGAGCCGGCTAAAGGGTATGATCTCTATACCCGCAAAAGAGATGCAATGCAATGATTGGCAACCTTTTAGCAGTTGTCTTAACGCGATGACTGGAAATGCCTCACAGGATTCAGATCAGAATTTTTTATCCTTGAGCTCATCCTGGACCTTGTCAGTGGCCTCAGATATTTTTTCATCGGCTTTTTTGACTTCATCAGCCACTTTGTCAATGGTTTTGTTGTACTCCTTTTTCAGCTTCTTTTCATACTCTTTTTGCTTCTTAGCCAGATCTTTGCGCGTTTCTGACCCCTTTTTTGGCGCATACAATACGCCTATCACAGCACCTATGCCGGTAGCTACGGCAAGTCCAAACAATGTTTTTGCGAATTTCATACTATCTTTCTTTTAATATTAAACCTGAATTCAAATACAAGTTAATAAAAATATTTGACGCAATTGCATAAAACCAGGAAAGGTTCATGTTAAAAGTTTGCGCCTAAAAACTGTGCATTGATAGCGGCAACATCGGGATCCAAGGGTTTTTCCATGCATGATTGCTTTAGTTCTTTCATTGAATCCTCGCCATCCAAAGCGTTTTAGTGTTTCCCGGGATGAAACCCTGTGAATCAAATCCAGGTCACCCGGCCAGGTTGGCCGTGCGACCGTGAGTTTATTCAGCTTCGATGTTATGCGACAGAAATGTCTTTATTCAAGTAGACATCCTGGATGAGGTTCAGCAGCCTGACCCCATCTTTCATGGGGCGCTGGAAGGCTTTGCGCCCGGAGATCAGCCCGGAACCGCCAGCCCGCTTGT
>PWRF01000336.1 GCA_003556325.1 Bacteroidales bacterium | reverse complement strand
GGTGTCGAGACAGAACGCCCCGCAACCATAAAATCCTCCTGGCTTTTTACCATGAAACTTTTGTAAACGGATATCCCCATCAACAGAAGAAGATAGCCCACGACAACCCAAAGAAATATCATAACTGGAGTGTTTAGAGTTACTATAAGACTGTGTGATGCGGGCAAAGGTAAAATTTTTCCTGTTTTTACCACTTTTTTCTGAAAAATATCGTGGAACTCTCCCGGGAAAATTTGAGTAAGCGTCAGAAACGCCACCTGAGCTGCGTTTTGAGCTCTGTACGTGTGTTTCCGTCGATCTGATCCAGCCCGCTGCCTGAGCTGTCCCGGTTAGTATATGTGGTGCGCGCCAGCCGTGCATACAGATCTATCCTTCGGGTGACCCGGTACCTGATGAGCAGGTAGCTACGCAGTCCCTTGTCGGCCATGAAAGGAAAGGAAAAAGCATACAATACATCATGTTCATATGCATAGATGCGTGAGTCGAAACCGCCGGTGTCGAAAAGGGCATAACGGAAGGTTACGGCGAAGGGGCTGCCGAGGCTCCGGTACAGTATGTCATGATACATCATAAACCCCGTCTGGCGGGTATCTCCATGTGTGTGCCGGATCAGTTCGAGCCGGTTTCGGAAGGATAGCGTTTCGGTTATAGGGTAAGCCAGGTGCAACCGGTATTGTGTCCTGGTTACGTTTTCCAGGGTCCTGATAGCTTCAGCCTCCCTGGCGTTTAAAGGTTTGTTTTTCCGCCGGAACCTGAACGAACCTTCGATGGTGCGTGTGGGCCTGTACTCCATGTTTACGAGGTAATCGTTGCCCCGCGAAGGCAGGTATGTTCTGAATTTCATCCATGGAAAGCGAAAGTGATCGGCGAAGGCGTTCAGCCTTATCCTGGGTGTGAGGCGGATGCTGGTACCCAGGTAGATCCCATTTTCGTTGCTGGCGCGGGTGTTTTCTCCGAACGCACCTGCCAAATGGCCGTGAAAAGCTTTGTCGTACCTTCGATGCAGGAGTGCAACAGAGAGTCTTCTGTGCATGCTGATCATTACCCCGTTGAGAAAAGCGATCCTCCCGTTATCAGCCAGGGCGATCTCGCCGAAGAGGTTCATGTTCCTGGTAAGATACCCGTAATCAAATCCCACGCGCCGCTGCTCGTTGCTGCTGAAGTCGAACTGGTTGTAGAAGGAAAGGTTCCTTCTGAATTCAGCATCCAGGTTTTGTTGAAATGCCGTGATGCCGGCATGGAGGCGTTCTCCCCTGAAGGCAATGTTTCCGCCGGCGATTCTTTCCCTGACGGCATTTTTGCCCTCCAGTTCCCTGGGAGTTCGGTGCATTCCCGATTGCTGCAGGCTTGATATCACCGGCCAGCCATGTTCCGGGCATTCTCCTGTTACGTTGGCGTCGCGCGGCTTGGAAGAATAAAACGCAGTGATCTCAAACGGGCCCAGTCCGACTGTAGCTCCTGCGCCGCGCATGAAATTGTTTTCGTCGACCGAGGTATACTGCCGCAACCCCATCCCGTTCTTAATGACGCCCATGGCATCGGCACCCTTTCCGAACCCCATGCCTGACCACAGGGTGAGGCCTTGCCCGAACTGTACCAGGTAATCGCCAACTGACAATGTGCGCAATCTGCCAAAGTCCCTGAGCTGGAGGTGAAAGGAGTAAAAGTCAAATCCATATGGCTGGGTGCCGCGAAAAAACTCTTCTCCGGGATCTTTTTCCGCAGTAATGCCTAAACTCACGTTCTGATAATACGTGAACCGGTACCGGGTATACAACCGGAAGGGACTGCCAAGGTATCGCGCATTGGGGTTTGCTTCAGGTTCGCCGGGGTCTGTGGGAGAAAACCCGCGTTGTTCCTCCAACAGCTGCTGATGGCGCAAAAAGAATACATGCTCGCCATCCCTCAGCATGTTGTCTATGGCAAAGTGCCGCCGGGAATGGCTGTCGGCGATGGTTACAAAGGGCAGCATGCTCTGTATGGCAGGTGCATCGAAGCCATCAATGGTTTGCAGCTCATGCAGGCTGATCAGGTTCCCGTGGGTTCTTATATGATTCAGCAGGTTGTTTATCTGCAAGGGGTTCAGCATGAACAACTGCTGCATCTCACGGGCATTGGACCGGTTAAGATTGATGGGATGTGCGTACAGCCACTCCAGGTTCTCAATCAGTGCCGCCGGGTCGGAATCATCTCCTGCTGTTGTCTCTATGAGGTTTTCAATATGGCGTGCCAGTATCTCCTCTGCATCTTCTTCATCGACCTGCGCGGACAGGGAAGTCCAGACCGCTGAAAGGAAACAGACAAGCAGTATATGTTTGAGGATGTATGGCATATTTGGTCTTGTTTATGTTACTACCAACTGTATAGTATTCCTGCTTGTGGCGAGTATCCGAGAATGTAGTGGTACGAGGATGCAATGTCAAACTGCCAGCCGCCCGCCCGAAGGCCGAATCCAAAGCTGTTTTCCATGGGGTTGGTGGCAATTCCGGCGCGCAGTGTCATCTGTTCCCCAAAACCGTACTCGAGCCCTGCTTTTGCCCTGGCATTATGGCGAATGTCCTTTTTTGCTTCAATGGTTACCAGGAGTGTTTCGGAAAAACTGTAGGAAAGTCCGCTTCTGATCACCGCAGGATGTCTTTCGTCGTGTTCCAGGTAGTTGTAAGCAGCAATTTTTGCCCGGCCGGGGTTGTAAACATGGGCGCCTGCTATAAGGCCGGGCAGTATTTCACACAGCAGGCCGGCTTCTGCGGCAACATTGCCTGTGCTGCCCAGTCCGTCGCCTAGGGAAACAAACAGGTAATTCAGTTTGACTCCGGCTGCAAACTTGCCGCCAAACATCCGTGCATAGGTGATTCCTACTTTTCCTTCGTGGTAAAGTTCGTTGCCAAACCAACATACCGACCCCCCGAGAGCCCCTCTCCCTGATGGTTTAACAAAGCCGGCTGACACCTGCGACAGTTCCGGGATCATGTAACGGTTGTCTGCATACATTGCCATCATTGGTTTATTTGTTTTTGCTATGCCGGCCTGGTTATGGGTGAGCCCCCAAAAGTCATATATGGCCACTGCGGCATTGGCCATTGCTGCTGGCCGGGCACCGGCTGGCATGTTTCCTGCCATGCACGGTATCTGGAGTAGCACGAGGGCTGATGTGAGCAATAAAAAGTTGTTCATTTGTTTTCATTATGATGGGTTAAAAGACGAAAAGACAAAAGGACAAAAAGACAAAAAGACAAAAAGACAAAAGGACAAAAAGACGAAATGACGAAAAGAGAAAAGGCCTGAAGGTCTGCTATAGGCTATTGGCTTTATTGCCAACAGCCAAAAGCCAAAAGCCAACAGCCAATAGCCAATAACCAACAGCCAACAACCAATAGCCAAATGCCTTCTTACTCTCAGTGACCGGTGTTCAATGCTCCATAATCCTTACCCGGGCATCAAAACCTTTTTTCCGGATAACCCGGATGTTTGATACAGGCGCTGATGTCATTTAGTCTAAAAACATAGCAAATATAATTATAAAAAATACGCATAAAAAGAAATTATAGTAAAAATATAGCTATTGGTAAGAAACTTTGCCTGAAAGGTCTTGTTTCTGCTTTTAGCTTCCTTTATCTTTTTCTTCTTTTCCACTAAGGATGTCGAAAAAGCAATTATTTTTG
>PWRF01000266.1 GCA_003556325.1 Bacteroidales bacterium | reverse complement strand
ATAACGCAACGGCCAATGCCCCATAAACGATGGCCGCGTGAGCAGCCGCCCACTGCCAGGCAGAGGTGGCCGGCGCGCTTCCACGGGTGATGCGTGCGATCAGGTCCCCGGTGTAAGCAGGTTCGCGCATGAGAATAAAGAACAACACCAGCGAGCCCAGAAACACCTGTGCGACCTTCCATAAGCCATGCCGCGGCGCTGGCTGCATGTCCGACTCCCCAAAATGCCATGCAGAAATCAGCAAAAACACCAGCAAGCTCAATGCCGGCGTAACGAACCAAAGTGCCGCATAAGCGAGGATGATGGCAATATACTTCACCAGGAAACGAACCATGGAAAACGATTTCCGCTCACCCGCGAGGGATCTTTCCTCCACGAGATGATCCAGGGCACCGTGGGGAATGCCCACAAGAATGATGAACATTCCAAAGAACACATAATCGATTAGAGGGTCAATGGTTCCACCCAGCTGGTGCAGGAGAACCAGCAGCAGGCCGGTTGCAAGCGCCAAAAGACGCAGCTGGTGAATCGGGGTGAGTGGATTCCGGTTAAACATTTTGCAGGTCTTTAATGACAACAGGCTCTTTTTCCGTTTCCGGCAGTACTTTTCCGGATAGTTTACTGAGCAGGGCTTTTAGAAAAATGTTGATCGGCAGCCGGGCAAAAATATTCAGTTCTTCCCAAATCGTGGTTTGCTGATCCAGGAATCGAAGCACAAGCTTCATGTTCGTCTGTTGAAATAAGCGGGTAAATATGCCTTTGCCGGCTTGCGGGTAATTGCGGATGATCCACAGCAGCAGCGAGTCATAAAAGGCAAACCGGTCGGTTTCATCAGTGCGCCGGGCTTTCTTGCCGGTAAAATAGGCCCTGGCCAGCTCCCTGCTATCTTTCCGGATGCGCTGAAAGGCAAATCCCGTGGTGGGCTTTGCCATCCCCGCAAGCGTGCCGATGTGGATCTCCCCCTGTTGTCCCCTGTGCTGAAACACGCCCTGCTGCATCGGGATCTGACCGTATTCCTTGTTCACGACCCTGTACTTTTCACCCGCCAAATCAGCTACGTACCCTTCAATCTCCCGGTCATACACCGGTTTGTCGAGCGGCCGCGGACTAAAGTACGTCAGCTCCACCAGGGCGCTTTTTTCTGAAAAAGGCAGGACATACATAAACCGGGTTTCCCCTTGCTGATCGATGGAGAAATCCATCAGCAGGGCGCTTTGCGGGTCAAAGACGGCCTCATCCGTCTCGATGAACCAGCCGCGAAAGTGCTGCCAGAGATCTATCTGTGGTTTCTCTTCAAGAAAAGCACTATTGTATACCTGGCTGGCCTGATAAACCTGGTCGCCGCCCACCACACGGAAGTCGCCCTGGGAGCCTTTGATCTTCAGGGCCCTGTCGCTGCGGTGAGTCACCTGGGGATGGCGCGGAAGAAAGGTGTCACGGAAATAAGAAAAAAACGATTCTCCAGGAATATAGTAATAGTGAAGATCGCCGAGGTTTTCACGCACCTCCGTACTGTCAGACCTGAAGGTAAGCTCCCCCCAGGAAGTGTGAACCATTTGCTGAAAGACCGGCTCGAGGTCTTTGTCCCAGAAACACCAGGTACGGTGGTTTTCTTTTCCATCACCGAGCAAGAGAATCCGCTGGTCAGCAAATTCAGAGTATTTCGAAAGTTCATACAACAGCAAAAAACCAGACAAACCGTCGCCGATCACAATTATGTCGTATGTGTTGTTTTGCTGCATACCCGCCTTGCAATTGTCATATATTTAAACATCAACATAGGACAATTGTTTAGCGTTTTTGCCAAAATATTAAACACGCAAGGTGTGCAAATTTTCATTAGTCCGGGTGCATCTGTCTCATAATCCTGATTTTTGTTTACAAAAAGTGTAAACCTATTTCAGGACGAGACACTAATTCAGGACGAGATACTTACTTTATTTTTCACTTTTCATTTTTCATTCTTCTTACTTCCACTTCCCAACTCCTTCAGCGCCACCCACGCCATCAGCCCCATCCCTGTCTCCAGGGCGCTTTCATCGATATCGAAAGTAGAGGTATGCTGGTTGGAGGTGATGCCCTGTTCCACGTTGCGGATGCCGAGGCGGTAGAAGCAGGTGTCGAAGCGCTGGGAGTAGTAGGCAAAATCTTCGGCCGTCATGGAGAGGTCGAGGTCCTCCACATTTTCCTGGCCGAGATATTCGATCGCATGATCGCGGAATCGGGCAGTCAGCTTTTCTTCGTTGATGAGAAAGGGATAGCCATTGTCGATGAACACCTCGCAGTCGCCTCCCATCCCCTGGGCCACAAAGACGGCCGTTTCGCGGATGCGCAGGTGGGCCTTCTCCCGCCACTCTTCGTCGAAGGTGCGGAAGGTGCCTTCCAGTTTCACCTCATCGGGGATGACGTTGGTCTGGCCGTCGCCGAAGATGCGGCCGAAAGACAACACGGTAGGCATGTAGGGTGTAGCGTTACGGCTCACGACCTGCTGCAGGGCCAGCACGACGTGCGATGCGATCACCACCGGATCGACGTTCAGCTGCGGGGTGGCTGCATGCCCCCCCTTCCCTTTCACGGTGATATACACCTCATCCGTTGATGCCATGTACCTGCCGCTCCGCACGCCCACCTTGCCGGCGGGCAGACCGGGATAGACGTGCTGGCCAAACATCGCATCCGGCTTGGAGTTTTCAAAGATCCCTTCCTGTAACATCAGGCTGGCTCCGCCGGGGTAATTCTCCTCTGAAGGCTGGAAGACCAGCTTTACCGTCCCGCGGAACTGATCGCGCAGGCTGTTCAGGATCTTTGCCGTTCCCAGCAGGCTTGCCATGTGCGCATCGTGCCCGCAGGCATGCATCACACCCGGGAAGGCAGACTTGTACTCCACACGGTTTTGCTCGTGGATGGGCAGGGCATCCATGTCGGCGCGCAGGGCCACCATGGCCGAGCCGGGATCCCGGCCCTCCACGCGGGCCACAATGCCGGTTTCTGCAATGCCGGCATCATAGGGTATGCCCATCTCATCGAGCCGGGAAGCGATAAACTCCGCGGTTTTATGCTCTTTCATCGATAATTCGGGCGTGGCATGAAAGTGTCTTCTGAAAAAGACCACTTCTTCGTAAAAATCTTTCGATAAAGCTTTGATTTTGTCGACCAGTTCCATCTTTGTCCGTTTAAGTCACATGCTAATTTACGCATTTTTGCTTATCTTTGAGGCATGGATGTTCATACCATGCACAAGATAAAAATTCCCGCCTATGTCACAAATCAAGCAGTTCACATTCAATCCCTTCCAGGTAAACACATATCTCCTATACGACGACACCGGCGAGTGCGCCGTCATCGATGCGGCCACCTATGAAAAACACGAAAAGAAGGAGCTGGACAAGTTCATAAAAGATAACGGCCTTACACCTGTGCTTCAACTTTTTACTCATTGCCACATAGACCACATGCTGGGCAGCCGGTATGTATCCAAGACCTACAAGCTCAAGCCGCTTACGCACAAAGACAGCATGCCTTTCCTTGAAAACAGCAAAGAGTACGGCAAGGTGTTTGGCTTTGATGTGGAAAAGCCTGTTATGCCCGAAGAGTTTCTTGAAGACGGCGACACGGTTTCTTTTGGCAACCAGGAGCTGAAGGTGCTGCACACCCCGGGCCATGCTGCCGGCAGCCT
>PWRF01000117.1 GCA_003556325.1 Bacteroidales bacterium | reverse complement strand
CACAGACACCCATCCCTGTGATTTCAGCCATGAAACACCCATGCAAGCCATTATTAAAAACCTCGGCAACGAGAATATGCCTGCAGGGGACCTCGATATCACCCTTATATATGGTGATGACAGTCAGAGTGTTACAATGAACACGCCCGAAGTCCCTGTTCTCGGTTACGATACCCTGTATTTTGATCTCGACATAAGCGAATTCGGACGACACACCCTGCACTATGAGCTATTGGTGGATGGCGACGAAGACACAGGCAACAGCAAAGGCAGCATCAATTTTTACGGCGTGCGAAAGGACCTGAGCGGTCCGGGACTATACTTTAAACAAGACTTTGAGTCCATTTTTGCCTTGCGGGAAATTGGATGGACCATCCATAACGAGAACCAGGACGGCCGTTATTGGGGCCTGCGTCTGAATGACCCCGGCCTGGCACACAGCGGCAGCAACTACATCGTGTATTTTATGGGAAGCCAGTCCGGACCGGCCGACGACTGGGCAATCAGCGGTTGCTATACCCTGGAAGGAGAAAGGAAGTACAAGGCTGCATTTTACAACCAGTTGGGATCCGGCTCACATAACCTGCGCATTGCTGCCGGCACTCAACCACTGGCCGATCATTTGGAGGAAGTCGTTTGGGAAGAAACAGGAATGACAGACAGCCAATACGAAGGGTATCATCCGGTTGGCGGGGTTTTTGAAGCATGGGAAACAGGGACATACTATTTTGGCATTCACCAGTTCAGCCCAATGGGCTCAGGTTCTTCCATAGCCGATGATTTCATAGTTATTGCGCAACCAGACATCCTTCCCCTGGACGTCGATGATCTCGACACAGGCGACACTGTAACGATTGAAGCACTGGGTAGCGACTCGCTGCAATGGTTCGCCGACGAAGACCTGACAGAACATTTGGGCGACGGCACAACCCTCGAATACACCATCAGCGGGCATGGATATATTGATATCTATGCTGCCGAAAACGTTTTTGGGATCATGGGACCCGCCGATGTCATTACCCTCCAAGTCAGTGTAGGTATTGACGAAGCGGTTGTACCGGGAGAAATAAAGATATATCCGAACCCTGCGAGGGACCAGATCCGTATACTTCTTGACGACCGGCCTTCAAGGGATCTAACCGTTACAATAAAAAATATCCTGGGAGATGTTGTGAAAAGAGAAACATTCGCATCTGGTAACGAAATGATTATAAACCTTTCATCATTGCCCGGCGGCAGCTATTTCGTGATTGTCAGCGGCAAGGAGCACCGGTGGACAGCCCGGTTTATCAAACAACCTTAAAAAATATTTTATATCTTTGAATATCAAATGTTTCACCAAAAGCACCAACGCTATGCACCTTAAAAATCTGCGACTGTTCACCATCATCCTTACCGTAAGTATCCTTGTCAGCTGCCAGCCAGCAGACAGGGAATACCGGGAACAAATCCAGGAACGCCTGGATCAGTATGAAGAATTTGTCCTTACCACTGACCTGACATGGTTAAGTGATCAGGAAAGGGAAATGATCCCTGTCCTGATGGCTGCTGCCGATGTGATTGATGAGATCTTCTGGATCCAGTCTTTTGGTAATAAGGAAAGTCTCAAAGATTACATCGAAGAACCCTATGCCTGGGAATATGCTTTGATAAACTACGGCCCCTGGGGTCGACTGGAAGGGCATACTGCCTTCTATCGCGGGTTTAACGACAAACCGCTGGGAGCCAATTTCTATCCCGCCGATATGGATCGTGAGGAGTTTAACGAGTGGGACGATCCCGACAAAAGGAGTCCTTATACAATGATCCGGCGCACCAACGAAGGAAATCTGGTTTCCATACCCTATGCCGACGCTTTTGCTGAGCAAAATGAAGAGATCGACCGCCTGCTTCAACTGGCCGCCGGCTTAGCAGAGAACGAGGGGCAGGAACGCTACCTGCGTCTTCTGGGACACGCTTTTAAAAACGATGAATTCCTCACCAGCGACAGAGCCTGGATGGAGATGAAAGACAATAACATTGACTTCATCGCCAGGCCTTTTGATACAGGCGAAGACCGGAAATTTGGCCATAAAAAGGCGCACAGCTCGTATCTGGTTGTTAAGGATCATGAATGGAGCGGCAAGCTGGAGCATTTTGCGGACCTGGTGCCGCAGCTGCAGCAAAGGCTTCCGGTTCCCGAGGCATACCGACAGGAAAGACCGGGTGATGACAGCGAGATCTTTGTTTACGACGCAATATATTACGCAGGCCACTGCAACGCAGGCCCGAAGATCATCGCACTTCACCTGCCCCATGACCCCGATGTCACAGCAGAAACCGGAACCCGGAGCATGCAGCTGAGGAATGTGATGGAAGCTAAATACGAAAGCATCCTGGAGCCCATCGCAGATATCATCATCCATGACGAACAGCGTGATTACGTGAATTTTGACGCTTTTTTCCACCTTACCGCATTTCATGAGATCGCAGGCGGGCTGGGCATATCCCGTACCGTTGACAACCAGGGGTCTGTAAGGGATGCGCTGCGCGAGTATTACGGCGTGATCGATGCCACAAGCACAGACCTGATGGCACTCTTCATGATCAACCAGCTTTATGAGATGGGCGAGTTTACCGAACAGCAAATGAAAGAAGCCTATGTAACATCATTTGCCAGCATCCTTCGCTCCAGCCGCTTTGGAGAAGCCGGAGCCCATGGCATAGCCGGAATGATGCGCTTTAACTTTTTTGCCAGGGAAGAAGCCTTCCTTCGCGACCAGGAAACCAATACCTACAAAGTGGATTTCGAAAAAATGAACGCCGCAGTAGGAAAAATGGTCGAAAAACTAATCCTGCTCCAGGGTGATGGGGACTACCAAGCCGCAGGAGAGATGATCCAACGCGACGGAGGTATGACGGAAACACTACAAAGGGATATAGATCGTATCAACAGGGAAGATATACCTGTAGATGTTTACTTCCGGCAAGGACTTGACCAACTGCACCTGGATTGATCACCTGCATCCTCAGGCAAAGGCCTGAACCAACTGCAACAGGATTGATCAGCACCGGTCTCCGGTAAGGGTTTGTCGAGCATCCGGAGTGATCCGGCAGTATCTTCTTGCAAGATTTTGACCAACTGTACCCGTATGTACCGGCTTTCTGAGAAGCGAACCGGCATCAGCTACCTGCAATTTACAGGTCCTGCAACATCCCGGCTACTTTTTTATCAATCGGGAACGTAAAGACATCCTCTGAAACCTTTTGTAAGGGGACCCAGCGGCAACGCATGGCCCCTTCTTTTTTTTCCCTGAAGTCAAACGGGCGGACGGATACATCGAGAGCGTCCGGCGCTGTCAGGGCCATCCTGTAATAGATGCTGATCAGCTGACGCCCTTCAGCAAAACGGGCCTCCTGGAAAAAATCAGTCGTGTAAACGTGATCCGTCACATATACATCCTGACCGAGTTCTTCCATGCACTCACGCTTCAGACAGGCCCTGGTGCCTTCGCCATACTCCATGCCCCCACCCGGCAGCTTCGTCATCAGCGTGTCAAACCAATACTCATCACAAACCAGCAAATGACCGTCATGAATAGCAATCCCATATACCCTGATAATGAATGGTTGCTGTTTTAGTGTCATACTTCTTTCTTCTTACTTCCTGACCTCATCCTGATTTTTGTTTACAAAATTGTAAACCTATTTCAGGACGAGACATCTTGCTTTTTACTCCTTACTCCTTACTCCTTACTCCTTACTCCTTACTTCCTTACTTCCTTACTGGCTACAGTCATTTCCCTCTTCCCCGGGGGGCCTTCAGGATGTGAAAGCAAAAATCCAGCCTCCTTCAGCGCCCTTTTAACGCTGCCTTTTGCACAATAAGTGGTTAGTATACCTCCCGGAAGCATAGCTGAGAATAGTTTCTTAAACACTTCCACCGTCCACATTTCCTGCTGAAACTGAGGTGCAAAGGCATCATGGTACACCAGGTGAAAATAATTTGCCGGCAAATCGTAATCCTGGATCCTGACCTCCTCTTTTAAAAGAGAGAAATCCGGGGAAATAGCCGCTCTCTCACCTGCTTTAACCGCGTGCATGTAAAGAAATTGTTCGTTAAAACTGCCTTCTGCAACAAAATGCGAATTGCTGACGACCTTGGCCTCATCAATATTCAGCGGGTAAGGCTCCACGGTAACATACTCCACTGCAGCATTCACGCGCACGGCGCGCTCGAGAGTCAGAATCGCATTCAGACCGGTACCAAAACCTACCTCGAGGATACGAATATGCTTACGGTCCTTGGCAATAAGATCAAAGCCATGTTTGAGAAAAACATGACGCGATTCGGTTACCGCGCCATTCGCCGAATGGTAGTGTTCGCCAAGAGCCGGCAAATAGAGCGTATGAGAGCCATCGGCCGTGACAGTGCAATGTCTTGTGTAAAATGCTTCCAACAAAGAATTTTTTCTTCAAAATTAAACAAAAGGCTGTTTATGATCATTACATATTCGTACTTGTTGAAAAAAACGTTGCGCTGACCGGCCGCTATGCGGTGTAGCACGAATTGTATTTGTTACCCCGGCGCGCTTGTACATAAAATGGTTTTACAAGGCTAAATAAATCAACACAATTAGGAACTGAAATGACACAGGCAAAAAAGCTGTTTCCGGGGAGGAGCATCCCGTGCCTGCAATTTCGAAAAACGTGATGTATGAGTTCATTTAAGATTTGGATGGCACAGATCCGTGCCAATTTTCTTGTTCTTGCTGTATTCCTGACAGCAATCGGCCTGGCATACAGCGCGCTCTACCAGCCCGGGGCGTTTCAGTGGCTGCATGCTGTATTAATTGCCGCCGGGGTAATATCTGCACACATCTCCGTAAACCTTTTTAATGAGTTGTCGGATTATTCCACGAAAATTGACTTTCATACACGAAAAACACCTTTTAGCGGTGGAAGCGGTATTTTAAGCGGAGGTAATACAAAACCCGGACAGGTCAGGGCGGGGGCGATACTAAGCTTGTTATTCTCTGCTGCCATTGGGATTTATTTTACCCTGACTTCTCATTGGAGCATATTGCTGATTGCGGTCATAGGAGCAATTGCGGTGGTATATTACACGAATTTTCTGGCACGCTACCTGCTGGGCGAGATCTTTGCCGGATTAGCCCTGGGCTCGCTGGTCGTGATCGGTGCTTATATTGCCATGGTTGCATCTCCCGGGCAGCCGCTCCGTGAGATAGTTCCTGCTGAGGTCTGGCTGATCTCCATCCCGCCGGGTATCCTTACCTTTCTGTTGCTTCTGCTTAATGAATTCCCTGATACAGAAGCCGACCGTGAGGGCGGACGCCGGCACATCGTTATCTTCTTCGGGAAAAAGATTGCCGCAGGGATTTATACAGCCGGTATATTGGCAACGTTTGCCGTAATAGGTATTCTTCCGTTACTCGGCATTTCCTCCTATTGGTTATACCTGGCCTTGCTGCCTCTTCCCATTGGGCTCAAAGCCTCGCACATAGCATTAACCCATAAAGGAGACAATGAAAAGCTGTTACCCGCCCAGGGCATGAACGTGATTACTGTGCTGGCAACAGATCTGCTGATCGCGATATCGGTAATCATTCAGCTGTGATGCCATCCAGTAAAATAATGTTGAAATGTCAAAAGGTCGAAAAGCCGGAAGGTCAAGAGCTTAATGGGTTAGATCATCAAAGTGTATTTCGTTAAAAGCTCAGTGCTGCGTTTACCCCTTCCTGTTTTAGGGGGAAAGGTGACCGGCCCAGTCCGGCCAATCCCCGAACAATGCCAGGACGTATGCATCCCCCTGTGTGTCTTTCCCATTGGCATGGCTCTGTTCATCCTGTAAAAGCAGCTGATTCAGTATCTCTTTGTAAGTTCAGCCACATAGTTGTAGTTGTCACCAACATAGAGTATGCCGGAATCAAGGCCACAGGAGCTTGCAACATGTTGAAGGGTTGCCGGGTCGACAAACAGCCAGGGAAAGGGTTTGGTTTCCGCACCGCGGTATTCAAGGCGATACTCAAGCTCACCGTAGTAAGCTTTTCCCATGGGGATCCGGTATGACCCATCTTCTTCCTCGTACATGTACATGAGATCCGTTGATTCGATGTATATCTTCCCGCCGGCAGAAAGCAAAGCCCCGGCATGATCTATCAGCCGCTTAAGTCTTGATATCTTACCAGCAATACCGGCACCATTCATCAGGAAGAGTATGGTGTCGAAGGAATTCTGTTTAAGATCAAAGAAGTTGCAGCATTTGGTTTCTTTTACACCCCGTTGCCGCATGGTTTCGACAGCACCAGCTGAAATGTCGATGGCCAGCACCTCCAGACCTCGTTTTTGCAACTCTATGGCATGGCTGCCGGCACCGGCACCGGCATCCAGCACGCGCCCGGTACAACGCTCCAGCACAAGTTTTTCCGAATCAGGCATTTCGTCCCATGATCTGAAAAAATATGCAACAGGCAGGCGTTCAGGATCTGAAATGTCAGTATGTACTACAATATCATGACCTGTTTCTCCCGCCAGGTAGTCTTTAAATGCCTTTCCGAACACATCCATTGCTGATTATATTATGCTCATAATGATGAGAATACCTTTTGCTGTTATTTGTTGATACGCGGTTCCCTGTAAAACAGGCAGGCATCGCCGTAGCTAAGAAATCGGTACCCATTGTCCAGGGCATGGGCATATATCTCCCGCCATTGCTCTCCTGCGAAGGCTGCTACCAGGAGCAACAACGTGCTTCCCGGCTGGTGAAAATTGGTAACCAGCGCGTCTGTAAGGGCAAAATCATAGCCGGGCACTATGATCAAGGCTGTTTCGCCTTCCATGGTATCTTTGCTCTGCCTGTCCATATGGTCATATAGAGCAGAAAGGGCTGTTTTTTTATCCGGCCGTTCTCCCTGCCATTCATAGGGTGCCCATTGGGAAAGAAAAACACGTTTATCCGCCTGAAGCTTTCCTGCGGCAATTCCTGCACCTATCCAGTAAAGGCTTTCGAGCGTTCGCATGCATGTTGTACCTACAGTAACGATTTTTGATTTTTGTTCCAGCAGTTTTTTCACAAAAGCTTTTTCGATGACAAACTGCTCGGCATGCATGTGATGGCCTCCTATGGTATCTGCGGTTACAGGTTTAAAGGTGCCGGCACCCACGTGCAGTGTAATGTAACCGGTTGATATATTTTTGTCTTTTAAGGAACGGAGAACCTCGTCCGTAAAATGGAGGCCGGCTGTAGGGGCGGCCACGGATCCTTCTTCACGGGCAAATACTGTCTGATAGGTGGTTTTGTCTTTCTGTTCAGCGGGCCGGGTAATATAGGGGGGCAGGGGCGTTTTGCCTGCCATTTCAAGGACCTGTGCAAAGCTGAGGCCCTCAGGCTGCCAGCTGAAGTCTGTCATATAGCCATCGGCATGCCTTTCCCCTTTGGCAGCATGAAGCGTGAAAGATCCATCCGGGCTGGTGATACGCAGTGTTCCGGACTTCCATTTCCGTGCGTTGCCTACAAGGCAAAGCCATCGTTGCGGGGATCCGGCTGACAGGGCCAGTGCGACATCGCGCCGCGGGTGTTCGGGCTGCAGGCAGAAAATCTCGATGCGTGCTCCTGTTTCTTTAAAAAACTCCAGCCGGGCCTGTACCACCCGGGTGTTATTGAAAACCATCAGGCTTCCCGGCTCAACCTCGTCTGCAATGTTTCTGAAAGCGGCATCACGGATCACCCCGTTTTTGTATACAAGCAACTTGGACGCATCCCGCTCCGGCAATGGATATGATGCGATGCGCTCATCAGGCAGCTGGTATGTATAGTCTTTTGCCGAAAGGCTGCTTACCTTTTTCTTCATGGATCTTTGGATCACAGTTAGGTATTGTCCGGGGTTATGGATTATTCGTTGTCAGCCAGGGAGGCAATCGTCTGCCGGTTGAAAGTGCTCATGAGTTCTTTACCTTCCGGTGAATACAGGGAGTCGAGTACAGACTTATAGTGTTCATGAATGGCAGGCCGGACAATTTTCATGGTGCTGTTCATCAAGCCATTGGCCTCCGAAAAAGGCTCGGGGATGAATGCCGTTGCAGCCGGAAGCCACCGGGGTGGAAACATCCCTCCAAACTCCCCCCCGGGCATAAAACGTTCCGTTTCGGCACGAAGTTTTTGCAACACATCGCGCTGTCCGGCCCCGGTGGAAACATCCAGCCCTTTTTTCCTGATATGATCCCGTACAATGGCCTTATTTATTACGATAAGTGCGACAGTATAGCTATTTTGATTGTTATATAACATAACCTGGTCGAAAAAAGGAGATTTCTCCACCATGGCCTCTTCAATGCCTTCAGGACTGTATTTCTCACCGTCGCTGCCGATCAACAGGCTTTTGGTCCGACCCAGGACATACAGGTAGCCATCCCTGTCGAGATAACCCAGGTCGCCGGTATGCAACCAGCCATTCCTGATGGTCTCTTGCGTGGCCTTTTCGTTTCTCCAGTATCCTTTCATCACATTGTCGCCGCGCACCAGGATTTCTCCCTGTTCGCCGATAGGCTTTTCGTGACCATTTTCACCGCAGATTTTTAAGTCAAGCCATGGTACCACTTTCCCCGAAGATCCCATCTTGTGGAAATCCGGGGTGTTCGAGGAGATCACCGGCGCCGCCTCTGTAAGTCCGTACCCCTGGTACATGGGTATCCCGAGCGCATAGAAAAAGCGTTGCAACTCAATATCAAGCAGCGCGCCGCCGCCTACGAAAAACGCCAGGCGCCCACCAAAGCCGTTTCTCACCTTTTTAAAAAGCAGCTTGTCGAATAAGTTATACAGGGGTTTCAAAAGCTTCCCCGGGCCTTTCGCCTTGTTATGGCCTTCCTGGTTATAGGCATAGGCCACACTCAGCCCGGCCCGAAACAATCCCCAGGCTATGTTTCCTTTTCCACGCACCCCTTTTTCAATGTTGTTCCGGAAGTTTTTAGCCAGCGCAGGCACGCTTAAAAGAAAGTGGGGGCGTACTTCTCTAATGCATACAGGAATGTTTTTTATGGTTTCGTTAAGCGTTTTTCCCAGCTTAAGACTTGCCAGGCTGGCACCGTTACGCACCAGGGCATAAATACCCACTGTATGAGCAAACGAATGGTCCCAGGGTAAAATATGAAGAGAAGTATATTCTGATGGAACCTCAAAAATGGCAGATGCCTGTTCCACGTTATGGAGATAGTTTTTATGGCTCAGCATGATGCCTTTCGGGTCGGCCGTGGTTCCGGAAGTATAACAAATATTGGCACAATCATCAGGCTTAAGCGATTCTTTGATCTTTTCCAGCGCGGCTTCCAGAGCATCCTTGTTTTCATCGCCTTTAACCCGAAGCTCTTCAATAAAATGAATTTCTTTTTCTGATTGATCTTTCGCAAGCTGGGCAGCCTCATCCAGTGGGTCAAGGACGATGATATGACGAAGTTCAGGAAGCTTGCCGGCCAGGTTAAACAGCTTGTGCTGGTGGTGACCTGAGACGATAGCCGCTTTACAGCCTGCATGTTCAAGACGGAATTGAAGGTCGGCAGGTTCTTCTATCTTAACAGAAAGCGGCACGCATATGCCGCCGCAAAAAAGAATAGCCAGCTCACTTATGACCCAGTCGTTGCGGCCCTCTGAGATCAGCGCCACCCTGTCTCCTTTGCTTATCTCAATGCTAAGCAGGCCACGGGCAGATCGTCTGACGGCATCGTATGTCTTTGAGTAGCTCAGTCCTTCATAGGCGGCCTGTTTTTTTTCCCACAGCAAAACATGGTCCGGAAACGTATTTACACTGTTTTCAAAAAGATGGGGTAAGCTGGAATGTATCATACTTCAATATCCCATTATTTTAGTTGTATTTCAGGCATTTATAAAAAACTGCCCGCAAATGCCGCTAAAAATTTCCACAAATAAACTAAATTTGTCTGTGTTTAACAAGCTATTTTTGTCAGCAGCCCGCTCAGCGAAGCATCGCCCATGGATTTAAGCATAATATAAAGAACGCGATATGTGAGATGTTCTAATCGATTTTCCTTATGAAGAGAGCTTTTCATCCCATCTTTTTCTCCATCATCAAAAACTATAAAAAGACGTTTTTGCTTTCCGACCTCACGGCGGGGGTAATTGTGGGAATTGTAGCTCTCCCACTTGCCATCGCATTTGCCATAGCCTCGGGTGTTCCACCGGAGATGGGGCTGATCACGGCCGTTATGGTTGGTTTTTTCGTTTCTTTCCTTGGCGGTTCGCGGGTACAGATAGGCGGCCCTTCCGGTGCTTTTATCGTGGTAATCTATGGCATTATGCAACAATTTGGGTTGCAGGGCGTGGTCATCGCCTCCATAATGGCGGGCATTATGCTCGTTATCATGGGATTAATACGGGCGGGTACGGTGATTCAGTTTATGCCCTTTCCCATAGTGGTGGGTTTTACAAGTGGCATTGCCCTGATCATCTTTACCACACAAATCCAGGAATTCCTTGGATTCCCGGGAAATGGCGTTCCGCCTGACCCTTTGGGTAAGTGGAGGTATTATGTTCAGAATATTGCTTCTATCAATTATATTGCCGGCATGTTAGGTCTGCTGACCATTGCGGTCACCGTGGTGTGGCCCCGGATTTACAGGAAGATCCCGGGCTCACTTGTGTCCATAATCATTATCACAGCTATCGCGCAGGCATGGGAGCTGGACGTGGAGACCATCGGCAGCAAATTCGGCCAGTTTTCAGCGTCTTTTGCCTTCCCTGTCTTTGGGGATGTCGATTTTGAGCTCATTCAGCAGCTTGCCGTGCCTGCATTTACCCTTGCCGTACTGGGTTCCATAGAATCCCTTCTCTCAGCAATTGTGGCTGACGGAGCTACCGGGTACCGTCACAGGCCAAATACCGAACTCATGGCCCAAGGGGTTGCGAATATCCTTTCACCGCTCGCAGGGGGTATGGCAGGTTCAGGAGCCCTGGCAAAAACCATGACCAACATACGCAATGGTGGGAAAACCCCGTTGGCAGGTATGTTTCATGCGCTTATCCTGCTGGTGTTCATGTTGTTCCTGGGCAAACTGGCCATGATGATACCTCTTGCTGCACTATCGGGTATCCTGATCGTTGTGGCATATAATATGAGCGAGTGGCGTTCGTTCCGGAGCATCATCAAAAGTTCGCGGGGAGAAGCATCTGTGCTGATCACAACCTTCCTGATGACTGTTCTCCTGGGGCTCAACTTTGCCCTACCATTCGGCATCATCCTGGCCATGATCCTCTTCGTGAACAGGGTGATGGAAACGTCTGACATCGAAGTGTTACGCAGCGAGGTAGAAGATGAGAAATCGCACATCACCGAGGGTTTCGAAACCCTGGAGATCCCCGACGGCGTGGAGGTGTTTCAGATCAAAGGGCCCTTTTTCTTTGGCATAGCCAACAAATTTGAGGAAGCCGAACAGGAGATCCGAGAGATCCCAAGGGTACGGATCCTGCGGATGCGGCGGGTTCCATTTATTGACAGTACGGGACTAAAAAACCTGCGAAGTTTTATAGAACGCTCACATAAACACCGCACCCTGGTCATCCTCTCGGGGCCCACGGACAAAGTACGCAAGGCTATGAAAAACGAGGGCCTTTATGATGAGATCGGCGAGGAAAACATCTGCGAAAACATCGAGGCATCCCTGGAACGGGCACGCGAAGTGGTTGCCGGTAAGAGCCCATAGAGGCGCCGGGTGCTGGGCGATGTCACTGGCTTTGATCTGAGATTATAAGATGTCACTGGCTTTGATCTGAGATTTAAAGGAGTACCGGCAACCCCTGAACCCCTTATCATCTTAAATCGATACCCAACAGCACGCCGTTTGCGATAAGCACATCACAAACGCCCCGGGCAACTTCAAACAGAGGCGATTTGGTGCTGTCCGCTATATTCAAGCCTCAAATCTCTATACCCTTGAACGATACGATTAAGCCTCACAGGGATTATGTAAGGTAACTGGCAAACTGCCTTTAAATTGATCGGCTCCTTTAAATTGATCAGCTCCTTTAAACTGATCAGCTCCCGGCAATGGTTTTTTCCACCATTTTAACGATGGTTTCTTCCTTTTTGCGGGCTGCCTCTTCCAGTTCGATGCCTTCCTTGTAGATCTTTTCGTAGAAGTCTTTGTCTTCAAGGTCCGCCGCATTGATCTTTACGTTAAGGAAGGCGCCACGGACAGCCATCCGGGCACAAAGTGCACCGACAGCTGCATCGGAAGCCGAGCTTTGCAATCCTTTTTCTGCCATGATCTCCATCACGTCCATGGATTGAAGGGCTTTTTTCATTACGCGGAAGGGCACCTCAATGGCATATTTAGTAGCTGCCTGGATGGCTTGCTGCCTGGCCTCCTTATCTTCTTCGGTTTTCTTTGGTAACTTGAAGGCTTCCATGATGCGGTTGAAAGAGCGGGTATCTTCATCAACAAGAAAAAGCAGTTCTTCTTTGAGGGCCTGGCCTTTCTCCGCCCATTTGCTGTATTCTTCCCAGCGCTCATCCCATCCGCGCTTATGCGACGAAAGATTTGCCACCATGGTTCCGAGGGAAACTCCCAGCGCAGCTACATAGGCAGATACCGAGCCACCACCGGGAGCCGGGGATTCGCTTGCCGTCTCATCAGCAAATTTTTCAATGCTCATTGTAGCCAGCTGCTTTTCATCCTCACCGGCGATCATGTATTCGATGATCTTTTCTTTCGGGTTGAAGGGTTTTAGTTCATCAAGCCCCATGGATTTTACGGCAATCTTTATAAGCTCTGATTCAGACACACCCAGGCTTCTTTTCTGCTTCGCCAGGAAGTACTTTCCGGCGTCGAGCATGGCTTTCAGGGGCACCAGGCCTACCAGCTCCGAACCGGTAACACGCAAACCGCGCTTGCCGGCTTTTTCACTCACCTCATCAAAAGCCTTATGCACAGGGGTCACGCTGATGTTGGTGAGGTTCATGGAGATCTGGGCGATCCCATACTCTTCGATAAACCAGCCGATGGCTTTTACTTCCTTCAGGGTGCCTGGTATGTGCACGGGATCACCCTTCTCGTCTTTTACGATCTTTCCGGTCAGGGGGTGTCCCTGTCGCTTCACGCGGCCCTTCTCACGCACATCAAAGGCTACTGCGTTGGCACGGCGGGTTGAAGTGGTGTTCAGGTTGATGTTATAGGCTACGAGGAAATCGCGTGCGCCAACGGCGGTAACACCCGCAGAAGGATTCAGTTTGGCAGGCCCGAAATCAGGCTTCCACTCAGGAGTGGCAACTTTTTCGGCCATGCCCTCGTATTCGCCGCTACGACAGTTGGCCAGGTTTTTCCGCTCAGGCTTCATGGCGGCATTTTCATAGCAATACACGGAGATGCCAAGTTCATCACCGATCCGTTTGGCCAGCTTGTGTGCATATTCCACCACCTCATCCATGGAAATATTGGATACGGGTACGAGCGGACAAACATCTGTAGCTCCCATGCGCGGGTGCGCACCCTGGTGCTTGCGCATGTCGATCAGTTCCGATGCTTTCTTCACAGCCCGGAAAGCGGCTTCGACAACCTCATCGGGAGTTCCCACAAAGGTGACAACCGTGCGGTTGGTCGCCTTGCCAGGGTCCACATCCAGAAGCTTCACGCCCTCTGCATTTTCAATCTCTTGTGTGATCTTATCGATCACACCCATATCATTCCCTTCGCTAAAATTCGGTACGCATTCGATCAGTTTCTTCATAGCTCTACTGTGTTTATGTTGTTTTTGATATTGCCTGACTGCGAAAATAAAAAAAAAGCCCTTATCTGGAAAGGGCTTTGGGGGATATTCCGATTGTTATTTGCTTTTCTAATAACGGCGCTCCTTGATACGGGCACGTTTTCCGCGAAGCTTGCGAAGGTAGAAAATACGAGCACGTCTTACCAGCCCGCGGCGATTCAGGACAATCTTGTCAATAAAGGGTGAGTTAAGCGGAAAGATACGCTCCACGCCAATGTTTCCTGATATCTTCCTTACGGTGAAGGTTTCGGTGGCACCGCTGCCACGACGCTGAATAACCACGCCCTGAAAAGGCTGAATTCTTTCTTTGTTACCCTCTTTGAT
>PWRF01000259.1 GCA_003556325.1 Bacteroidales bacterium | reverse complement strand
TTCTCCCAACAAGCCCTCCTGCCTGTGCGGCTGAAGGATTAACTTCTCCTGAGGAGTAGCTGTTGTTGACCTGCGCATTGTCTTGCATTTGACCGACAAGTCCGCCTACGCGGTTGTTGCCAAAGACATCTCCCCTGGCGAATGTGTTGTCGAGGGTTCCGCCTTGCAGCAGGCCTACCAGCCCGCCAAACTGGTTGCGGTTACCACCGCCCGGGGAAGGCTCCACATTTGAGAGCGAGAAGCTGTAGCGGATGGTTGCATTGCCATAGCCGGTAAACCCTGCCAGGCCGCCCACGTTGGTGCTGCCTGATACAACACCGGTGGAATACGATCGTTCTATAGTGCCGCCATTGATAAAACCGATGAGGCCGCCAATGTTTTCGTCTCCTGTTACATCAGCTTCGGAGCTATTGTTTTGGAAAACGGATTGTGCAGATTCGTTACGCCCGGCCAGGCCGCCTACGTCTTCTTCACCGCTTACCGTGCCCGCCGTGCTGTTGTTCTCCAGGTTTCCCTGGTTGTTATATCCCACCAGTCCGCCGATTCTGCTGCCGCTCCCGGCCACATCAGCGTCGGCATGCGCATTGGTGATGCTGCTTCCGGAGTTTGTCTGGCCGGCAATACCGCCAACGCGTGACGCACCTGACACCGTACCCTGAAAGCTGATATCCTCTGCAGTGGCATTGCTGTTCAGCAATCCGGCCACACCGCCTATGTACTCTCCGTTTCCGCTGACGTTTGCCGTAACGGTAACATCAGAGATCTGGCCTCCGCTGTCAATCTGACCGGCGACCGAGCCCACATGGGTATTTCCGGTGATGGTGCCGTCGACACTCACGTTGTTTGCGTTGCCGGCCAGCGTACCTGCGAGTACGGCAGCCCTGTTGCCGCCCTGGATGCTGGCGTTCACAAAATGGACATTTTGCAGGACCGCCTGGCTTCCGGCTTGCGTAAACAGGGCAGCCTGGTAGGTTCCGGGCCTGTTGATCGTTAAATCGCTGATGATATAGCCCTGGCCATCGAAAGATCCGCCAAACCACCCGATAGGGTTAAATCCCTGTCCCCCATTCATTGAGGCGGAAGCTGAAGCATCAATATCCTGGATAAGAATATAATACGAACTGTTAGGCGCGCCTCTCATTGCCTGCAGCTGGTCCAGGTCAGCGATCTGGAAAGGATCCGCCTCTGTACCGCTCCCACCGGCAAACTGACCGTTAGCGGGCAGGCTGAACAAAAGCAATCCCCAAAAAAGCAGGGAGAGAAGACTTCCTTTGAGATACTTGTTTTGTTTATGTAAGGGGAACGGTTTCACTGAATATGGCATTTCAAAACACCATATATTTAATCAAATACCTTACCACCAATTACAAGTTCCTGCTAATCAAAAAGTAGGCGGATGAGTCAGATGTCAAAAAACCCATATGGGGTCTTCGTTTTTGAAGAAGATAAGAGGTTTGAAGTTTGAGGTTACCCGGGGCCCGGGGCGTTTGCAAGGGTGAAGTTTCCCAGGGCATTCTTCATTTTTCACTTTTCATTTTATTCGCTGCACAAAACATCTCCGCCGTTTCCTTTACAGCGTGGATGGCCGCATGGATGTCGGCCTCGGTAGTGAAGGGGCCGGGGCTGAGTCTCACGGTGCCGTGGATGCCGATAGTTCCGATGCGTTCATGGACCTTGGGTGCGCATTGCAGGCCGGTGCGCGATGCGATGTTGTAGTCCACGTCGAGCATTGTGCCCACCTCGGCGGCTTCCACGCCTTCGATGTTAAAGCTCAACACGGGGTTCTGGTTTTCGGTGCTTTCGGCACAATAAGTGGTAACTCCTTCGATGACCTGCAAGCCTCTGCGGAGTTTGTCCCACAGTGCGATTTCTTTGGCGTGAAGCTTTTTGATGCCCTGTTTCCGGATCCATTTCACTCCTGCGTGGAGCCCGGCTACGCCCAGGAGGTTCAGGGTGCCGCACTCCAAACGGTACGGGAATTCATCCAGGTGGGTGAGTTGCGCCGAACGCACTCCGGTACCTCCAAAGCGCGTATAGCGCACCGGCACACCTTCCATCACATAGGAGCCGCCGATGCCGGTGGGGCCCATCAGGCACTTGTGCCCGGTAAAGATGAAGACGTCAATGCCCATCGCCTGCATATCGATTTCGGTGATGCCGGCACTCTGGCATCCATCTACCACGAAGAGGACGCCGGCTTCCTTGCAGATCCTGCCGATCTCTGCCACAGGCTGCACCGTGCCGATGATGTTGGAACTGTGGTTTACCACCACCATCTTCGTGTTCTTTTTTATCGCCTTTTTGATGTCGCCGGGATCGAGATATCCGTGGTCATCGAAAGGTACGTGTGTGGTTTCGATGGTGCCGTCCAGCTCCAGGTGGTGCAGGGGGCGAAGCACCGAATTGTGTTCGAGCATGGTAGTGATCACATGATCACCCTTTTCTGCCAGTCCCATGATGATCATATTGAGGGAGTCGCTCGCATTATAGCTGAATGTCAGCCGGTTGGGGTCGCCGTCGCCGTTAAAGAGCTTCATCAGCATCGTGCGGGTCTCGTGCACCATCTCTTCGGTCTGTATGGAGGCATCGAAGCCGCTGCGGCCGGGGCTAACACCGTGCTCGCAATAGAATTCGCGCATGAAGTCGTATACTTCCTCCGGCTTGGGAAAGGAGGTGGCGGAGTTGTCAAGGTAGATCAGGTTATTCATATGGTGATTAGGTTAAGGTTAAGGTTAAGGTTAAGGTTACCTAAGGACAATGGCAAACCCGGACTTTTCGCCTTTAGACATTTCGACCTTTAGACATTTTGTCTTTTTGTCCTTTTGTCCTTTCGTCATTCAGTAACAAGCGCGTCAGCCACGACTTCCGCGATGGTTTTGATCTGCACGTTCAGCCGGTAGGTGTGGTTGATCTGCGAGAGCTGGTCCACGCAGTTGTGGCAGGGTGTGACCACGATACCGGCGCCGGTCTTGCGTATCTGTTCTGCCTTGATCTCTGCGATCTGTATCCTTCTTTCGTTGTATTCGCTCATCGCCAGCTGCCCTCCGCCACCGCCGCAGCAGAAGTTGTCCATCCCGTGCGGGGTCATCTCAACGAAATCGCTGGCGACGTGTTGCATGATGTATCTTTGTTCTTTCATGATGCCGCCGCCGCGCACCAGGTTGCACGGGTCGTGCAGGGTTACGCGTTCCGGGGTGAGCGACGGATCGGTCTTTATACGGCCGTCGCGGAGGTAGGCAGCGATCTGTTCCACGGAGGTTACCGTGTCGGGGTAGGCTTCCCCGGCATAGTTCGGCCCTTCCCAGCGGCTTGCCCTGGCGCCGTGACCGCATTCGGCAAGCACGAGTTTGTTGGCGCCAACCCGCTTCACCTCTTCCAGCATGCGCCCGGCAATGACTTTGCCATGCTCCGGGTTGCCGGTGAAGTATGCATAGTTGGTGACGTCGTACATCCTGGTGGAAAGAGTCCAGTTTTCACCTGCCACGTGGAATATCTTTGCCATGGCAGAGATCGATAGCGGAAAAAACTTGGGTTCCCGGGGGTTGAGGGTGTAAAGGACGTCCGATTTCTCTTTGTTGATAGGGATCTTTGCTTCGGGATCTTCCAGTTCGTCTTGCATCTCTTCTTCCATCCATTCGATGGTGTCGAGGAAGTCCTCGTCGGGGATGGCCATGTTGTTGCCGGT
>PWRF01000292.1 GCA_003556325.1 Bacteroidales bacterium | reverse complement strand
TGAAAGTCTTTTAAAATGTCAAGGTTTTCTTTGTTGTCGTCGCCGTACGCAGCGTTTTTTATCTTCGCGATGAGGTCTTGCTTTTTACTAAGGTTTTCTTCCTGTTTTTCACCAATATTGGCAAAATGGTTGGATTTTTTGTTAAAAAAGGTGTCACAGGCATCTCTGAAGCGTTTCCATATCTTATCAGAAAATTTTGCAGGAACCGGACCAATTTGCTTCCATTCTTTTTGCAACGCAATAAGGCTTTCAGTGGTAGCCCTCCAGTCCTCGCTGTCTTTTAGCGCCTCAGCCTGAAGGCAAAGATTGAGCTTTTGATTGTAGTTGTCTTTCTGCTGATCCTTGTATTTTTTAAAAAATTCCTTTTTGCCGGAAAAAAAGCTATCCAGCGATGACCGGAAGCGGTTCCAGATTTCATTATTGACCTTTTTGGGAGCAAAACCGATCGTTTTCCAGACCTTAAACAGCTCATTTATTTCGTCTGTTTTCTGCTGCCATTTTTTTGGTGTTTCGGGCAGATTTGTGACAAGTTCCTCGGCTTTTTCGCATAGAACAAGCTTGGCCGCATAGTTTTTGTTCTGTTCCTCACGCAAACTTTCATAATGCTCCTGCCGGCGCTTATTCAATTTATCGGTGGCTGCCTTAAAACGGTCCCAAAGCTCATCCTTTTTGTCTTTCGGGACGGGCCCTGTTTCTTTCCAGGCCTCATGCAGTTTCTGTAACTGCTGAAATGACTTTGTGATATTGGTCTCAAGAAGCAGTTCTTCAGCTTTTTCACAAAGCTCTGTTTTTGTTTCCAGGTTTTTCTTGAGGTCAAGGTCTTTTAGCTCCTTGTTGATGTTCACCTTATCAAAGAACTTCTCTACGAGGAAATGATAGTTGTTCCAAAGTGTGCCTTTGGCACCGCGGGGTACAGGTCCCACCGAACGCCACCGCTCCTGAAGGGCATGAAACTGATCATAGGTCTTTTTCAGCTCCTCTTCAGAGTCAATAAGCTCGCGAAGCTCTTCAAGGATGGCTTCCTTCGTTTGCAAATTCAACTGCATCTCCTTCTCAAGAGCTTTATCATGAGCGGTTTTCTTTTCCCTGTAAACAGCGAAAGCCGCATCAAAACGCTCTGTTAAAGAGTCAACCGGAATTTCTTTATCCTCGGGGCTGTCCTCACTGCCCAACCTCTGTTCGTAAACAGCCATGTTTTCGTCACGCAGCAGCTTTCGGTAGGAAGCCTTTATAAAGCCTATATGTTTACGAATGTAAGCGACATCCTCATTGCCAACAAGATCTTCGATTTTTTGAACAAGCTCTTCACGGCCCATCGCAGCATACTGTGCTGCCAGTTCCTCGCTGTCCTCCTCCTGATCGCCCTTGTCAGCTTCCTCCTGTTCGCTCTTAGCAGCTTCCTCCTTTTCGCCTTTAGCGGTCTCCTCCTGTTCGCTCTTAGCAACTTCCTCCTTTTCGCCTTTAGCGGTCTCCTCCTGTTCGCTCTTAGCAACTTCCTCCTTTTCGCCTTTAGCGGTCTCCTCCTTTTCGCCTTTAGCGGTCTCCTCCTGTTCGCCACCGGCAGCCTCATTTTGTTTTTCAGCAGCCTCTGTTTTTTCTTGCTCCGGGGGCTCAACTTGCCCCTCAGCGCCTTCTTTTGCTTTATCAGCAGCAATAGCCTCCTGGTCTACGGTATCAGTTTCCCCCGATTGATCTTTTTCTGCCTTCAAAGTGCTGGCACTGTCCCTGGATCCATCCGTTGCAGCATCTTCTTTCCCGGCTTTTGCAACCGGCTCAGCAGGTTGCTTTTCTTCGGATTGAGGCTCAGCAGCTTGCTTTTCTTCAGATTGAGGCCCGGCAGGTAGTTTTTCTTCCTGTTTGTCTTCCGGGCTGCTTTTCTTTTCGGCTTTTGAATTTTCAACCGGCTTTCCGGCTGGATGCTCTTCCCCGCTTGTGTGGTTTGGGTTTTCGGGGTTCAGTTGCTCCTTGTTTTCCATAAGAATGTCTCGTTACTAATGAAAGTTTGAAGATGTCTTCGATAATTACACTTTTTCCAAGTGTGATTGCCAACAATCAGGCAGTGTGTATGATGAACCAAATGGTTAAACCAGTGCAAAAATAGGAATATTTTTAAGGCAGCCATGGTTATTTTTCCTGGACTGAAGCTGTTCTAAACTTTTTCAAGTGCCTGCGCCAGGTCTGCCAGAATATCTTCCAGGTTTTCTATACCAACAGAGAGTCTTACTAAACCGTCTGTTATACCGGATTGCTCCCTGGCCCCTTTATCCATTTTGGAGTGGGTCATGGAAGCCGGATGCTGGATAAGGGTTTCAACGCCACCAAGTGAAACGGCGAGCATACAAAGCTTTACTTCGTTCATAAGGGTTTTTCCTGCCAGCAGCCCCCCTTTCATCTCGAAACTGATCATTCCACCCGGCCCCTGCATCTGCTTTTCAGCCAGGGTGTATTGCGGATGGCTTTCCAGTCCGGGGTATTTTACCCAGGCAACTTTCGGGTGTTCCTGAAGAACGCGCGCAATGGCCCTGGCATTTTCCTGAGACCTGTCCATACGCAGAGAGAGCGTCTTTAAGCCCCTGATGACCATGTAGGCCTGGTGCGGGTCCATGTTGCAACCCAGGTTGATCATCATTGGGCGGAGCCGGTCGTCGGATTCCTTATTTCTGCTTACAATGATACCTCCGACGATATCTGCGTGCCCATTCAAAAATTTTGTGATGGAATGAAATACGATATCCACACCAAAATCGAGGGGTTTTTGAAGGTATGGAGAGCAAAATGTATTGTCAACCACGGTGATCAGCCCATGTTCCCTGGCAATTGACACCATCTCCCTGATATCCGTCACAGTCATTGTCGGATTGGAAGGGGTCTCGATATAGAGCATTTTCGTATTGGGCCGGATTGCTTTCCGGACCAGTTCAGCATCGGATGTATCGACATAGGTCGACTCAATACCAAATTTGCTGTAATGTTTTTCCATCACGACCCGCGAGGGCCCGTAAACGGCATCCGTGCTTACCATATGGTCGCCCTGTTGTAAAAATGCGCTGTATATGGTATTTACCGCGCCCATACCGGAGCTGGTTGCAATTCCGCGGTACCCGTTCTCCAATTCAGCAACAAGTTTTTCAAGCGAGTCGATAGTGGGGTTGTTCAGGCGGGTGTAGATATAGCCATCCGATTCTCCTGCAAAGCAGGCTGCACCATGGTCTGCGTTCCTGAAGCGAAAAGTGCTTGTCTGGTAAATGGGTACGGTAGCACTTCCAAACTGGTCGTCGAACATACCCGCGTGTATGAGTTTTGAATTAAAACCTTTGTCTGTTGTATCCATAGATATTATTAAAATTATTGATCTTTCGTTAATACGAATCTGAACTGAGCATGATCAGGGTACAATCCTCAATGCATTCGATTCCGGCATCTGTTGCCAACTGTTCAAGGCGGTCGTTATAAGTGCCCGGATTAAAAATGATACGCTCGGGTTTCAGAGAAAGGATATAATCGATATACATATCCTGATTTTGTGGCCCGACATACAAGGTAACGGTATGTATGTCTTGCAGGGGTGGTGTCCCTGTAAGAACTTCAACGTCTTCTATTTGTGTCTTTCGTTTGCCTATGGCCACAACATCATGCTCGTATTCGCGCAGGCGCTTTACAGCCTTATGCGAATACCTCAGGGGGTTGGGGCTTGCACCAATAACGAGGGTTCTCATGTGTTACTATTTTGTCAAAATGTCGAAAAGTCGAAGCACAAAAGATGTACCTGGTTTGCCAGGAAAGGATCTTTGTCATTCCGGTACACGGTAAGCTCCAGGCTTAGGATGTTTTTACGACAAACTCAGGCGCGTTGGCTATATGTTTCTTAACCGAACATGCCCCGGCAGCTTTAATAACGGATTCTTTGTATTTGTCCGGAAAACTCTCAGGAAGTATGATTTCAATTTCGATGGTATCTATCATACGTGTTGCTTCGTCAACGTGCATGTGTTGAATAATCTCTATTCCCTGCTGGTCTATTCCGCGTTGCCGGCAAAATGATTTGACATAAAAGCCCGCGCATGTTCCTATGGATGCCAGAAAGAGGTCAAAAGGAGACGGATGGCTTTCGTCGCCCCCGCCTTTTCGCGGCTGATCCGTCTGAATAACATGTCCTTTGAAATGTGCTTCCACTTTTTGGTTTTCACCCAAAACCACCTTCATTTCTCTCATGATACTATTGGTTTAGAATTCATTTTTTTGCATAATGACTTAGCCGTTCAACGAACCAATCCGGGGCCGGGCAGGGTTTCCCGGTTTTTTTATTCAGGAATGCGAGAACGGTTGTCCCTTTGTTGAGCAGGGTGCCTGCTTCGTTATATATTTCGTAGTCGAAATGCATTCGTGATGAAGGCATTTCAGGAACTTTGGTCACGATGGTCAGAAGATCGTCATACACTGCCGGCCGTATGTATTTGATTTCCATCCTTGCAATGGGCATCACCACGCCCCGTTCTTCCATATCCTTATATGTCATACCCAACTGGCGCATGGCGTCGGCTCTTCCCACCTCGTAATACTGGGGGTAGTTGCCGTAGTAAACGAAGCCCATCTGGTCAGTTTCGGCGTACCGTACACGTAAACTGGTTTTTGAAGTAAACATAGGGCCTGATTGTTAGTATCCTCTTTAGCTTGCCTTTCCGTGGCATTGTTTGAATTTTTTGCCACTTCCGCAGGGGCAGGGTTCGTTTCTGCCAACTTTTTTCTCGACACGCACGGGCTGTGTCTTTTGTCTGCCGCCCTTCCCTCCCGGGAGATCGCTGCGACCTTCCTGAAGTTTGCTCGTGTCCGTTCGTTGCTGATCCGTGCCCCTCTGGATCTGGGCCGGGTCTTTGACAGGCAGCCGGGCTTTTCCAAGGAACGAGATGATCTCTTTGTTTACCTTGCCTATCATGCGTTTAAAAAGCTCGAAAGACTCAAACTTATAAATAAGTAGAGGGTCTTTCTGTTCATAGGCAGCTCCCTGCACAGATTGTTTCAGGTCGTCCATCTCCCTGAGATGTTCTTTCCAGGAGTTGTCTATGATCCCCAGGGTAATGCCTTTTTCAATGGCAAGAACAACCTCACGGCCATCGGTCTCGTATGCCTTTTTCAGGTTGGCAATCATGTTCATTGTCTTCATCCCGTCGGTTATTGGGATGGCAATGTTTTCGTATTTTTCGGAAGCTTTCTCGTAGACCTGTTTTATGACCGGAAAGGCGGTATTTGCAATATGCTGGCTTTTCTGCTTGTATGTCTCGAGGGCTTTTGCATACAATGCCTCTGTAAGCTTGCCGCCTTTTGTTTCAAGAAATTCCTCTTCCGGAAAGGGAGGTTCCATACCGAAGGTTCGTAACAATTCAAAGGTAAAACCTTCAAAATCGCCCATGTCCTGGTATTCCAGTATCATCTGGTCACAGGTGTCGTACATCATATTCGCTATGTCAACGGCGAGGCGGTCGCCAAAAAGTGCATTTCTGCGTTTTTTATAGATCACTTCCCGCTGGGCGTTCATCACATCGTCGTATTCCAGCAGCCGCTTCCGGATCCCAAAGTTGTTTTCCTCCACCTTCTTTTGAGCTCTTTCTATGGATTTGGTGATCATACTGTGCTGGATCACCTCTCCTTCCTTAAGGCCCATCCTGTCCATCAGTGAAGAAATCCGGCCGGAGCCAAAAACGCGCATCAGGTCATCTTCCAGCGAGACAAAGAACTGCGAAGAGCCCGGGTCACCCTGGCGGCCGGCACGTCCGCGCAGCTGCCGGTCTACGCGGCGCGACTCATGGCGTTCTGTGCCTATGATGGCCAGTCCCCCGGCCTCACGCACGCCTTCGCCCAGTTTGATGTCGGTACCCCGCCCTGCCATGTTGGTTGCAATGGTAACCTGCCCGGGACGCCCGGCTTCTTTGACCACCTGCGCTTCCCTTTGATGCTGTTTGGCATTGAGAATATTGTGGCCAATGTTTTTTAATTTAAGCATCCGGCTCAAAAGCTCCGAAATCTCTACCGAAGTGGTCCCCACCAATACCGGCCGCCCGGCCTGGACCAGCTCCACGATCTCGTCTATTACGGAGTTGTATTTCTCACGTTTGGTCTTATAAATAAGATCTTCCCTGTCTTCACGGATTACAGGGCGATGTGTCGGGACAACCACCACATCAAGCTTATAAATGTTCCAGAATTCACCGGCCTCTGTTTCAGCAGTACCTGTCATACCGGCCAGCTTCCTGTACATCCTGAAATAATTCTGCAGGGTAATGGTGGCATAGGTCTGTGTGGCGGCTTCAACCTTTACGTTTTCTTTAGCCTCAATGGCCTGATGCAGCCCGTCGGAATAGCGACGGCCTTCCATGATACGGCCCGTTTGCTCGTCAACGATCTTGATCTTATTATCCACAATTACGTACTCTGTATCTTTCTCGAACAGCGTATAGGCTTTCAGCAATTGGTTGATGGTATGTACGCGTTCGCTCTTGACCTGAAAATCGTTGAGCAGTTCGTTTTTCTTTTCCATCTTCTCTTCTGTCGGGAGGGAAGATTTTTCCAGCTCAGCCATTTCCGATCCGATATCGGGCAAAATGAAGAAATCGGGGTCGTCGGTCTGGCTGGTGATCAGGTCGATACCTTTTTCGGTAAGCTCAATGGAGTTGTTCTTCTCTTCGATAACGAAAAACAGTTCGTCATCAATTTTATGCATATGCTTGCCCTGCTCCTGCATATAAAAGTTTTCTGTCTTTTGCAGGATGGTTTTCATGCCGGGTTCGGAGAGAAATTTAATGAGGGCCTTGTTCTTTGGAAGCCCCCGGTGGCATCTGAGCAAAAGCTCACCCCCTTTTTTTTCGTCGGGTTCGCCCTGTTTGGGCAGCAGGAGCTTGCGGGCTTCAGCCAGGAGATTGGTGACCAGCATTCGCTGGGCACTGTAAAGCTTTTCGACCTTCGGTTTCAATTCGTGAAATTCGTGCTTTTCACCCTGGGGTGTCGGCCCTGAAATGATAAGGGGAGTTCTTGCATCATCAATCAAAACAGAGTCGACCTCATCAACGATGGCATAATTAAGCTTACGCTGAACAAGCTCCTCCGGGTTCCTCGACATATTGTCGCGAAGGTAGTCGAAGCCAAACTCATTATTGGTGCCGTAAGTGACATCTGCATGATAGGCCTTTCTCCTTTCAACCGAATGGGGCGGGTGTTTGTCGATGCAGTCGACCTTCATCCCATGAAACTCAAACAGCATACCCATCCATTCCGAATCCCGTTTCGCCAGGTAATCATTTACAGTGACGATATGTACGCCTTTCCCTGTAAGGGCATTGAGATATACGGGAAGTGTTGCAACGAGTGTTTTTCCTTCCCCTGTGGCCATCTCGGCAATCTTTCCCTTATGAAGATGAATACCACCGATAAGCTGCACATCGTAATGCACCATATCCCAGGTGATGGTATTGCCACCAGCCATCCACTGGTTTTTATAATAGGCCTTTTCTCCCCTGATGTCAATGCTGGGCCTGGATGCTGCCAGCTCCCTGTCATAATCATTAGCCCGCACGTCCACCTCTTCGTTTTCCTTGAACCTGCGTGCCGTCTCCTTCACAACACAAAATGCCTCAGGGATAAGCTCCTGGAGAAGCTCTTCGGTTTTTTCGTTCTGGAGGTCATCCAGTTCGTCGATCTGCTTATAGATCCTTTCCTTCTCCTCCACATCAACATCCGGATTGGTCTCCATATATTCCAGGAGCGTGTCGATCTGCCGCTGTTCCTCCGAAACATAGCCGGCTATTCTTTCCCGGAATTCCTGTGTCTTTTCGCGCAACTCATCGTTATCAAGGACCCTGATCTCTTCGTAGGTAGCCAGGGTTTTGTCGAGAATGCCTTTTATCTCCCGGTAGTCCCTGTCTGCCTTTGTGCCGAATAGTTTTTTTATTAGGTTTAGCATATATGCCGTTTTTTTACAGAAAGGCAAAGTTAATCAATTATAGGGAGAATTCACAGGAGGGGCAGATATTAAAAAACCGGCCTGAAAGCCGGTTTTCGGGTTTGAAATCAGTTTGTAATCCGTCAATACTCATCTTCATGGAAAAAGAAGTCATCTTTGGTCGGATAATCCGGCCAGATATCTTCTATGCTCTCATAGACATCACCTTCGTCTTCAATTTCCTGAAGGTTTTCAATTACTTCCATGGGTGCACCTGAACGCAAAGCATAGTCAATCAGCTCTTCTTTGGTTGCCGGCCATGGGGCATCTTCCAGCTTCGAAGCAAGTTCTAGAGTCCAATACATAATTGTAATGGGTTTGGTATTTTTTGCAAAAGTATATTTTTTTATGATTTAAGCAACATTTATCTTCTGTTTTGCTTCGTTATCCCTTAAAAAAATTCTGCAAGGCGCCATTTTCTTATTACCTTCGCACATCAAAAAACACTTCATGGGATCCTCGGGAATAGAGATTAAGAACAAGAAAGCCTCTTTTGAATACTTCCTGGTTGAGGAGTATACAGCCGGCATAGTGCTCACGGGGACAGAGATCAAGTCGATTCGTGCAGGCAAGGCCAGTATCAATGAGGCATATTGCGCCTTCAGCGGGCAGGAGCTTTTTGTCCGGAACATGCACATCTCGCCTTATTCACATGCTTCTTTTGCAAATCATGAACCCAAAAGGGAAAGGAAGCTGCTTCTCACGGCCCGGGAGTTAAAAAAACTAAAAACCCGTATCGAGGAAAGAGGGTATACCCTGGTGCCGGTCTTGCTGTACATCAATGAAAAAGGCCTTGCAAAGCTGGATATCGCCCTGGCAAAAGGGAAGAAAAAGTATGACAAACGCGAAACAATAAAAGAGAAGGATATTCAGCGCGACCTTGATCGCCGGGACTTGTAGACGTATTTTACACGGTAGGCGGCAGAGTTGCTGTCAGGGTCTCCGCAGTCGTTTCTTTCCTTGCTCCTGGCGGACCCTTCGCTGCAGGCTGGTGAACCAGTTGAGGGCCCGGCAGAGGGTATGCCTTCAGAATCCTCAGCACCTTCCGCATCTCTTTCCGTAGAAGGGCCTGAACCCCCTTCTTCCTCCTCTGCTTCTTCAAGCTCCCAGGAATACTGTGGCCGCTGAGGGCCATGGCTTCTGTAAAAAACAGCCAGTACAAATCCGGCGATCAGCCCCATTAAATGAGATTCCCAGGATATGTGGTCCTTTACAGGAAAAACACCCCAAACCAGTCCTCCGTATAGGAAGGACACAATCAGAGACAGGGCCATAAGCCTGGGATGGCGCCTTAAGATCCCACTGACAAATAAAAACGCAGCCAGGCTGTATACCACACCCGAGGCTCCGATATGGTAAGATTCACGCGCAATAATCCATACCCATAAACCCGTTATCAATACGGAGCCTGTCAGCACCCGGAAAGCCACCTCCCTGTAAAAATAAAAGAGAGACGCCCCCAGCACCAGCAAAGGAAGGGAGTTAGATGCCAGGTGCGATAAGCTTCCATGAATGAATGGCGAAAAAAGAATGCCTTTGAGTCCTGAGACATCCTTGGGGTATATTCCCAGGCGGTAGATCTCTGCATCAAAGAAAGCGGAGAGCAAATATACCAGCCACATCAGGGTGACAAAAATGAACGGATACAGCAAACTGGCCAGTAAGCGACGAGTTTCTTGCTTTTTGTTACCTTTGTACGCTTCGTGTTCCAAGTAAAATACGATTAAACACAAAAAGGGTTTGGCCCTATTTTTGTAAAGTTTTGAACAAAAATACATAATACTTTCTTCTTTTTCATAGGACAAAGACCGTTTTATTGATCATACAGGTTCATAAGTGTGTCTTTTCCCGGCGAACAAACAAAAAAATACAACGCATAATGAAGCATCACATTCGTTTTTTCCAGTCTGCAGCAATAGGCATAAGCCTGCTTTTCATAACCGTCTTTTCGAGCCATGCGCAGGTTAGCCAGGAGCAATTTGAAAAACTGCAGCGCGCGGTACAATTCATTGAATTTGCCTACATCGAAGAGTTGGATGGAGACAAGATCATCGAAGATGCCATACGGGGTATACTGAGTGAACTTGACCCGCACAGTGTATACCTGTCTGCCGATGAAAGACGCAGGGCCGAAGAGCCCCTGGAAGGGAGCTTTGAGGGTATTGGCATTCAGTTTAACCTCATCAACGACACTATTGTTGTGATCAGTGCTATTCCCGGAGGTCCTTCCGAAGAGGTAGGATTGCTCCCCGGGGACAAGATCATAAAGATCGACGGGGAGAGAGCTTACGGCAGTGACATCAACAACCAGTTCGTTCAGGATAACCTCCGTGGGGAGAGAGGTTCACGGGTAGATGTCGCCATAAAAAGAGTGGGTGCAAGCGAATTGCTGGATTTCACCATAACACGCGACAGAATTCCGATCAACTCCCTGGATGCAGCCTTCATGGCCACCCCTGAGATTGGTTATATTAAACTCAACAGGTTTTCACGTACCACCATGCGCGAATATCGCGAGGCCAGCCAGAAGCTTATTGATCAGGGCATGAAACACCTTATTCTCGATCTCAACTTCAACTCCGGAGGGTACCTCGACGTCGCCATAGATCTTACCGATCAATTCCTGGACAGGGACCAACTCATCGTTTACACCGAGGGACACGCTACGCCCCGCCAGGAGTTTGAAAGTACCTTCAGGGGAAATTTCAAGGAGGGCAAAGTGGTTGTTCTGGTAAACGAAGGCAGTGCATCTGCCAGCGAGATCCTCTCTGGTGCCCTGCAAGACTGGGACAGGGGGCTGATTGTTGGACGCCGCACTTTTGGAAAAGGACTGGTCCAGCGGCCCTTTGAATTGCCTGATGGATCGGCCATTCGCCTGACAACAGCACAGTACCATACTCCAACCGGAAGAAGCATCCAGAGACCTTATGACCAGGGCAGCGAAGAATACTACCAGGATCTGTCAGACCGTCTTTCCCGCGGAGAAATGGTAAGCCCTGAAAACATTACTTTCCCCGACTCACTGAAATTCAATACCAAAATAAACAACCGTGTTGTATACGGAGGAGGCGGGATCATGCCCGACTTTTTCATACCTATTGACACCGCCATGGTATCAGACTTTTACTCTCGCATGATGCGCAGGGGAATTCTCAACAACTTTGGCGTAGAGTACACCAACCGGCACCGCGAACATTTGCAGGAGAGATATCCTGATGTCGATAGTTTTATTGAAACGTTCACTGCGGACCAGGCCCTCATTGACGAGCTGCTTGCATACGCCAGTGAGCATGACCTGGAACCCGAAGAAGAAATGGACGAGGATGCAAAACAACATATCCGGAACCAGGTAAAAGCTCTTATCGCCAGGAACCTTTTCGATTTTGCTGCCTTCACCCAGGTTATTATGCAGCAGAACGATGCATTTTTGCGTGCCGTTGAGATCATCGAAGACGGCACCTTCGAAAGGCTCAATATAAGATATTGATCCTGCTCTGTGGCATGAAGTTCCCCGATCATATAACCTGAATCTGATGTCCAGGATGTACTCTTTTCAAGGAGAGATCATCTCCGAAAGCGAACTATGCATTTCGCCTGCCAACAGAGCCTTTCGTTACGGCGATGGGGTCTTTGAGACGATCAGGGTAGCTAAAGGCCGTATCTTGTGGTCAAAAATGCATTTTGACCGGCTACAGCATGCTGCTGACATCCTTCGCCTCAACACCGGCAAAGACTTTTCGAAAAGCAGCTTTGAGCAGAGCATTGTTACACTGCTCAAAGCAAACCATGGCGGGAATGCCAATGCCCGGGTACGGTTCGCCCTGTTTCGAAACGAAGGAGGCCTTTATGCTCCCATTACCAATAGCGCCTCCTTTTTTATAGAATCGGAGGAGATGGACTCGCACCTGTTTGAATTGAATAACAAAGGACTGCTGATCGACATATACCCGGAGATCCGGAAACCCCTGAATGAACTCTCCTCTTTGAAAAGCCTCAATGCCCAGTTGTATGTCCTTGCCAGCATCAGTAAAAGAGAAAAGGGGCTGGGCGATGTTCTTATCATGAACGACTCCGGAAACATAGCCGAAGCAAGCAGCTCAAATGTCTTTCTTGTAAAGAACGGACATCTTATTACCCCATCGCAGGATCAGGGGGCCGTTGACGGCATTATGCGCAGGGTAATCATTGAGCTGGCCCGGGAAAACGACATCCCCGTTCTCGAAAGTGTTCTGACAGAAGAACACGTTTCAGCTGCCGATGAAATTTTTCTAACCAACACGATTCAAGGGATTCGCTGGGTTTCCGCCTTTGGTCAAAGGCGCTATTTCAACAGTTTTGCGCGTAAACTGACAGATTTGCTCAATGCAAAAGCACACCCGTAACGGAAACTGGCCACACAGAAGAACATGCTGCTCACATTTCCGGGGTGTCAGATAAAGAACACCAGGCTGAGTGCCATTACCGCCATTCCCCCGGTAAGGCCATACAGGCTCAGATGAGGTTCGCCGTATTCGCGGGCGGCAGGAAGGAGAAAGTCAATTGATATAAATACCATTATGCCTGCCACCGAGGCAAAAAGAAATCCAAAGACAGTTTGGTTCAGGAAGGGCATAAGGATGAAGAAACCTGCCAGGGCACCAATGGGCTCAGCCAGACCGGAAAGAAAGGAATACAGAAATGCTTTCCGGCGGCTGCCGGTTGCATGGTGTATAGGTACGGATATTGCAATGCCCTCGGGAATATTGTGGAGGGCGATGGCTATAGCGATGGGCAGGCCCAGCCGGATATCCTGCAAGGATGCCATAAAGGTAGCAAGCCCCTCGGGAAAATTGTGCAGGGCGATCGCCAGGGCCGAAAGCAGGCCCATGCGATAAAGCTTACTGTTCTTTTCTGGCCGGCCGTTATGCATGCGTTCCACTTTTTTAATTTCGTGCGGATTTTCAAAGGCAGGCACCAGCTTGTCGATAACGGCAATAAATATCATGCCGGTGAAAAAGGCAAAAACAGTCAGCAAATAGCCCGCATGAGGCCCCTTCTCTTCCGAAAGGATCGTTTTTGCCTCCGGAAAAATTTCAACAAAAGAAATATATATCATCACACCCGCAGAAAACCCCAGTGCTACGGATAGAAATTTGGTATTGGTACGCTTTGCCAGGAACGCTATTGTGCTGCCTATCCCGGTGGATAAACCGGCAAAAAGGGTAAGGGCAAATGCGAGCAATACCTGGTTCGGGTCTGTGGCAGCTTCAGTGATCATACAGAAAAATTCCAGAATTTACAGAAGGCAGTTTCGGCGTACAACATACTTTTGTGCTTTTTCTCATCAGGTACGGGTAACAAAATCTTCAAGGCTTTGCTCCTGAAAATATTTTTTAAACTGCATCGTAACATCAGAGACCAATCCATTCATCAGGCATTTATCGAAAGGACAAACCTTACGATCCAACGGACATTCCGGAACATCAATTTTTCCTTCAATGGCCTCATAGATCTCCAGGACTGTGATCTCATCGGACGGTTTTGCAAGAATAAATCCTCCGCTGGGACCGCGTACCGATTTCAGGTAATTATGTTTGACGAGCTGCTGAAGCACTTTCGCAAGGTGATTCCTGGATGCGCCCATCTCCTCTGCTATACTGTTTACGTTGATATGGCTATCTGATTTGGCGATCAATACCATAGCATGAAGAGCAAGTGAGGCTGCTTCAGAAAAATGAACAAGTTTTGCCATCTTATCAGTTTTTATATTATCGTTAAGCTAAAACAGTGCAGGTATTGTTTTATTCAGAAAACCATTTTCTGCACTTTCACATTATCCAGTTTCCACAATTCGTTTTCAAGCCGCATACATTCTTCCTGACTGCCGGTTAGTTCGAGAATGATGAGTCCGCAGTTTTCGCAATCCTCCAGTTCGAGGGTATGCAACCCAAGGCGTGTGCGGATGGAACAACCATATTTTGTGAGTATGTCCTGCACTGCCTGTGCGGCTGTGGTCCTGGATTCAACCATAACGCCCAAAATTCTTACTTCTGACATGTTTTCCGGATTTAATAGTTCATATGATCGAATTTCATCTCCTTGATTTCGACGCCCCCGATTTGAGACAACTCCTCACGCAAGGCTTGCCATTGTTCAGGCTTTCAAT
>PWRF01000030.1 GCA_003556325.1 Bacteroidales bacterium | reverse complement strand
GCCATTCTGGCCATCATGATCATCTTCGCCACAGCCACCGTGTCGGCACACACCCTGGCCAGGGGGACCTACCGCTTTGGCATCAAACCCCACAAAAAGACCTTTCGCGATGATTGCAGCCGGGCACCAGACAATCCGGAAGCAGAAAGGCCACAATCCGATGAATAATAAAAATTAGTTCCTGGCTTAAGCCTGCATGAATAAACCCAGGTATCGCATCAAAAGAACAAAGCATTAATACTGACAGAAAGGAAAAGGTTCTTCAAATGGGTGCTGTAGCATGAACCGCATTATTCTTGAACAGAAGTTTCGTATGTTTTATGCTTTCTATAACTTTTTGATTTAATATGCTTTAAAATTAATACTCAGTGAATCTTAATGCCTTTGCGTCTGGGTGGCAAAATAGATACCTCTATGGCTCAAAGACAGAAAAATTTCAATAAGAAATGTGTGCGAATTGTCTGTCTTTAAGATGTGCAACTACGGACAGGCTTGTTCGTATCCGTACACAAAAACACTGCCCCGGGCTGCTTATTCTATCGAAATGTATTGAACCACATATTACTATATAATTTTGCATAGATTTTGATAGGTTTACATTATGAAACACCCGTGTCGAAAATTTTCCACACAGGAGGATCATTATTTCGACATTCCGACATTTCGACTTTTTGACATTTTGACATTTTGACCTTTTTTTAACACATGATAAACCACATTGTATTTCATAAATATACCCGGACATGTTTACCACTTACCTGGTTGCTGCATTGCGAAATCTTCGCAATGGCAGGCTTTATTCGGTGATCAACGTGGCGGGCCTTTCATTGGGTCTTGCTGCGGCCATTCTGATCCTGTTGTATGTGCACCATGAGCTTACAGCCGACAGGCACCACGAGCACTACGATGAGCTTTACCGTGTCGGCATTGAGATTGGCATTGGCGGTCCTCCGGTGACGGCGGCTGTCAGTTCTTTTCCCGCCGGCCCCGCCCTGAAGGACCTGTTTCCGGAGGTCAGCGACTTTGTGCGTATAGGCTCGGTTGATCTGATGCTGAGTGATGCCCTGGTGGAGTACAATGAGAATGCCATATACGAAAAAGGTATCCTGCTGGTGGATTCCAATTTTCTTGACTTGTTCACCCATCCGGTGGTCTATGGTGACCCCGGGGCGGCACTGCGGCATAACGATGTGGCAGTACTGACCCGCAGTTCCGCCGAACGTATCTTTGGCCCGGGTGATCCGACAGGCAAACAATTCCGGCTGGACCAGAAGTATAACATTGAGGTAGGTGCGGTTGTTGAAGATATCCCCGACAACTCCCATCTAAAGTTCCGCATGCTGTTGTTCTGGAACTCACTTGACAATATCACTGCAGGATATTTGTCTTCAGGTTCATTTCTCGACAACAACATTTATACATACCTGCGGGGTAGCAGCGATCTGAACACCCCGGAGATGCGGCAAAAGCTGGAAACCTTTATCGAAGAACGTGTGCTGGCTGACGCTCCCATCCAGAATATGGATATAGTTTACCGGCTGCATTTACGTCCGGTAAGAGACCTCTACTTCATGACGCATGAAATGTATGAGCCATCAAACCCTGAACATATCCCCGCGAAGGGAAACCGGATGTTTGTCTATATATTTATCACCGTGGCTGTTTTCCTGACGCTCATTGCGTCTATAAACTACATGAACATGGCCGTGGCCCGCTCGGGCCGGCGTTCCAAAGAGGTGGGCGTGCGAAGGGTGCTTGGAGCCGACAAGGGCAGCCTGATCCGGCAGTTCCTGACAGAGTCCATGCTCACCGTGGTATTAGCTCTGCTGGTAGCCCTTCTGTGGGTAGAGCTTCTGCTTCCGGTAGTCAATAATCTCCTGATGAAAGACCTGGCTTTTTCTGTCCTGCTGTCTGACTGGAGAATTATCGGGGCTGTAGTATTGCTGACCCTGATCACAGGTTTGCTCTCAGGGAGTTACCCCGCCTTTTACCTGTCGCACTTTCGCCCTTCAGAGGTGCTTAAATCACAAGTGTCGCTCTCCGACCGCAACCTGTTTATTCGCAAAGTGCTGGTAGGCCTGCAATTTACTATTTCGGTCTTCATGGTCATTGCCACCTTTGTGGTACTGCAGCAGCTTTCTTACATGCGCAATAAAGACCTGGGGTATACCACACAAGATATCATGGTTTTGAACGTGTCTGACCTGCCTGAAGATCGGCGCGTAAGCTTGCAGCGTGCTGTAGATCAGCTTGCTGCGGTGGAAAGGACAAGTCTGGCCAACAGCATTCCAGGCCCTGGGAGGTCATTGCCAAACTGGGGACTGAGCGTAGAAACGCAGGACGGATTCATGGATCGCATGTTGCCCTTGTACCAGGTGGATGCCCACTTCCTTGATGTGTACGACATGGAAATGACCCGGGGCAGGTTTTTTGATCCGGATCTGCCTACCGACCTGGTGGATGGTGTGGTGATTAATGAAGAGGCGGCAAGGTTGCTTGAATGGGAGGACCCCATAGGGAAACGCATCGGCCCGGCAGGTCGCGATGATTACAAGCGTGTGATCGGCGTGGTCAGCAATTTCCACACTTCCTCACTGGAATCCGATATTGGGCCCCTGGTCATTCTGGGAGAGGGAGAGGGGGTAAATCTCCATGTAAGATTTTCGCCTGGCCCTGTTCATGGCCGGATAGCGGCAGTAGAGGCAACCTGGCAGGAAATAGCCGGTATGCTTCCCCTGCGTTATGAATTCCTTGAGGAGCGACACCGGGCGGCATACCTGACCCAGGAGAACCTTGGCCATCTGTTTGGACTGTTTGCCCTTCTGTGCATCTTCCTCTCCCTGATGGGACTCTTTGGCCTGTCTGGGTTTTCGGCTGAACAGAAAACAAAGGAGATTGGCATCCGGGTGGTTCATGGCGCCTCTTTGGCGAACATCCTTACACTGCTTTACAGGGATTATGGAAAACTGATGCTCGTTGCCATAGTCATTGCTTCGGGAGCTGCCCTTTATTTTGTGGATAACTGGCTTGCCCAGTTTGCCTTCCGGATCGACGTGGGGGTAATTCCCTTCATAACAGCTGCCCTGCTGGCCATCGCAGTATCCCTGACCACTGTCGGCTACCATGCATGGCGGACCATACGTCAAAACCCGGTAGAAGCGCTCAGGCACGAGTAAAAGGTGCAGGGTAATACTTGATTTAACCCACAGCTGCAAAATGCATAAACCTAGAAAGAGGCTACCGTAACAGGCAGCCTCTTTCTATCAATATCAGTTTATAACTTAGTATTATTTTATTAAGTTTACCTGATGTTAATGATCTGTTTGGTCGTTCCTTCGCTGGAGACCAGACGCACCACAAAAATACCACCAGGCCAATTGCTTGTATTTACGCTGACCGTTTCCCGTTCAAATAATTTTGAAAAGGGCACCTGATAAACATCTCTTCCGGAAATATCAGTAAAAATGATTTTCCCGTTTGTCACATTGCGGTTAATAGAGATGTTGACCTGATCGGTCGCCGGATTGGGGAAGCAATTCATTTCCAACGCATTAATTTCTAAAACGTCAGTGTCACCGGATAAAGGCTGAGATACTTGTCCTCCACCCTGTGCAATTGAACCAGTTACCAAAATATCATCCACACTCCAGCTTCTGGATTCTCTTGGCGGTCCGCCACCGGGATAATTCATATTCCAGCGAAAG
>PWRF01000037.1 GCA_003556325.1 Bacteroidales bacterium | reverse complement strand
TTTTCATGTCGAACAGAGTCTACAAGTCCGTATATCAGCACCTCCCCTTCAATTACATACCCCTCTACTGTACACTGACGACCGGATATAGGCGTTTCAGCAAACATCTTCTCCTTTTGTTTTGAGATCTTATCAGGCATCCCAAATTCAGAGATAATATAGCTGAATGGCTCTACCATATAGTCAATATGTTCGCGGACCTCTTCCATGCATTCATAAAAATGCTCTTTGCTATGAATTTGGTAGGCGAGATAGGAGTGATACGATTTGATAGGTTTGATCCAGAATGGCGGTGTAAAGCCTATTTTATCATATGCTTTGTCATCGTTGTGGTCAAAAGCCTTAAACTTTGGTATGCTCTCAGGGATCACCTCATATTGTTCGAGACGACTCCAGTACTTGTGTTCGCATTTCATGACACTTTCCAGGCTCGGCCCGGGCAGATCATATTTTTCTGCAACAATGGGAACCAATACAGAACCGGGAAAATCCAAATAGGACACCACAGCATCTATGCCGCCGGCTTCTTTAACCCTTTCTTCAATTTTTTTCAGCAGATCAGGAATAGAATAATCTTCCACACCACGGATTTCTGAAAACTTTATCGCTGCCAAGATTTCGCATTCCTTGTGTTCAGGAAGATGTCTGATCAATGACAAGTTAAACTCGTCAAGCCCAACTACAAATACCTTTTTCTTTTTTCTCATGCCTTATTTTGTCTTTATTCACGCAAACAAATTATCTGCATAAAATCACTTTATCAAATACAATTTTATTTTGAAAAAAAACGAAAACCCATTATTTCATTTTAAAGATAGGAAATTCGTTGCAAAATGGCTAATATCATTCGCGTTTTTTTGTTTTGTATCGCACATGAGCGAATAAATGAATTGTTTTCTGTAGAATTATCTCCCCATGTTTCAGCGAATATTAAAACTACATATACAGGTTCTGAAATAACAGTCCGGTTTGGCCTGTCCATAAAGCACTCCAAATCTGTCAATTACGGATCATGTTCTGATTCAGACCTATTTGTTGACTTCATAAAAGGGAAAACAGGCTAGCTTTGGTATATATATTGTCATGTTTCTGATCGGTTTCTGTTTTCCCTGGCATTTAAGCAAACCAAACAGGGAAATATTTATTCACACAAAATACTTTTCATTATGGCAATCAAAAAAGTTTGGATCACAGAAGACTGCACCGGTTGTGAATTATGCGTAGAACTTTGTCCGGAGGTATTTACGATCCCTGATGATCTTGCTGTGGTAAAAGAGGATGCCAACATAGGCATGTACGAAGAAAAAATCAAGGAGGCAGCGGAGGAGTGCCCTGTGGAAGCGATCAAATATGAAGAGGAATAGTTCGCAGATCCATTCGCTCCCCATCAGATCATGACCACGGGAAAAAGGTCTATGCGCCGAATTTCTGCAGCTTGCCGGCATGTGCCATGGCGAGTGTCATGATCTCCATGGCCTTGATCATGCCCAGTTCACCTTTAAGGCATTGCACTTCATCAAATGATCCCTGGTATGGTCCGCGGGTTGCCGGCGCGTTCAGCAGCACGGGGACGGGATGCCAGCTATGGCTTTTCAGGGGGGCTGGTGAAGAGTGGTCACCCGTGATGATCAAAACATCCGGGTTGCGATCTGTCAGCAAGGGCAATGCTTCATCCATTGCTTCAATGGCTTCGATTTTCCCTTCAATACTTCCGTCTTCCCCTTTTTTGTCGGGGTCTTTAAAGTGAGAAAAGACAAAAGTATATGTATTAAGTGCCTTCAAAGTATCCTCGAGTATCTCTCTTGGTTTCACAGGTTCTGCAAACACTTCCATGCCGAGCAGCCTGGCGATACCCCGGTACATTGGATGACCTGCTACGGCAGCAGGCCTCAGCTTGTATCTCTCTTCAAATGAGGGCCAATCGGGGAGTTGCGCGAAGCCCCGGCTCAACAGCATATTTGCAGGATGCTCATCCTGCAGTATTTCCCTGACCTGGTTAAAAAGTGTTTTCACAATCTTTGCCGTCCTGCTGTTTTCAAAAGGCGGACGGGTTGGGTCGAGTGGCTCCTTACCAGTTTCCTGCGGGTCGGTGTCCCCTGCATCCGCCTTCAGCCCCTCGCCCCTGAGAACCAGCAGAGCACGGTGTTCTGATTCGGTGTTTAAAAACACTTCTGCATCCTGTATATCGATTCCATTGTGAATCTTCTCAATCAGTTCACGGTTCTTTTCTGTGGAGATCCTGCCTGCCCGGCGGTCTGTCACTTTTCCGTCCTTATCCATTGTACAGAAATTCAACCTGGCAGCCACGTCTCCTTTTTCCAGGGGAAACTCTATCCCCAGGGCAGACAAAACGCCACGGCCGATCTGGTAGATCAGCGGGTCATAGCCAAAGAGTCCGAGGTGACCCGGCCCGCTGCCTGGTGTAATTCCCGGGCCAACGGGGTGCGCCAGGCCCGTGGCGGACCTAGTTGCCAGTTTGTCCATATTCGGTGTGCTGGCCATCTGTAACGCTGTTCCTTTTCCGTCGTTGTTGGTGTCTCCTATTCCGTCGAGAACAAGCAATACGATTTTTTTTTCGTTTTCCCCCGCCAGGGAGCTAATGAGTTGTCCATAATGATCTTTCATAATGATATGATTTTTACTTGTCACGAAAATTTCCTATGGGTTCCTTACTTTTTTAACGTCTGGGGCATGAAATGTTTGCCGGCAAAGGGTTTGCCTAAAACCCGCCAAACGACAGGTGGAAACCGAAGGTGCCCGTGGTCCTGTCTGCCCTGCGCTGAAAAGGAAAGGCATAGTATGGCTCCAGGATGATGGCGCCAAACAGGTTTACCCGCAGGGCCAATCCGGCACTTACCACGGGTATGCGCCCCTCATCATCGCGGAGCGGGTCCCAGCGAAAGTCAATCTGGTCGAATTCGTGCCATGCGAGGCCTGCATCAGCAAACAAAACCAGGTCACTGAAAAACATACGCGAGCCGATGAGGGCAAACTCCTCGGGGCCGGTAAAGGGATAGCGGAGCTCTGCATTGGCAACGGCTATTTTGCTTCCCAGAAGGTTATTCAGGTTCAGAAAATCCTCCGCGGTCTCCTCTGGTCTTCGCAAGTCTGCAAACCGGTAGCCTCTAACATAATATGGATTCCCCAGGAACATAGGACGCATTTCCTGCGCATCCTGTCCGTAGCGGCCATAGTGCATCACCCTGAATCCCAAGGAGAAAGGTGAAACAAAAAAATATCTTCTGTAATCCGCCAGAGTACCCCAGAAGGCGTATTCGCCAAAGGTTTTATCCAGCTGCAGGCGATAGCGGTAGCCCCTCATGGGGGAAGTCATACCAAAGGTAGAACCGTCTCCCACAAAAGCGATGTGAGCCCGGTAAATAAAAAATGGATCGGGTGCGTCCAGTTCGTGTTCTTCCCGGTCAATGAGTAACCCCCCTGAATAATAGTTGTTTATACTATCCCTTCTGAAGCGGTAGAGGGTGGCGCTGCCTCCCCCTTCAAAACGAAGTTGCCGGGATAAAGGATACTGCCCGAACATACCCACTTCATTCTCAAAAACCCTCTCTTCCATCAACACCAGGTTCTCAACCAATGTGTTATTTATCGTATCCATTCGCATATGCATACCGGCATACCTGTAAGGGATATGAGAAAGGTTCGCACCCCACTGCAAACGGCTGGACTGGTTCAGGTAGGCTGCGCGGCCGCCCATATCTATCAGGCGCCCCTGGGAATAGACGGTGGTCATCAGGATGTTCTCGCGTAAAATATCGCTGAACATAAAGCTTACGCCGCCACCAACTCCGACACCGTGCTGGCTGACACCCACGCCTATGCCTCCGCCGCCTATAAATTCCAGTCCAAACTGGGGGTCATAATCCCGGAGTTTGAACTGGTCAGGATCAGCGAGTGGATAGGCATCCAGCTTTTCTGCCACTACCTGTTGCGGGTGAGTCGGATCTGGCGGTGGCAGCATTCCGGCCTGCAGATCTACCTCTTCAGCATAAAAGACAGGGCCATCGAGGTCGCGGGCAGGCACCTTGTGGATTTCAAAATTTCCACGTTTATAAAGGAGATAAACAATATCGCCGCTTTCCATGGCTATGTCAAACCCGGGCGATAAGGCGGTGATCCCACTGATGCCTGTTTTCAGGTCGGTAAGCCTGCGGATTTCGCCTGTGGCCCGCTCCAGGCGATACAGGTTGCGATAGCCGTTTGCATCCGAAATAAAAAATATGGACTCTCCGTCAGGGGAATATTTCGGGTTATATACTTCAGCTCCCGGCAAAATATCGTATACGGTCAGTTCACCCGACTCCATGTCATATTCTGCGAGTTTGAATTTTCCAAACCTTGTTTCTTCGAGGTCTGCTTCTCCTTTCTGGTCCGACATAAAGGCAAATCTGGTGCCATCCGGCGACCAGGACGGCAACAGCGATGAATACCCGTCGTCGGTAAGCTGTTCAGCCTCACCGGACTCAAGGTGCACCTGGTAAATATTGCTGGCTCCCTGTCTGAGGCCCGACACCAGGATGGACCTTCCATCGGGGGACCAGCTGGGATTGCTGAATGCAGGAAGGTCCGGGGGGGCGATTCTTCGCTCGACACGTCCGTCTTCGAGATCGGCAATAAGGATTTTGTTGCGCCCGCGGGCAAAAACGGTTATAGCATATCTCTCCCCATCGGGGCTCCAGGTGCCGGCCGATTCCAGGTAGCTGTAGTCGTCGATATGGGCATCCCTTATGATACCTGTGATTTCGCGCCTGATCTTTTTTTCTTCGACGTCGGCAAGGAAAAAATCGGTGGTTAGCACGTTCTTATCAGAAATAAAAATCATACTTTTTCCGTCCGGGCTAAGGGAGGGGGCAATATTCAGACGTCCCGCGTTTTCCTCATCAAACAGTTTCTCTCCCACCGCCCCCTCTCTCCCTTCCATGTCCGGCAGGTAAGTTTCCCTCAGTTCATTCGCCCATAAGGCCGACAGGGAATCTGCGGAATACCCGGTGAGACTGTCCAGGGCCAATTCATAGCCCGCAACCCCGGTATACAAATGCAGCGGCTTCAGGATATCATCACCAAAATGCCCGGTAAGAAATGCCATAAAAGCATGCCCGAACCGGTAAGGATTGTAATCAACCGGATTCCGTGTCATATCGGTAAGTGTCGGAATGCCATCATGTTTCACGGCGTCGCGCAACCACATGGCCGTAAAGGGATCCTCCCTCCCTATGGCCATGTATTCAGCATATCCTTCCATCATCCAAAGGGGCACATTCTCTGTAGCCCTGATGTTCAGTCCGAGGGTGTCATCCGCCTGAAATAAATGATATTGAAACACGTGAACCAACTCGTGTCCCAGCACATGGTCGGTATCGCGGCGTGAAGCGGAAAGAGGCATTACCACCCGGTTACGTATGCCTTCAGCAAATCCCCCGACACCGGTGCCAATCAGATCCTGGATCACTGTTGTCTGCTGAAAGTCGGCGTGGTTGTTGTACAGGATAATGGGATTTTTAACATGCAGGGTATCATCGAATACACTGACATGCCTTTCGTACCAGCGCTCACACATCTGGGCAAAAAGTTCTATCTCCTCCTCATCCTCCAGGTAATGATAGATCAGAAAATTGGGGGATTCATACACCTTGAAGTCCAAGCGGTCATAAACCACTTTGTTTCTTCCGAAATACTGGGCATGGCCAGGTGTAGCGAAGGAAATCAACAATAAAGATATGACAAAGGTTTTTATGTGTGTATATATATCTGTCATAAGGTGAAATTTTGGTTACTACGTTTATCCTATCGTATAGATTCAAAAAACATACCAAGCAGGCAGATCAATCCCGCGCCCCGGAGCAGCTATGTGTGTATTTTGCTGGTAACATGACAATTACACACACAAGGCATGCTGCAGGGAATATGCGGATCAGGTAAGAGAAAATAGAAAGTGTGGAAATATTACAGCATGTGGCATCTTGCTACACATTCTGCGTTTGTTTGCCCGTATGAGCAGCAAAAGAGATCTGTCGTATCAGCGATCATCCTTCCATTTGTCAACAACAAACCTGCCATCTGATATTTTTACGTAGAACAGCTCATCAAAACCTTCTGCATATGATGGAAGAATAAGCCTGTTATGAAAGGCTCTAATGCCCTCTTCAGGAATTCTGCGTTCGCCTTTTCTATGTCTGTTGCGCTCCAGGGCACCTTCCAGCTTCGAACTGAAGTAATACCCGGTGATTTTGTAGTTGTGTTCTTTTCCTTTGATGATATATCTTTCCCGTGATTGAGGGGTGGTATTTGTGTTGTCAACCACAAACTGCGATTTTGTATCAAAACAGGTTTCAATAAACTTTTTCTCTCTAACCCTTGAGCTGAGCAGATCAAGGCTTATTCTGATATGGGAAAAGAAAAAGTTTTCCACGTAAAAAGTAGATTTTCCGGTAGCCTGTATGCCCACAAATATGATCAGGTGCACGTTTTGCAGTAAGTTTATGGCTGGTGTCACCTGAAGCTGTTTCAGCATTGGGTGGACACCGGTGTTGATTCATGGCATGGGTTAATTTTGTATTTCCCTCCAGGGGGATGAGAGGTATCGCTGTGACCGTATGAACAGATACCTTTTGGCAACAGCGGATCAGAGGCTTAGTGCATACATGGCCCCGGTGCCGTCGGGATAGACTCCCTCCAGGTATACATTCCCGGAAAAGTCTTCAAGAAGTCGCACCAGGTCGGCAGGCTCACTAACGCGCTGGTTGTTGACGGCCACTATAATAAAGCCTTCCCTCACACCGGCTGTATCGAGTTCACCGGGTTCCAGGTCAACGACCTGCACACCATGGGGCAGGTTCAGCCTTTCCTGAATTTCCTCCGGCACCATGCGCAAAGTGGCTCCAAGCAGTTCTTCCTCCTGCTGCATAAGCAGCTCCTGATGTTTTTCCACACTGACCAGCGTGGCAGTTACTTCCATTTCACGTTCATCTCTTATGATTGTCACGGTCACATCGTCACCAGGATGGAAGCGACGTACTTCCTGTTGCAGTTCTCCGGTTGTGTTAACAGCATTTCCGTCGATTTTCAGGATCACATCGCCGCCCTCTATGCCTGCCACATCTGCCGCACTGCCTTCCACTGTGCTTTCTACATACACTCCCTTTAGATCAGGCAAATCCCTGTCGTCTGCAAGCTCTGAGGTCACCTCCATAATGGTGACCCCCAGGACACCTCTTCTTACCTCGCCAAACTCCATGATGTCCGACATAACGCTTTCAACGATACCGGAAGGCACGGCAAAGGCTGTTCCTATATTGGTGCGGGTGGGGGATATTATCAGTGTGGGAACGCCCACCAGTTCACCCTTCAGGTTTACCAGGGCCCCACCGCTATTCCCAACATTTACGGCAGCATCGGTTTGTAAAAACGACTCAATGGGCATGTCACCTTCATGCAAAACCCCCAGGGTACGCTCTTTGGCACTGATGATACCTGCCGTAACCGATGAGGTCAGGCCGAAGGGGTTTCCTACGGCCAATACCCATTCTCCGATATTCAGATCACCGGAATCGCCAAAAGGGATATAGGGGAGGTTGTTGCTGTCAATCTGTAACATCGCTATATCCGTATCAGGATCCTCCCCTATCACCTCCGCAGTAAAAGTTCGCTGGTCGTGTAAAGTCACCTCTATCTGATCTGCCTCATGTATCACATGGTAGTTGGTAATAATATGCCCGTCGGGAGTAACAATAACCCCTGAACCAAATCCCGTTTCGGGTTCAGGATCCTCGTCTTCCCTTGGTCCGAAAAAGAATTCGAACGGATCGCGGATTTCCCGTCTGTCCCTTTCACGCATGGTTTTCACATGTACCACGCCGTGCACAGTGCGCTCGGCAGCATAGGTGAAGTCAAGGTTGCCGGGATCAAAATCATCCGGCATATTGGCCTCCCATGCCGGCCGTTGCATATTTACACCCGCTGTATTGTTTCCCCTGTCTTCCAGGCGGACATAAGCAAATACGGCAATCAATCCGCCAACGATCGCAATAAGCAAATACCTGAATGTTTGTTTTCCTTTCATGGGTCTGTCTTTTATTTTTTTCTGGATGATCGGCTTCTCACTTATCAGAACATAGAAGTCCTGATAAATAACAAGCAGGAATACCTATGAAAAAAATATGCCAAAAAACACACATGAACCGGGACCTGGCCAATAAAATGACACGGAGGTGGGGAGAGAGATGGTTAATGGGAACCCAATAAGAGCATGATATTATGTGGCAGACAGCCTGTCCCCTGCATACTCTGCAGGGAAGCCAACAGGTTTCTTTTGCCGGGTTATCAACAGATTGTCGCAAACAGCCTTTCACTGATGCAGCAAAGAGTTCAGGTAGCTGCAGTTAAAGTAAGATTTTTTTGGGCGTCTGACCTGAATGTCTTAACTTTAACACTAAACGAATCCCGCGTGCTGCCAGAGTATCCCGGCCTTTTTCAGGTAATACGGGCAACACTTCCCCACACAGGCTGACATGGGAAAAAATATTATCATCATGAAAAAATATGACGCGATCATTATTGGCTCCGGGCAAGCTGGCACGCCACTGGCCTTTAAAATGGCCTCTGAGGGCAAACAGGTAGCTTTTATTGAAAAGGAGCATTTCGGGGGCACATGCGTGAATGACGGATGCACCCCTACCAAGGCCTATGTAGCCAGTGCCAGGAGAATGTGGGATGCCTGTCATGGCGAAGACCTTGGGGTACGCATTCCTGAAGGGGTGTCGGTCGACCTGAAGAAGGTGAAGGCGCGCAAGGATGCCCTGGTGAAAAAATCCTCTGATGGCATAAGGAAAGGCCTGGACGATGAAAAACACATCACTGTGTTTACCGGCGAGGCACGCTTTACCGCTGAAAAAACCGTTTCCGTGAACCACAACGAATTACAGGCTGAACAAATCTATATCAATGTAGGTGCCCGGGCACTGATACCTGAAAGCCTGGAACACCTGGACTATCTCACGAATAAATCCATTTTGCAGCTCGGGAAGCTTCCCGAACACCTTGTCATTATAGGCGGGAGCTACGTGGGACTTGAATTCGGGCAGATGTTCAGGCGGTTTGGAAGCAAGGTGACCATTGTGGAAAAAGCACCAAAAATTATAGGTCACGAGGAAGACGGGATCAGTGAGCAGATCCTGGCGTTTTTGAAAGATGAGGGGATTTCGTTTCGCCTAAATTCAACCTGCGTACTGGGCGTGCAAAACAAAGACGGCTCGGTGACCATCAGGCTCGACTGTGATGAGGGAGAGCCAGAGATCACCGGCTCTCATGTGTTAATTGCCGTCGGAAGAACGCCCAATACAGATACCATCAACCCGGAGGCAGGAGGCATAAAGACCGACAAAAGGGGTTTTATCATTGTGGATGACTACCTGGAAACCAACATAAAGGGTGTGTATGCACTGGGCGACTGCAACGGCAGGGGGGCATTTACCCATACGGCGGTCAATGATTTTGAGATTGTGGCCGGCAACATGTTTTCCGGCACAAGCCGTAAGGTTACCGACCGCATACCCACATATTGCCTGTACACCGACCCACCGCTTGGACGTGCCGGGCTCACCAAAGCCCAGGCCATAGAAAAAGGGCATAAAATTTCAGAGGCAAAAATGCCTATGGAAAAGGTGTCCCGTGCAGGCGAAAAAGGAGAAACCAATGGCTCCATGAGTGTGATCGTGGATTCACGCACCGGAAAGGTCCTGGGCGCATCCATACTCGGAGTGGGAGCAGATGAGATCATCAGCGGCATCCTGAATATCATGTATGCGGATGTCCCCTATACGGTAATCAGGGATTCAGTGATCCCCCACCCCACGGTATCTGAGCTGATCCCCACCATGCTGGAAAGGCTGAAAGAATATCAGCCTTAGTCCCTGTTAAGCGCCCAGATCGCAATTCCGGCAACAATGATAAGACCGCCAAGGAAGATCGTTGCATTCACATTTTTCTGGATTCTCTTGGCTCGCTTTAACTGTTTGGAGCCCAATCCCCTGTCTTCAATGAAGCTCTCAAGTTTTTGAATTCTCGCGTCAAATTCTTCTTTAATGTCCATAATGTTGCTCCTTTTAGGTTCCTATCCAAATGCGGGTTGCAAAAGTATGTTCAGGTTGATTATGACATTATAACCATGAACCCGGGCAAACGTCAAACCCGCTTATGCATTGGACATGATGGTTCATAAAAATGGTTTGCCCGCACTATTATGCTATCAAATAACATTCCAATTGTTTTGCAGGGCTCTCAGCTGCCAGGGGTAAATTCCTGTTTGTAAGGATGTAATGCACTTACTCGTGGCCTGAAAATTTCAATAATTCATACGGAATGAAAGAAAACAGCCTATAGAAAATATTACACAGGTGAGTAAGAAATGCTACACTTTAGCACGGCCAATCTTCTGTGAGTATGCTGAAGCGTTCCCGGATCAGGGCAGTCTGCCGGCATTCCTGGTAAATGGATTGTGCCCGGCTCTTCGCTGCAGCAGGCGCCGGCTGTCTCCCTGTTTTATTTTGTAGCTTTGTCAGGTGCTTCAATCCCGGATACTAAGGGTCAGGCTTATCATTTGCCGGTTCCTGATCACAAAAAGGGGCTTCAGGATGAGTAACACAAATGAATGTCATCAATTTCTGCAATGGGTGCTTCCCCGCATGGGGTTACGCCGCAGAGGGTATAGAAAAGTCAGGAAGCAGGTGTGCAAAAGAATCCAGAAGCGCATCGCTGAGCTTCATCTGTCCGGGTTTACAGCGTACCGAAGATATATAGAGGAACATCCGGAGGAATGGCGTGTTTTGGATGTCTTCACGCGCATCACCATTTCCAGGTTTTATAGGGATTACAGATCCTGGGAGATACTGGGTGATGACGTATTGCCTGATTTGGCAGAACGTGCGCTGGAGGAACGGCGTGCCTTGCGCTGCTGGTCTGCCGGAAGCGCCTCAGGTGAGGAGCCTTACAGCCTGGCGCTGTTGTGGCATTACCAGGTCTCAAAAAAAGTACCGCAGCAGGAAATAGAGATCATTGCCACAGAAATTGATGAGCATATGTTGCAGCGTGCAGCTGATGCCTGCTACCCCGGCGGTTGTATCAAAGATGTTCCCCGGTCAATCCGGGCGGAGTCATTCCGGAAAAAGGAAGGGGAATATTGCCTGAACCGGAAGATCTGCGACATGGTTACTTTCCTTCAGCAGGATATTCGCCATACAATGCCCGAAGGCCCTTTTGACCTGATCTTCTGCAAAAACCTTGTCGGGATGTATTACACGCATGAAAAGGCGCTGGAGTTGTTCAAAAAGATCACCGGCAAACTTACCGATGGTGGTTTCCTGCTCATTGGGAACCATGAGCCGTTTCCCCTTGAAGAGCTGCCTCATATGACACTATACAACCGGGGCGTGAACATGTACAGGAAAAAAAGCAGTGAATAAGTCTTCAGGTATGCCCTTATTACCTTTTTGTGCCATAGGACAGATCTCCCCGTCAATCGCACTAAGCCTGATTTCCAACCAGATGCAGGCAGGTTTTGTTGCAAAAGACAAAAAACTTGACGAACTTTGTTTGAGGTGTTATGGAAACCAGTCCAATTGTAAACCTTAAAACAAAAAATCATGGGAACGCTTGCACGGATTACGATTTTGTTATTCACCGCTTTTACAATCTTATCATGCGACACACAGAATCATAACAAGGATGTTAACAGCAGCTTACGCTTCTCTGTAGACACCCTGGCTACCGGCCTAGAACATCCATGGGGCATGGAGTTTTTACCTGATGGCCGCGTGCTGATCACAGAAAGGCCTGGCAGGCTGAGAGTGTGGGAAAATGGCGAGCTGAGAGAGCAACCTGTAAGTGGATTACCGGAGATCTGGGCCCATGGACAGGGCGGTTTGCTTGACGTGGTGAGGCATCCTGATTATGAAGAGAATGGGTGGTTGTATTTTGTTTATACTGCACCGGGCCCCGATGCCGGAAATACCACCATTGGAAGAGGGCGATTACAGGAAGATCACCTCACTGATTTTGAAGAGATATTCCAGGGACACCCGCTGGCTCCCGCTGGACAACACTTTGGAAGCCGGATTGTGTTTGACGACCAGAATTACCTGTTTACCACCATTGGTGACAGGGGTGATATGGACACCGCACAGGAGGCCGATAACCACAATGGTACAGTCATACGCCTGTTTGATGACGGAAGCATACCTCCCGACAATCCGTTTGTCGACAGTCCCGACACCTTACCGGAAATATGGACTCTCGGACACCGCAACATACAAGGCATGATCATACACCCCGAAACAGGTGATATGTGGGCAACCGAACACGGGCCCAAAGGAGGGGACGAACTCAATATCATCTTCAAAGGCGAAAATTACGGCTGGCCACTTGCTACGTTCGGGCTGAATTACGATGGGACCATCATTACCCCCGACAGCACGTTGCCTGGCAAGATACCTCCCGTCACACACTGGACTCCGGCCATAGCCCCTTGCGGGCTGGGGATCGTAACCAGTGACAAGTACCCGGAATGGCAGGGAGATCTGATGATCGGCTCGCTGGTAGCCCGGCATATCCACAGGGTGGTCATTGAAGGCAGGGAGGTTGCAGACACCGAAAGGCTCCTTGAAGGTTTTGCCCGGTTCAGGCTGATCCAGCAAGGTCCCGACGGGTACCTTTATGTTGTTACAGAAGATCCCGGGCTGTTCTTCAGGCTCGTTCCTGATGAGTAATGATATAGTAAACCACGAATAAAACCAACAGTAGCAAACCTTCTTCTTTCAGCCGGCCTCATGCGCGTTGCCTTTCTCAATGCCAATTTTTTGGGAGAAGGATCCGGGCCTGTCAAAGGTCATTTCAAGTGCCTGTATATTTGCTGCTTTTACATGTTAACATAGAACCTAAAACTGCCGCATTGTCCATCCCGAAGTTGCCGGACAGGCTATACCATGTTGAACAAAGTCCGGGAAGACTTTGCCATGTTTACCATCCCGGGGCTATCGTGGCCTTACCTCTGTATGCCGGTTGATCCAGCACTCGAATCGATAGGTGTCGCCGGTGTCGTAGCCATGGAAAAAGATGGTTTCACGATCCGGAAAATATTGCCTGTAGGTCCTGGCGAGTTCGCGGGCACGTTCCTGTACAGAGGGGTCTTCGGCCACGCTGGCAGCGCGTTCGAATTTGTCTACGGCAACCCAGAACGCCGTTTGCCCTGTGAATTCATCGTTGCCATAATTGTCTGCACTGGCAGCATACATCTCACCGATCAGGATCAGCGGGCGGCCGTCGTTGGGTTCAACGTTATTGGCTTCGCGTGCATACTTTCTTGCCCTGGGCATGTTTTCCAGGCGACGGTAGGTGATCTCTGCCATCTGCCAGTAGGAGCGGAAAATCTGCGACCGGTTGGCTTCTTCGTCTTCTTCCCTGTACATGTCGACCGCTTCCTGAAGGTAGCCTACGGCCTGGCTGTAATTCTCCCGTTCGCGCTCCAGGCGGCCCATCAAAAAGGCAAGATCGCCCGTGGGTTCTAACTGATGAAGCTGGTGATTCACCTCGTAATAGAACTCTTCGTCGCGGCAACCCGCACCATCCAGCAGGCTCACAATCTCTTTGAGCAATCCGGTGTCTTCGGGGGCTTCCTCAAAGCGTGGCTGATAGAGCTGTGTAATGTGTTCACAGGTAGCATAGGGTTCAAACATGGCCTCTATGTTGTTCATGGCCGGCCTGTAAAAACGTTCGTCTTCCGGGTTATGCTCCAGGTTATATTCGATGATCCCGGAGTTGCGCTCATATCTTTCCAGGATGGCGTCCATCTCTTTAACCCCTGCTTCTGCCAGCCGTATGGTCGACTGAAAGTTGATGAGAAGTACATCAGCGCCTGTATTCATGCCTTCTATCTCAATACTTTCTTCGGTGAGGTCGAAGAGTTTCTGCACGTCATTGGGGCGGAACCGGTAGAGGTCGGCGGCTTGCCGGCCGAGCACCCTTCCTCTCTCACCAAACATCTCTATGCGCTGTTCATACACCATCATGAGGCTGTCTACCAGGCCATCTCTTCTTTCAGGGTTGTCCGTTTCGTTAAGAAAATACCTTAGCATGTTTACACCATGGATATAAATATTAATTGTAACCCTGGGGCAGCTTTCAAACAAGTATTGCCAGGCTTCATAAGCCATTTCATAGTATCTATGCCGGTAGTTATCGTCATA
>PWRF01000079.1 GCA_003556325.1 Bacteroidales bacterium | reverse complement strand
TTGAGCCTGTTGGCCTTTAAATCATCAGGTGTGTGGATCAGTGCCCAGCTCGGCCAGGGCAACCAGGGCGAAGCGTATAATTTGCGCCGACCAAAAAAGAAGTATCGCAGTTTCCTGAAGAACATTTACTATAAACTGTCGGTCAAGGTGAGGGCCACCTCTTTTATGGTTGACCCGCGCGACCAGGCGGGCAACCGGGCGCTTTCTGAGCTGAAGGATCGGGGCTTGAACCAGGCGGCCAATGCGCTGGCTCAATCTGCTGAGCATATCGAATCCTTTTTCCTCAACCTGCGGACGGAGCTGGCATTTTATGTTGGCTGCCTGAACCTGTACGACCGGCTTGAAGCATTGAACTGCCCGGTCACTACACCAGAATTGTTTGCACCTGGTGAAAATGCACATCACTGTCGCGGCCTGCGTGAGATTTGCCTGGCTTTGACGAAGGATGAAGAAGTGGTGGGCAATGATCTCAATGGGGATGACCGGGGACTGTTTATCATTACGGGCGCCAACCAGGGCGGTAAAAGCACCTTCTTACGCAGCATAGGCATTGCCCAATTGATGATGCAATCCGGCATGTTTGTGGCTGCTGATTCCTTTTCGGCCAATTTGTGCGAGGGGCTCTTTACGCACTTTAAACGCCAGGAAGATGAGACGATGAAGAGCGGCAAGCTGGATGAGGAACTGAGCCGGATGAGCGCCATCATTGATGGGATTGCACCCCATGCCGTGATCCTGTTCAACGAATCCTTTTCAGCCACCAACGAGCGCGAGGGGTCTGAGATTGCCCGGCAAGTTCTGGCGGCCTTGCTAGACCAGGACATCAAAATCTTCTTCGTGACCCACATGTATGAACTGGCCAATGCATTTAACCATGATCACCGGGAGGACACGCTGTTCTTGCGGGCTGAACGCAAAGAAGACGGCACCCGCACCTTCAAGCTGTTGGAGGGCAAGCCGCTGCGCACCAGCTTTGCAGAGGATGTTTTTGAAGAGGTGTTTGAGAGAGAGTGAATGGTGAATCCCACTCCGCTTCTCCGTCTCGCTTCGCTGCGGGAGTCTTCGACGCTTCGGGGACTTCGTAGTGAATGGTGAGCCGTCCTGAATAACGTTTACAGAAAATATTAGGTAATAGGTACATCACTGCGTTACCTCAATTGATCAATGAAGGAAAAAAATGGCAGTAAAAATGATCTTTGTGCGACATGGAGAAACAGCCTGGAACCGGGTTGAACGGTTTCGGGGCCAGTATGATATCCCGCTGAATGAAACCGGTATGGAGCAAGCAAAAAAAACCGGCCAGCAGATTGTGAAACGCTGGCGCCCTGCTGCTGTTTACAGCAGTCCCTTAGCGCGTGCACGCCAAACAGCTGAACGTATTGCTGCTGCGTGTGGATTGGCTGTAGAGCCGGAGATTGGCATTACGGATATTGATTACGGGGATTGGCAGGGGTTAACACCGGATGCTGCCCGGGAGCGGTGGCCGAAGTCGGTTGAAAACTGGTTTCGATTACCCGGCACAGTTCATTTCCCGAACGGAGACAGATTGATTGACGTGCAGCAGCGAGCATTGACCACTTTTTCTGAGCTGACTGAGCGGCATGACAACCAGGAGATCGTCCTCATCAGCCATACAGTGGTCATTCGAGCGCTGCTGCTGGGCCTCCTCGAGGCAGATTTGAACCGGTTATGGCATATCGGGCAAGAACCATGCGCAATCAACGTTATTGATTACAGCACTGAAAGAACCATCATCGAGTCAATCAACTGTGTGGATCACTTAATGGATTGATTTCTGCTTGTGCTGGCTTATTAACACGCTTAGAAAAGATTAATGACTGCTGACCCTATAACTATCGAGAAAAATGGAAACATCATCACTGTGGACGAATCGGACCTGGGGGTTGGTGACGTGGTCGTGCTGCAAACAGGGGATGAGGTTCCAGCTGACCTGGCGTTGATTCAGGCGAGTGGTTTAGAGGTTGACACCTTTGAATTGACTGGTGAGCTCTTGCCAGTGGGTGTAGGCGTGGATGATGATGACCCAACCCTTTACAAGGGTGGGCGGGTGGTTAGGGGATCGGGCAAAGGAATAGTTCGGGCTGTTGGGGCTAAAACCGAGTATGGTAAGGTCTTCCAGCAGGAGGTCTCTAGTCTGGGGGAAGAGCGGGTCAAATGGTTTGCAAAACAGGATATCTGGTGGCTGATTTTTTCCTTACCTTTACTTCCCCTGCTAATTTTGTTCACTGACCGGGTTGTGCTGGGATTGTCCTGCTACTTGTTATTGAGTGCAGTCTTTTTCTTTATGAAGCATGGCGATCTTCATCAGCAGCTGCTGTCCCGGTTGTTAAGCACATCTTTGAAACATTCCGGGATCATGTTCAGTTCAATGAAAGCCTTTAGGGAAGTCAAGGACATTGACTTGATTTGTTTTGATAAGACGGGCGTGTTAACCACACGGGAGACAAAAATAAGCCAGCTGGTTTTTTCCGGGGGGGTGGTTGAGGTAAGCGATGGATTAAAAAACCTGGATGCCTTTACCTCTGACATGGTGATCAAATCCTGTGCATTGACCCATGACACCTGGTTTTACGAGCGGATTGACTCGGGGCATCCACTTGACCGGGCAATGATTCGTTTTGCCCAGGAGCAGGGCGCTAAGATTGACCGGATGCTGGAAGTTTACGATCGCGTATATGATCAACCCTTTTCTTCAGAAAGCCGCTACATGATTTGTGGATACAAGCATCCTCAGGAGGGTGTGTTGTATTTGATGAAGGGTGATCCAAAAATTGTGCGAACACACTGCCGATTTTTTACCACGCTGAATGGCGAGACGAAAAAGATCGGTGCTGATTATCTAATACATTATCGCAATGTGGTTAATGAGAGCGATCGCTCGGGACATAAAACGATTACCCTGGCGTATGCCACCAACAAATCTGCCTTGGAGTCAAACGACTTTACTATTCTATGTGTGTTGCAATTCAGAAACACGATGCAACCCGGTGTGAGTGATGTGATCAATTACGTCTCCGATCTCGGCATTCGCTCGCTGCTGCTAACCGGGGACAGCCCGGAATCAGCTGTTTGGGCTGCTGAACAGAGCGGTATTGGGAAAGTTGACCAAGGGTACCTGACGGGTGCCATGTTAAACCGGATGAGCTTTAATGAAATAAGGCGGCAAATGCGGTACTGTGCCATATTTGCCAGGTTGTCCCCATCACAGAAAGGGCTTTTGGTGCGGCTTTTGCAAAATCGGCAAACGAATGTGGCCATGGTCGGTGATGGCTTTAATGACGGGATCGCGTTGAAGGTGGCTGATGTGGGCTTTTCCTTTCGGCAGGAAAGTTCGCCGATCGCACGCAAGTTTTCGCAGGTGTTGGTCAATGAAATACGTGACCTGTTGGCGGTGTTTCAGGCAGCCCATCGTTATCGAAGGATAGCAGCTTGGTTTAGGGTGATGCGGTTAATGTTCATGGTTGTGTTTTATGCGATCATCTACGGTTGGGGTATGTGGTATTTGATGACCGTTAAATGATGGGGGAAGGGCGATTCCCTCTACCCGGCGAGAGGGGGGTGATGCCAATAATGACAGAAAAAATCAGAATTGATATAAAATAAATCATAGTGTTCAATCATGTTGGAACCAATAAAGGGATGATGGTCACTATGACTGTTTTGTTATTGTGCGGCACAGGACAGGATTTGCGAGCATTTGACCATCCTCATTCTCAGAAGGACCTT
>PWRF01000340.1 GCA_003556325.1 Bacteroidales bacterium | reverse complement strand
TTCAAGTTGTCTCACAAGGTCATCTATTCGCTGGGTGACATCTTTTATGCTCCAGGTTTCAGGTACCGGCAGTCCCGTCTGCTCATAATCTTGCTTTCTTACCTCTGGCTGACGCTGTTTTGCCTCTTTTAAGCCAAGTATAAAAACCCCTGCCATCAAAACAATACCGGCCAGCGCATACCATCCGAAAGGAATGGCTGCCAGCAGGGAAGCAAGCCCAAGAGCTGCCAGCAAATAATACCACCGGGGCGCCACCCCAAAGGTGCTTTGCGCCTCATGCAACCACTTTGATAGCGTACTGATGCCTTCCTGCAGAATTGCTGCATCAGCATCCTGGAAATCAGCAAGTTCAGCTTTCAAATTTGACACCTCTGTTTCAATGAAATGCTTTTCACTTTCAAGCTGATGATATTCCCGCATATATTTGTGCAGATCGCCGGTATCCTTCAGGCTGATCCCTTCCCAATCAACCTGGTCCAATTCCGGGTCAACATGTTTTACTGACTTTTCAAGAGCCTCCCGGGCAGCAGCTGTATCCTCCAGGTTTTTTTCAAGTTTCTGCTCATAGGATGCTGCAAGTTGCTGTCTTTGCTCCAGTTCATACAACACTTCCTTTTGCACGCCTTCCCCGGGGAGGGGTACCTGTTTCAACTCTTCCTCATTCTGTTGTTTTTCCCGCAATGCCGCTGCCTTGCGTTCCTCCGCCTTCATAATGTCTTCATCCAGGTCATCAACCTGCTGTTTTTCGCTCCCTGTAAACTTCTCCAGCTTATCTGAAAAGCCGGCAACGTGTCGCTGTTTGTGTTCCAGGACTATCCTGGCTTCCAGGTACTGCACCAGTTTTTCATACATTTCCTGGTGGGAAAGTGAATCCAGTGCGTTCCTGAGCTCCTCGCCGAGCACTGCCAGACGATCCTCCTCGCGTTTAAGCCTTTCCTGCCTTGCCTTGATTTCCCTTACATTATTTTCCGCTTTTCTGAAGTTCTTGTATTCCGCGATTGTAGCCCTTTTTACACCCCCATTATAGTCGAGTTGGCTAACAGACCATTCCAGGTCGTAACCACCTGCCATCTGGCGAATGATATCCCTGGCAATATGCGTATCGCTGTCTGAGACCAGCTTGTGCATGGCAAGGTAATACATGCCGGCCACCTCGGCCGGCGGCAAGGGAGGCAATTCCTGCATGCCCTGAAGGTGTTCCACCTTGCGGTGACGGTCATCCTGGTGAATGACCCAGCTATCCTTTTCAATGTGGATCTTCATCCGTGCTTTGGCCCCTGCTTTTCCCCTTGCCCATAGCATGTCGCCGATCAGCCTGGCAGCAGAGCTTTTCCCGGAGGCATTCGGACCGGCCACGATATTGATATGCCTGGCAAGGCCCGTAAAGGCATCCCTGTCGATGCCGCGGGGCATTCCAGGCAGCCTGGTGACCTCAAGTTCCTCGATAAGCAAAGGTTTTTTGTGGGTCATAGTTGCAGGATAATTAGTGTTGTGGCGTGTCTTTGTGTCTGAGCATATGGCTTAGCAGTCTTTTGCTCTCCTGCAGGATGTGTGCAAGCCCCTCCTCCCGGGTTGTCCCAGGCAAACGTTCTGCCTGGCGCAGGGGAGCATAAGTGTCGGCCACATTCAGCTGGCCTGCCTTACGCTGCCATGCATCAAGCATCTCCTCTACCAGTTCATTGCCGGCCTCTTTCTCAATACTGAGAATAACCCTGGCCAGCCGGCCTGCAACAGAGGCTTGGGCAGACAGCTCATGCAGATCCCCGAGAGCTGGTTCGACCGTATGGTGAACCTTGCGGATGCTGACAACTGTGTTGCCGGCAGACTGAGAAAAATCAAGACTTTCAGTGGCCCAGGCATAAATGTCCTCAGGCTTTTCGTGATGGCCCTTCAGCCGTAAGGTAAAGATCAGGTGCTTCGTATCATCCAACTCCTCTGCCAGGCGATCCATTTGAATGTCCAGCATTTTGTTGAGCTCCGCACGAAAATCATCGCCAGACATGCCCTCCTGCAATTCTATCGCCACATCTTCATAGCGGGCAGCTGACATAGGCAATGTTTCGTGCCGGATGTCATGTTTACCATGGATGGTAAACAGCATCGGTCCATGAAGGCCTGGCTCGGCAGCACTCAGGGCGTGTGGCGATCCCGGATAAGCAACAATGGGGGTGTCATCTCCATAAAAGTCAGGCTTATGAATATGCCCAAGCAGCCAAAGGTTAAGAGGATGCTGTCTCAGGTCTGCCAGGCGGAATGGAGCATATCGGCTTTCCCGCATGTTAAGATCCCCATGCAAAATACCAATATTCAGTGCATCCTGACGGATATCCCCGGATATGGCGTCAAAAGAAAGCAGCGGATTATAGGAAATATGCCTTTGGGGGAACGACCAGCCGGCCAGCCCGATATCCAGGTCTTTTATGCGCAGGTTGATGTATTCCCACTGGCCATCCTTGCCCAGGAGGTGCACATTCTTCCATTGCCTGTGAGCAACGAGCTGTGGCAACACCTCGTAATCATGGTTTCCGGCAACCATCACTACCGGAACGCCTGCATTGGAAAGCCTGTCGAAGCCTTCCTGGAGCGGGCCAAGCGCCTCAAAATAGCGGTTGTCCTCATCCACAATATCACCCGAAAGCAAAAACAAATCAACAGGTGTCCGCACAGCATAATCTACCATATTGTTCCAGGTAAAAGCAGCAGAAGCTACTGCCTGATCATGATGCAGATCAGCAGATTTGCGGCCAAGGTGGAGGTCTGATGCAGCTAGAATTTTTAAAGGCATTGGGATCAGGCTTTCTTAACACAATAATACAAAAGATTTGCGGAAAACCTGTGACAAATACGTCCCAAACAAATACAATATAAAGAATGTTAATTAATTGTGGTTAATCTGATTATGTAATATATTTGAATAAAACTAAACCAGTTCAAATGTCTGGATATGATCAAATAGGGCATAGCCTCATGCTTAAAATAGAAAAAGTGCTGTGTGTTTAATATCTTTTTTATGTATTAGTAATCACCAAAAAGAGGAGGAAAAATTATGATAGGAATGAACTTTATAAGTTTTTTAATACTATTGATCATCAGTATTGTGATCGCTGCAATCATGCATTACGGTTTTAAGTATCAAATCAGGTCCGGTTTTGATTCATTTGTTTCCAAAGTGATTTTTGGATGGATAGGAGCCTGGCTTGGTTCACCTGTTTTTGGTCACTGGTTTTCTGGCCTGGCATATGAAAATGTTTACATCATACCAGCTATTCTGGGTTGCCTGGCATTATTAATCGTACTGGGTGACCTGGCTTTGACTTTTAAAAAAGTAGAGGAAAAAGCCAAAACTGAATAAACCACAAATAACTAATGACCACCTGTTATCCGACTACCACACAGCACTTTTTTCTTTCTTACGCTGCAATTCTTTTCTGGACCATCCTTTTGCGAACAACCTCCGCTAAACCTTCCGGCAACTAATTTGTTGTATTAATGAGGATAACGTCTTTACCTCCACGGAGATAATCATCACCCACGTATTATACCTCTGCGAGCTTCAGCGAAATCCTCAGCGAGCCTCTGCGGGAACCAAAAAACCACCAAGATCATAAGCAAAATAACTGACTAATTACATTTTGCAAAATTACAAACAGATGCAAAACATTGCCATAATCGGTGCAAGCTCAGGAATTGGCCTTGCACTTGCAAAAATGCTTGAAAAAGACCATATCATTTATGCCTTTTCCCGCAATCGCGGGGAATTACC
>PWRF01000025.1 GCA_003556325.1 Bacteroidales bacterium | reverse complement strand
CTCAACCCCCTTGATGGCAGCGACCCCCTCCTGGAAACCGGCGAGGAAAACAGCATCTTTGTTGATTTTTCGCTTGGGGGCTTTTATATGCTGGATGACGAAGCATGGGCGGGATTGTCTGTCTCACAGCTGAGACAGGCAACGGGAAGCCTTGGAGACAGTGATTTTTCGCTCCATCGCCACGTGTACATGGGTGCCGGATACAACTACGTGTTGCCGGGCAACCGCAACTATGAGCTCAGTCCGAATATACTGTTTAAAACTGACCTGAACTCTTTCCAGGTAGACCTGAACACCCTGGTCACATACAATAACCGTTTTTGGGGAGGCGTTACATATAGACCTCAGGACGCTGTGGCTGTTATGGTTGGAGTGAGGCTGGACCAGATAAGCATCGGCTATTCGTATGACATTACCACCTCTCCGCTGGGCAGGATGGGCAGAAGCTACGGAACACACGAGGTAATGTTGCAGTATTGTTTCGATCTTGGACTGGATCGTATAGAGAAAACACAACGAAATATAAGATTTTTGTAATTTTGCAAATCGATTGAGGAAAAAAGATAGTACATTCGGCGGTGGGCACCACAAATCCACAACCGACATATAACTCAAGGAACCATGATAAGACTTGTATTGTTTTTGCTTGCCGTGATTGTATTAGCCGGATGCGGCGTAAGAGGCGACAGGGGCCACGTAATTGGTGTGCAGGACAGGCCAACAGCAGAATATGCAGACCCCCCCGGAATGGTGTACATCCCTATGGGAAGCTTCACCATGGGACCATCGGATGAAGACATCGCGTATACCCAGAACGCAACATCCCGCACAGTCTCCCTCCCGGCTTTTTATATGGATGAGACAGAGATCACAAACAACCAGTACCGGCAGTTCGTTCACTGGGTGAGAGACTCCATAGCAAGACAGATGTTGTATGAGTGGGATCCCGCGACTTTCGATGACTACATTCTTGATATTGATGATGAGTTTGGAAACCCCATTGACAACCCCCCATATTATAACCACGATGCACGGATCCGCTGGGATGATGACGAAGTACTGCAGGCACTTATCGACCTGGGGCTTTACCGGCTTGATGAAGGAGAACGCTTCTTCAGGCGCCGCGAAATCGATGTCGACAGGCTCGTATACCGCTATTATACCATAGACCTCCGGGAAGCAGCAAGATACACCCCTCATGAACGGAGGGAACTGGGGATAACACGGCGTGATTTCATAACAGAACATGATACACATATTTATCCCGACACACTGGTCTGGATAAGGGACTTTACCTATGCATACAATGAGCCCTATGCGAAAATGTATTTCTGGCACCCCACCTTTGACCATTACCCTGTAGTGGGAATAAACTGGGAGCAGGCGCGGGCTTTCAACGTATGGAGGACTCAGTACCTGAACAGCTACCTGGCAGGCCGTGACAGACCTTTTGCCATGGACTTCGAACTGCCCTCGGAAGCTCAATGGGAGTATGCAGCACGTGGCGGGCTCGAACTCAGCCCTTATCCCTGGGGCGGACCCTATACGAGAGACGAAGACGGATGTTTCCTGGCAAACTTTAAACCCCTTCGCGGGGACTATACAGCCACAGGGGCTATGTATACCACCATCGCCGGATTCTACCCCCCCAACGATTATGGCCTTTACGACATGGCAGGGAACGTCTCCGAATGGACCCGAAACGCATATGACGAGTCGTTCTACTATTTCGGGACAGACATGAGCCCGGATTTCCAGCACGAATTTGACCCGGCCACCGACCACATATCCATGAGCAGAAAGGTGGTGCGCGGTGGATCATGGAAAGACATCGGGTATTTCCTCCAGGTAAGTACAAGGACCTACGAATACCAGGATACAGCAAAGTCTTACATTGGATTCAGAAGTGTCCAAAGCTATCCCGGGGTTTCACGGGAAGCAGGCCGGGCAGCATCAAACGTTTGGTAATAAATTGAGCTAAAAACAAAGAATAAAACATTAGACAATGAAGTTTGCAAGAAAAAAAGCATGGAAGGTTTTCATGTCAAGATTATACGGCTGGGGTGCCTCCGCCGTAATTATTGGTGCTTTGTTTAAGATCATGCACTGGCCCGGAGCCGATTACGCCCTGGTTATCGGAATGGGCGTTGAGGCACTGGTGTTCTTTTTCTCGGCATTCGAAGACATCCCCGAAGAGCCGAACTGGAGCCTCGTTTATCCGGAGCTGGCAGGCATCGAGGGAGAAGCTCCGCCGCAAAGCAGAAAAGCCGTAGCAGGGGTAGCCACCCAACAAAATATCACCCTTTCCTCCAACCTGGATAAGCTGATGGAAGAAGCCGATATTGGCCCGGAGCTGATAAACAACCTGGGCAGAGGGCTGCGTAACCTCAGTGAAAACGCTGCACGCCTGGCAGACCTCAGCAATGCCACAGTAGCAACCAACCAGTATATCCAGAATATGGAAACGGCATCAAAGTCAGTTCTTGAGCTGAGCCAGTCCTATAAAAACAAAGCTGAATACCTGAAGCATGACCTCAGTTTATCAGAAGAGTATAACAACAATCTTCATACTGCCGTGAACTCTCTGAACCAAATGAATGAGGCATATTCGGAGTCTGCACGGAAAGCCCAGGACGGCGCTCATGCCTCAGAGAATCTGACCAAAAACCTGTCGGCACTGAACACAGCCTATGAGCTGCAAATGCAGGCAGCCAGCAAGCAAGCCGAAACAGCAAAAAAGTACCAGGACGCCATGGAGAACGTTGTCGACAACATCGGCTCCTCAGCAGAAAGCGCCCTTAAGTACAAAGAAGAAATGGAAAAGCTTACCAAAAACATCGAAGCACTTAACAGCGTTTACGGTAACATGCTTTCCGCTATGAATTTTAACGTTAACAGATAAAACCATGTGTGTTTGCTCTGAAGCAAACATCTAAGACAGGATATTATGGCAGGTGGAAAACAAACCCCCAGGCAGAAACTGATCGGCTTGATGTACCTGATCTTTCTCTCCCTGATGGCTCTGAACGTATCAGTGGAAGTGCTTGACTCCTTCCCTCTGATCGACCGAAGCATCCAGGAGACAAACAGGAACTTTGAGGCGAAAGTGGAGTCTGTATATTATGATTTTGAAGAACAACGAGCGAATTTTTCCGAGGACCATGTGCAACCGTTCTATGGTGAGGCACTCTACGTAGGCCAACTGGCCGATTCGCTTGTACACTATATTCTGACCAAGCGAACCCTGATGTTGGCGGAGGTCAATAACATTTCTTTTGAAGAAGCGGACACACTGGACCTCGATGACAGCCGCCGCAAAGATAATTACAGCATTTCATCACGCTTCTGGCTCGTTGAGGGAAGTACCGACCCCGGCGCCAGGGATGGAGGACCCGGCACGCGTGCATACATCCTCAGAGAAAAAATTATCCATTTCAAAAGTGAGATTGACAGCATCCTGGCCTTGCACGACCAGGAACTGAAAATGGCACTGGACGTGGAAGGGCCCTTCAGGGTTCGCGACCGTACGGTCAGCTGGCAGGAATTTACCTTCGACAGGGTGATATCTGTAGCAGTAGCCACCAACCTGAGCCGGCTTGTTACCGAGGTCAGAAACGTGCACTTTGACGCCATCAACATGCTCTTTGACCTTATTACCGCAGGGCAGTTCCGTTTCGATGACGTCACCGCGGCCATCGTTCCGAAAAGTGAAATCGTAATGACCGGCAGCCATTATGAGGCTGATATCTTTGTAGCTGCCATTGACACACG
>PWRF01000142.1 GCA_003556325.1 Bacteroidales bacterium | reverse complement strand
CTCCTTCAATGTATTAACTCCCTATCCCGGTACAAAGGTTCACAACGATTTTAAAAAAGAAAACCGCCTGATAACCACCGATTGGAGATATTATGATCATAATACTGTTGTTTTTCAGCCCGAAAACATGACTCATTACGAGTTACAGATGGGTAAAATCAATGCAAGAAAAAGGTTTTACAGCATTACCTCGGTAATGAAAAGATTACCGGGTAATTTTTATAACCCTTTAACCTACCTGTTGATGAATTACGGGCATATAAAGCAGGTAAGGGTGGAGGCCAGAAGAATTGACAGGCTCAAATCAGTATTATTTGAAAAGTAAATACTCATAATGGGTTCGTTTTCTGAGTGTTAGTCAATATCGAAGCCACTGGGTATGTATTGACACGTTATAATATTCCAACTAATACGCCAACAGAAACAACGACCCTCCAGAGCCGTAAACGCCTGCCGGATAGACTATTTCAACCAAAAAACCCCATGATGAGACAATAAAACTGCCCTACTTTGCTCCTTTCCTGCTTCCAAACAGGAAAACAACTACTCCTCCGCCAATCATAGCAATGCCCACCCAGCGTGGCCAGGTGAGCTCTTTGTCATCTTCCCTGGTGATCTCCACATCGCCCACCTCAACAACGGTTTCCTCTCTCTGTAAAGCGATACCACTAAAAATGGTAACAATAATGCCGATGATGATCAGCGCAATTCCGACTTTTTTCATTGCGATTAAGGTATTGGTTTATAAACAATCGTGAACTATTGACCTGTTTTTCTAAAGATAATGAATTCTGCGGTAAATACCTATAAAGGGAGGGCAATGGCAACCGGCACATCATTGATCTCTGTAATGGTCGACCCCATCAGCTGCAGTTCAGCCTGGGTGCCCAGGTACGTCCGGTCTGCAATTTTTTCGAATGATTCAGGAGGGTTTGGATGGTTGTATAAAATGGCCGGACCATTGACCCTGTAAAGGCATACCGGCGAAAGTTCCATACCGGGCCAGATATGCCCTGTTGCATGTTCTGCCTGTTCGTAAAATCCGGCAATCCCGTTTAAAAAGAGGCTATCGACAGACAGCACGCTGTGCTGCCCATGAACTTGCGCTGACAGGGCAAAGATCAGCATAACAGAAAATAGTTGCTTTTGCATGTCAAGGTGATTTATGGCTAAAAGAGCCCGGGAAGACCTCTTTGCTGAAAATAAAGGATGCAAATAGCAGAATATCTGCAAAGACTGAGTTCGCGGGCCATAATATGGGTTTACGTGTAAAAATATTGAAAAAAACAACATAAAATGATTTTTACAAACCAACCAGGTCAGAATGAACATGGTTTTTTCTTAACTTGGAGATATGTTACCCGAATAATGCAGGGTAAATCTTAATTCAGAAATCATGGCAACACACAAGGACACCGAACCCAAACTGGTTTTTACCGGGCAGGCTTGGGAGGCTGAAATGCTGAAGAACATCCTGGAAACAGAGGGGATTTCCGCCTACATCAACAACGAAGCCACCGGCAATATGTTCCCGTTTCTGACCACCCCAGGCATGGGAGCCGTGAAACTGGTCGTGGCCAAAGAAGATTTTGAAAAGGCCAAAGCGCTGGTCAGCGAGTTTGAAAAAGGCCGGTTTGACTAGTTGGAGGAAGCACCATGCGCCATAAGAAACAAGTATTCGTAGTCGGGCTTGACGAATTCAACCTGGAGAAGCTTCAGCGATTACCGGAAGCCAGCGAATGCGATTTTCATTCCGCAATCGACATCCAGGAGATGCGTGGGGTGGAAAAGCTTGATATCAAGGCGCTTATTGCCAAAGCTTTTGAAAGGATCGACAAGCACGGGAGCATTGATGCCATTGTTTCCTATTACGATTTTCCGGGAAGCACCATCCTGCCCATCATTGCAGACAAATATAAGATCCCGGCGCCAAGCCTGGAAAGCATAATGAAGTGCGAACATAAGTACTGGAGCCGCCTTGAGCAAAGCAAGGTAATCCCCCGCAGCATACCGGCATTTAAGGCTTTCGACCCCTTTGAAAAAAAAGCATACCAGAGAATCGAGCTGATCCCGCCATTCTGGATCAAGCCCATCAAATCATATCGCTCATTTCTTGCATACAGGATAAACAGCGAATACCAGTTTAATGAGATCATCAAAGAAGTGCGCAAACAAGTCAATTACATAGCAGAACCCTTCAACTATTTGTTTAAAGCCTACAACCTGCCACACGAGTTTTCCAGCATGGAGGAAACCATGATCGCCGAAACGCCGGTCACAGGACATCAATGTACCGTGGAAGGCTATGTGTACGATGGCGAAGTGATCATTTATGGCATTGTGGATTCGGTAACTGACGGAATGCATAACTCCTTCACCAGGTATGAATACCCATCTTCCCTGCCGCAGGAAATTCAGTTCAGGATGGCCGACCTGGCCAGGCGCGTAATCACCCAGGCAGGGCTCAACAACTCCCCGTTCAACATAGAGTTTTTTTACAACTCTACGGTGAATCATATTTTCCTTCTGGAAATCAATCCGCGTATTTCCCAGGCGCATACGGATATGTTTGAGAAAATCCACGGCGTATCGCACCACACAATCATGCTCAACCTGGCCTTGGGCAGAAGGCCCAAAGCGCTTGAATACAAAGGGGATTTCAAGATAGCAGCAAACTTCATGCTTCGGACATTCGAGCCCGGCAAAGTAAAAAAAGCCCCATCTCAAAAGGAAATTGATGCATTAAAGGAAAGGCACCAGGGCACCGAAATAAAGGTTCACGTAAAAGCGGGGATGCACCTGAATGAATTATATGGGCAGGATAGCTATAGCTTCGAATTGGCTAACATATATATCGGTGCGCGTAATCAAAAAGAACTGATTGACCGGTATCACGACTGCCTGGAAAATCTTACCTTCGACATTGCGTATGATGAGCCCACGCCCATTTACTAGCAGGCAATCATGGTCCAGGACCGATAAAGATCATGGCCCCCAAAAAAAACTATGCTGTAGTCAACAACCAGATCATCAAATATGACAAAAAATAGTAATGTGGAGGTTGCTTCTTCGACTTTTAGTAATTTAATCCAAAAGCCCACAATGGTATTACATTAAGATATCCGAATTCAATATCATCTTTTACCAAGAATGATTCCCCATCTTGCTTAATGTGGGCTTGTTGTTTGTTTTTCCCACCAACCTCAAAGGAATAATCATCAATGATAAAGTCAGTTTTTTCTGAGGATATTACTTCGTTATGTAACCGCATTTGATTGAAAAAGAAAGTTTCACGGATGTTCCCAATGTTAGATTTTTCCCCAACCAAATGATAAACCATGTTGGTATTATCCAGATAAACCTTACTCACCTTTCCTAATCCGCGAATACCCTTTGTTTCATTTCGTAACTGACCAATAAGACCAGCTTTTTCCATATATAAGAAATAATCGTCTAAAGAGTTTCGGCTCACACCAATCATTCCTGATATTTTTGAAAAATTTGGTTTGAAAGGCACACTTTCAGCTATAATCGAAAGTAATCGCTTTAGTTTACGGCTTGTTCCTACATTGAGATTGGCATATTGCGGTATATCTGTCTCCAATGTTTGAACAATTATTTGCCCTAAACGTAAATCCAGTCCATCTTCAAGGCCAAAAGGGTAGTATCCGCGTTTTAAGTAGTCATTAAACAATGGTAGTGGATGCTTAATATCCGTTAGCTTTACTTCATTATTGATAATCTGTTCCAGCGAGTAGACTTCAGTTTCGTAATT
>PWRF01000153.1 GCA_003556325.1 Bacteroidales bacterium | reverse complement strand
TTAAAGCGAACTTGTTTGAGGTTCAGGATTATCTCTGTAACATCTTCTACTACCCCTTTGATGGTTGAAAACTCATGCTCCACGCCCTCTATTTTAACTGACGTAACAGCAAAGCCTTCAAGTGATGATAACAGGATTCGCCTGAGTGCATTACCAATAGTTATACCATAACCAGGTTCCAACGGCCGGAATTCAAATTTTCCCAGACGGTCGTCGGATTCAAGCATGATCACTTTATCCGGTTTTTGAAAAGCTAAAATTGCCATTGGTTTATTTTTTTTGTTTAAAAAAGATAACGGTCATTACTTGGAATATAATTCCACGATAAGCTGTTCCTTAATGTTCTCAGGAATCAAATCCCTTTCAGGGAAGTTCAGGAATTTACCTTTTTGTTCGGTGTTGTCCCATTCCAACCAGGGATAACCAGAAGAACGTGAAGCCAATGAATCTACTATAGCCTCAAGGCTTCTTGACTTTTCACGCACACCAACAATATCGCCCGGGCGAAGAGTATACGACGGGATGTTGACTACCTGTCCGTTTACTGTAATATGGCGGTGACCAACCAGCTGTCTGGCGGCACGGCGGGTGGGTGCAATACCCAACCTGTAAACCACATTGTCAAGGCGAGCCTCAAGTAATTGGAGCAATATCTCACCGGTAATACCTTTTTGACGAACAGCCTTTTTGAACGTATTGGCAAATTGCTTCTCAAGCAAACCGTAGGTATATTTTGCCTTTTGCTTCTCAAGAAGCTGGATACCGTATTCAGATTTCTTTCTTCTCTTTTTCATCTGACCGTGTTGGCCAGGTGGATAATTTTTCTTTTCAAACGCCCTGTCTGCCCCAAAAATAGGGTCTCCAAACTTACGGGCAATTTTAGTTGTTGGACCTAAATATCGTGCCATGGTTATTTTCTGATTCTTTGATGATTAACTAACGGGACTAATTGGTTATACCCTTCTTCTTTTAGGAGGACGGCAACCATTATGTGGCAATGGGGTTACATCAACGATCTCGGTAACCTCAAGACCTGATGCATGCAATGTACGAATAGCAGACTCTCTTCCTGATCCCGGGCCTTTAACGAAAACCTTGACTTTTCTCAAGCCCAGATCATAAGCAACTTTTGCTGCATCCCCTGCTGCCATCTGGCCAGCATATGGGGTGTTTTTCTTTGATCCCCTGAAGCCCATCTTACCTGCCGACGACCACGATATGACCTGCCCCTGTTGATTGGTAAGAGTCACAATGATATTGTTGAAAGAAGCAAAGATATGTGCCTGACCCTGAGGCTCTACCTTGGCTACACGTTTCCTGGCACCCCTTGTGCCCTTGCTTGATTTTGCCATAGTTTGTGTTGGTTTATTCTGCTGATCATGAGGTGCATGATGCATCATGCACCTTCATCATTACATTTATGTGTTATTTGGTGGCCTTCTTTTTGTTAGCAACCGTTTTTTTCTTGCCTTTACGGGTACGCGCATTGTTCTTGGTCTTCTGACCGCGCAAAGGCAGCCCGATACGGTGACGGATGCCACGGTAGCAACCAATGTCCATCAGGCGCTTGATGTTCATCTGAACTTCTGAGCGTAATGCACCCTCTACCTTGAAGTGGTCGTTGATCACATTACGAACCTTGGTGATCTGCTGATCGTCCCATTCTTCTACTTTGAGATAGGGGTCAACTTCGGCTATTTCAAGGATTTTCAATGCATTGCTCTGGCCAATGCCATAAATGTATGTAAGGCCTACAAAGCCTCTCTTGTTTTTTGGAATGTCAACTCCAGCTATACGTGCCATATTGTTTCCTTTGTGTTGTTTTTATCCCTGACGCTGCTTAAACTTGGGGTTTTTCTTGTTTATTACGTAAACCTTACCCTTCCTGCGTACTACTTTGCAATCGGAGCTTCTCTTTTTTACCGACACCTGTACTTTCATTTGTCTGTGTTTTTATTGTGTGTGCTTATTATTTATACCTGAATGTGATGCGACCCTTGGTCAGATCATAGGGAGACATCTCCACTTTCACTTTGTCGCCGGGGAGTATTTTGATGTAGTGCATGCGCATCTTCCCCGAAATGTGGGCGGTGATTACATGACCGTTTTCAAGTTCTACCCTGAACATGGCGTTGCCCAATGATTCGATGACAGTACCGTCTTGCTGTATGGATGGTTGTTTTGCCATAGTTACTCCCGAATGATGGTTGTATTGTGTGTGTTCTTTTCCAATGCTTCTTCGATGAACGCGAAAGTGGACAGTGGCTCGGCTTTACCGTTAATAACAGCTACGGTATGCTCATAATGACCCGAGGGCTTCCTGTCGGCTGTGCGGATTGTCCATCCATCTTTTTCCTGCACAATAAACCTGTTTCCCATATTGATCATAGGTTCAATGGCAACTACCAGCCCATCCTTCACTTTTTCACCCCTGCCTCGTTTGCCATAGTTTGGCAGCTCAGGGGGCTCGTGAAGTCTTTTTCCCACGCCATGACCAACAAGTTCTCTGACCACTGAATAGCCTGCATTTTCAGCTATTTGCTGGATTGCCCAGGAAACATCACCAAGTGTATTGCCCACTTTTGTTTCTGCAATGCCTATCATCAAACACCGGTACGTTGTTTCCAGCAATCGTTTTTTTTCCGGGCTGATCTCGCCGACGGCATATGTGTAAGCGGAGTCACCATAATAGCCGTTGAGAAGGACGCCACAGTCGATCGAAACGATATCGCCTTCCTTGAGTATCCTGCCACCGGGAAATCCATGCACCACCACCTCATTGGGGGAAATACAAAGGGTATATGGAAACCCCTGATAGCCTTTGAAGGCTGGAACGGCAGCATGATCCCTGATAAACGATTCAGCAATGCTGTCCAGTGCCAAAGTGCTTATGCCGGGCCTGATATGCCGGGCAAGCTCTCCATGGGTTCTTGCAACAAGTAAAGAACTTTCGCGTATACAATCAATCTCTTCTTTGGTCTTGTAATGAATCATTCTCATTAGCTTTAGCCGGTCATACCTATGGGTGATGAGCGGCCTTTTATGCGCCCTGACTTGGTCAGACCATCGTAGTGACGCATTAAGAGGTGACTCTCAATTTGCTGCAGCGTGTCCAGTACCACACCTACCATAATAAGCAGGGATGTACCGCCAAAGAATTGCGCAAATTGAGCTGTAACACCAAAGATTGACACCAGTGCCGGCATGATGGCTACAAAAGCCAGAAACAGTGAGCCTGGCAGGGTAATCCTTGACATTACATTATCAATGAACTCAGCAGTCCTCTTACCTGGTTTCACACCGGGGATAAAACCGCCGTTTTTCTTCATATCCTCTGCCATCTGATTGGGGTTTACCGTGATCGCTGTATAAAAGTAAGTAAACAGGATGATCAGGATGGCAAAGGTAAAGTTGTACCAGAAACCTGTAAAATCAGACATGGCAGCGGCAAATCCTCCCAGTGCTTCCGAAAAACCGGCAAGCGTGATCGGGATAAACATGATCGCCTGGGCAAAAATGATGGGCATTACGCCGGCTGCATTTACCTTAAGGGGTATATACTGCCTCACACCTCCATACTGCCTGTTGCCTACCACGCGTTTTGCGAACTGTACCGGTATACGCCGCTGGCCCTGTACAAGCAGGATGACCAGCACGACCACTGTCATCAGTATGATGAGCTCGGCAAGGAAAACAACAAGGCCTCCTCCCGCCTCTTCCATACGGGCCACAAACTCAAACCCCAATGCGTTGGGCAGCTGGGCAATGATCCCGATCATAATGATCAGGGAAATACCGTTGCCGATTCCCCTTTCGGTTATCCTTTCACCCAACCACATTACAAACATAGTGCCGGAAATCAGAATGATCACCGAAGATATATAAAAATACAGCGTTGGACCTTCCATTGTAAAGGGGGCAACTGCCGTGGGGCCTACCTGGCTTACGAGGTTTGCGAGATAGGCAGGTGCCTGGGCTGCAGTGATGAAAACAGTGAGGTACCTTGTGATCTGGTTGATCTTTTTGCGTCCGCTTTCACCTTCTTTCTGCAGCCGCTGAAAGTAAGGAACGGCCACACTGAGCAGCTGTATCACAATAGACGCACTAATGTAGGGCATGATCCCCAGAGCAAAAATGGATGCGTTGGCAAATGCTCCTCCTGAGAACATGTTAAGGAGCCCCAGCAATCCTTCCTGCGTTTGTTGCTGCAGCTGTGTCAGCTGTGCAGGATCTATCCCCGGTAAAACCACAAAAGATCCCAAACGGTATATCAGGATAATACCCAACGTGTTAATAATCCGGATCCGAAGATCCTCGATATTATAAATGTTGATTAATGTCTGTATAAATCGTTTCATCCCTGAGGTTTATATCCGGTTAACAGTTCCACCATTTGCTTCGATCGCTTTAGCAGCCGTTTCAGAAAAAGCGTGGGCGCTGACGTTTACTTTGGCTTTCAATTCTCCTTTTCCAAGGATTTTGACCAGTTCGTTCTTTGACACCAGGCCATGTTTTATGAATGCGGGCAGATCAATGGTTTCAAGTCCTTTATCCTCGGCGAGCTTCTGGAGGGTGGAAAGATTGACGGGCTGATACGAAACCCTGTTTCTGTTTTTAAACCCATATTTTGGCAGACGGCGGGCCAAAGGCATTTGGCCGCCTTCAAATCCACTCTTTCTGCTATAGCCGGAGCGTGATTTTTGACCTTTATGTCCGCGTGTGGCTGTATCGCCCGTGCCAGCGCCTTCACCCCTGGCAATGCGTTTCCTGCGCCTTACAGCTCCTTTTGCCGGTTTAAGATTGCTAAGATCCATTGTATATTACAAATTTAAAGATATTGAACAAAACGAAAACTATTCGGTAACTTCCTCAATAGAAAGCAGATGCTTTACCTTGTTGATCATGCCTTCCACCTGCGGTGTACCGTTAACAATAACCGGACGATTCATGCGCCTTACACCTAAGGCATCCAGGGTCCGCTTCTGTACAGCAGGCCTTCCGATCCTGCTTCTTGTCTGGGTGATTTTATATTTTTTCATTTCTCCGTTTTTTTCCTCAGTCAATTGCGTTAAAAGTCAACTGCAGGCATGTTAAAACCTGGGGCCGCGGCATCTTCCTGGAGGAGTTGCCGGCTGATATTCCAGCTCTTACCCGTTAAAAACCTTATCGAGGCTGACACCGCGTTGCTGTGCAACAGCCATGGGGTCTCTCAGCTTAATGAGTGCGTCAATAGTAGCTTTTACAACGCTGTGCGGGTTGGATGATCCCTTTGATTTAGCCAGTACGTCGGTTACCCCCACACTTTCGAGCACGGCACGCATGGCACCTCCTGCAATAACACCTGTACCATCTGCAGCGGGTTTGATCAACACGCGGGCACCGCTGTATTTTCCCTCCTGGGCATGCGGAATGGTACCTTTATAAACAGGCACCTTGATAAGGTGTTTCTTGGCATCATCAATGCCCTTGCTGATAGCAGTGGTAACCTCTTTTGCCTTCCCCAGGCCGTAGCCTACCACACCGTTCTCGTTACCTACCACAACGATAGCAGAAAAACTAAACGTCCGGCCACCCTTGGTCACTTTAGTAACACGCTGAATGCTTACCAGGCGGTCTTTAAATTCGATTTCGCTCGACTTAACCTTTTTGATGTTTACGTTTGCCATAGTTTAAAATTTTAAGCCTCCTTCCCTGGCTCCTTCAGCCAATGATTTTACTCTGCCGTGGTAACGGTATCCGTTACGGTCGAAGACAATGGTTTCTACACCCGCTTCTTTCGCCTTTTCTGCGACCACTTTGCCCACTTCCTTTGCCTTTTCTGTCTTTGTCATCTTCTTTTCGCCAATTTCACCGGCAAGCGATGAGGCAGCCGTCAGGGTTTTCCCTTCGTCGTCATCGATGATTTGGGCGTAAATGGCCTTGTTGCTTCTGAAAACAGAAAGCCTGGGTTTTTCCGCTGTTCCACGCACACGTTTCCGGACACGGTATTTAACCCTGGTACGTTTGTCGAGTTTCTTTTTTGTTGCCATCCTTATTCTGAGGATTAGATTGTTGATAACTTATTACTTCGCTGCAGCGGCTTTACCGGCCTTCCTTCTGATAATCTCACCTTTGTAAATTACCCCTTTGCCTTTGTATGGCTCAGGCTTACGCATGGATCTGATTTTCGCCGCAACCTGTCCAACCAGTTGCTTGTCATGAGACTCCAGAATGATGGTTGGGTTTTTCCCTCTCTCGGTGACGGTCTCTACCTTCACTTCCTTTGGGATCTCAAAGAAAATGCCATGGGAATACCCAAGGGCCAGTTCAAGGATCTGACCGTTGTGCGAGGCTTTGTAACCGACGCCCACGAGTTCCTGAATGATCTTGTACCCTTCTGACACACCAATTACCATATTGTTGATCAGTGCGCGATAAAGACCGTGCAACGACTTGCTGCTTTTCTGGTCATTTTCCCGTGTCAGTTTCACCTGATCTTCTTCAATATTCACTTTGATCACCGGGTTTACGGCCTCCTGCAATTCCCCTTTGGGGCCTTTTACGGTTACGATATTATCATCCGATACCGTGACGGTAACACCTTTGGGGATATCTACTGGAAAATTTCCTATTCGTGACATGAGTGCTATGTTTTAGCTTACGTAACAAATTACTTCGCCCCCTACATTGAGTTTACGGGCTTCTTTATCCGTCATAAGGCCTCTGGAGGTTGAGATCACTGCAATGCCAAGGCCGTTTAACACACGCGGCAATTCTTTGCTGCCTGCATAACGACGCAGTCCGGGCCTGCTGGCCCGCTGTATGTCATTAATGGCAGGTAACTTGCTCACCGGATGATACTTTAATGCAATTTTGATCGTGCCGGGTGCTTTTTCATCCTCAAATTTGTAATTGAGAATATAGCCTTTGTCAAAAAGGATCTTTGTGATATCCTTTTTGAGATTTGATGCAGGAACTTCTACAACCCTGTGGTTGGCCTTTATGGCGTTCCTTATTCTTGTCAGATAATCTGCAATTGGATCGGTTATCATTTGTTTTTGCGTAAAATGTTTTTTTAAAAAATTACCAGCTTGCTTTTGTAATGCCGGGGATAAGTCCTTTATTGGCCATTTCCCTGAAGTTGATACGGGAGATGCCGAACTGGCGCATATAGCCTTTGGGCCTTCCCGTTAGCTGGCATCTGTTATGCAGGCGAACCGGTGAAGAGTTCCTGGGTAGCTTCTGCAAACCCTCCCAGTCTCCCCTGGCTTTTAGTTCAGCGCGCTTGGCGGCATATTTTTCAACAAGCTTGGCTCTTTTAAGCTCTCTGGCTTTCATGGATTCTTTTGCCATGATCTGTCTATTTATTCTGGTTTTTAAATGGTAATCCAAATTCACGCAACAGGGCGAATGCCTCTTTATCGGTGCCGGCAGTGGTTACAAAGTTGATGTCCATGCCGTTGATCTTGCTCACCTTATCTATTTCGATTTCGGGGAAGATGATCTGTTCCGGCACCCCCAGGTTGTAATTGCCTCTTCCGTCGAAGCCTTTTTCGCTGACGCCCTTAAAGTCTCGGATTCGCGGCAGGGAAACGGCAACGAGCCTGTCGAGGAATTCATACATTTTGTTTCCGCGCAGTGTAACCCTGACACCGATGGGCATTCCTCTCCTGAGTTTAAAGTTGGAGATGTCTTTTTTCGACTTTGTGGGAACCGCTTTTTGTCCGGCCACGAGTGTCATCTCAGCGACGGCATTATCAATGACCTTCTTATCGGTAATGCCTTCACCGACGCCCTGGTTCAGGCTGATCTTTTTCAGCCGGGGAACCTGCATGGTATTGGTGTAACCAAACTCTTTCATCAGTTCAGGCACAATGTCTGTCTTGTACTTATCCTTAAGTCTTGGTGTGTAACTCATTGCTATATTTCCTCCCCTGTCTTTTTGGAATATCTGACCAGCTGGTTATCGTCGTTTAGCCTTCTGCCAATACGGGTTGGATTTCCTTTCCCGTCAACAACCATAAGGTTTGACAAATGGATGCTGGCTTCTTTCTTTACTATGCCGCCCTGCGGATTTGCAGCGTTCGGTTTGGTGTGTTTTGACACCATGTTTACGCCTTCCACAAAGGCCCTGCGTTTTTTCGCGTCGACACTCAAAACTTTGCCTGTCGCACCTCTTTCGTTGCCGGCAATCACTTTGACGTTGTCTCCTTTCTTTATATGGAACTTATGTTGCATCGTTGTTTTTCAATTACAGCACTTCAGGTGCCAGTGAAACGATTTTCATGAACTGTTTTTCTCTCAATTCGCGGGCTACCGGTCCGAAGATACGTGTGCCACGCATTTCATCCATACCGGTCAGCAGCACCACTGCGTTGTCATCAAATTTGATGTAACTGCCATCCTGCCTTCTCACGTGTTTTTTGGTCCGCACCACAACTGCTTTTGAAACGGTGCCCTTTTTTATATTCCCTGAGGGCAAGGCATTTTTAACTGTTACGATAATTTTATCGCCTATGCCGGCATATCTGCGGCGGGTGCCTCCCAGGACCCTGATGCAAAGCACTTCTTTCGCTCCACTATTGTCCGCTACTGAAAGTTTCGACTCTTGCTGTATCATAATTACTTAGCTCTTTCAAGGATTTCAACTAATCTCCAACATTTATTTTTGCTCAAAGGCCTGGTTTCCATGATGCGAACGGTATCACCAATATTGCAGTCGTTTTTGTCATCATGGGCCATAAAACGCGATGACCGCTTTACAAACTTCTTGTATTTGGGATGTCTTACCCGGCGCAGAACCTCTACAACAATAGACTTATCCATCTTGTTACTGACAACAAGACCGGTTCGCTCTTTTCTGGGTTTTCTGGTTTCCATTTCTCAGATAATTATTTGGTTTCTTCTAATTCCCTTTTGCGGAGTTCTGTCATGATGCGGGCAACCGTCTTGCGATAGTCTTTGATCTTCATAGGGTTCTCCAGGGGAGAGACCGCATGGTTCATCTTTAACTTACGCAATTGCTTCCGCTCTTCCTCCAGGCGCTCATTAAGCTCGCCGGTTGACATTTCACGAATAACATTCTGCTTCATCTTCACGCGAATTTTATGGTTTTACAGCTTTCACACCTGCTAAGTTCCGGGGTGAAACCAGGGAGCTGATGTTCCTGACAGGTGCTAAACTGTTCCGGGTAATCTCCCCCTGCAAAAAGGCTGCAAAGTTACAACTTTTTTCCGATAATTGGTAAATAAATTATTGAACAAAGTCCCGTCTGACCACAAATTTTGTGGCTACGGGCAACTTTTGGGATCCAAGCCTCATAGCTTCGCGCGCTGTTTCCAGGGGAACGCCATCTGCTTCAAACAGCATGCGGCCCGGGCATACCCTTGCCACGAACAGTTCAGGTGCACCTTTCCCTTTACCCATACGTACCTCCAGGGGTTTTTTCGTTACGGGCTTATCGGGGAAGATCCGTATCCACAGCTGTCCTTCACGCTTCATCCTACGGGTAATGGCCTGGCGGGCTGCCTCAATCTGCCGCCCGGTCACCCACTTGGTGTCAAGTGACTTAATACCAAAAGAACCAAAGGCCAACTCAGCACCTCGCTTCGTATTGCCTTTCATGCGGCCCTTTTGCATCTTTCTGTATTTTGTTTTCTTAGGCTGTAACATGGTTCAACACTTTATATAGAGTGATAATTATTCTGTAAAAAACTACGACTTCTTCCGGCGTCCTCCTCCGAACCGGCCACCGCCCTGGCGGCCTTTGGCGGGCTCTTCAATAAATGGGGTCAGCTCAGGCTTGCCAAAGATCTCGCCTTTGCAGATCCAGACTTTCACGCCAATACGACCGTAGGTGGTATGCGCTTCAACGCAGGCATAGTCAATATCTGCACGCAGCGTATGCAAGGGAACACGGCCTTCTTTATACGTTTCGTTACGTGCCATCTCGGCACCGCCCAAACGACCGCTTACCATCACCTTTATACCTTCAGCTCCCAATCGCATGGTTGAAGAGATAGCCGTCTTAACAGCACGGCGGAAAGAAATCCTGCCTTCGATCTGCTTGGCCACATTCTGGGCCACGAGAAAAGCGTCCAGCTCAGGGCGTTTTATCTCACTGATATTGATCTGGATCTCTTTGTTGGTCAGCTTCTTCAGCTCTTCCTTCAATTTGTCTACCTCTTGTCCGCCTTTTCCGATGATTATACCCGGACGTGCTGTATTGATATTCACGGTTACCAGTTTCAGGGTTCTTTCGATATAGATCTTGGAGACGCCTGCTTTTGCCAATCGCACATATAAATATTTGCGGATTTTGTCGTCTTCGACCAGTTTGGCTGCATAGTTTCTGCCACCATACCAGTTTGATTCCCATCCCCTGATGATACCTAACCTGAGGCCGATTGGATTCGTTTTTTGTCCCATCTGAGCAATATTTATTCGTTTGTATTTTTACTGTCAACAAAAAGGCTTACATGGTTTGAGCGTTTACGTATGCGATGAGCCCTTCCCTGTGGTGCCGGGCGGAGGCGTTTGAGCATGCGTGCGCTATCCACGGATACCGATTTGACGTAGAGGTTGCTGTCTTCGATGCGAACCCCTTCGTTTTTGCTTTGCCAGTTTGCAATTGCCGACAGCAACAGTTTTTCCATGCGCTGTGCTGCTTCTTTCTTTGAAAATCGCAAAAGCGCCAGGGCCTGATTTACATCTTTCCCTCTGATCATGTCGGCTACCAACCGCATTTTACGGGGCGACGTAGGGCAATTCTTCAGCCTGGCGACGTACTGGTTTGCACGTTCTTCCTTAAGTTTTTCCGCCCTGATATGTTTTCTTAATCCCATGATAAACTCCTATTTATTTTTTTGCTTTGTCTTTTTTACCGGCGTGACCACGGAAGATACGGGTTGGGGCAAATTCTCCCAGCTTATGGCCTACCATGTTTTCGGTAATGTAAACCGGGATAAACTTGTTGCCATTGTGAACGGCGATCGTGAGCCCGACAAACTCGGGTGAGATCATCGAAGCACGCGACCAGGTTTTGATCACCGATTTCTTGCTGCTGGAAGCCATGGCCAGCACTTTCTTCTCCAGTTTATAATGGATATATGGTCCTTTTTTTAGTGAGCGACTCATATCTGTCTGATTTTTGTGTTAGCGACTAATTATCTCTTTCTTCTTTCAAGAATGAGCCTGTTGGAAGCTTTTTTCCTGTTTCTTGTTTTATATCCTTTGGCAGGCAATCCCTTCCGGCTTCTTGGGTGTCCGCCTGATGCGCGTCCTTCTCCACCACCCATGGGGTGATCAACCGGGTTCATAACAACAGGTCTTGTGCGCGGACGGCGTCCAAGCCAGCGGCTGCGCCCTGCTTTGCCCGACATCTCATGCATGTGGTCGGGGTTAGAGGCACTGCCGATCGTAGCCTTGCAAGTTACCAGTACCAAACGGATCTCACCGGAGGGGAGCTTCAATGCTGCATATTTGCCTTCCCGCGAACTCAGCTGGGCATGTGTTCCTGCACTCCGCGCCATCTTCGCACCCTGGCCGGGCCTGAGCTCGATATTGTGCACGATGGAACCCAGGGGAATATCACGCAGGAACAAAGCATTGCCTACTTCCGGGGAAGCCTTTTCTCCAGACATTACCTGCTGGCCTGCCTGTAAACCCAGGGGAGCTATTATGTACCGCTTTTCACCGTCGGCGTAGTGCAATAGTGCGATGCGGGCCGAGCGGTTCGGATCGTATTCAATGGTTTTCACCGTGGCCGGTATGCCATCTTTGTTACGCTTAAAATCAATAACGCGGTAGCTTTTTTTATGCCCACCGCCAATATAGCGCATGGTCATCTTGCCCCTGTTGTTTCGGCCACCAGATTTTTTCTTGCCTTGCAACAGGCTCTTCTCCGGCCTGGTGGCCGTAATATCATCAAACGCGCTGATCATTTTGTTGCGCTGACCGGGTGTCGTAGGTTTAAACTTTTTTAAAGCCATGAGTCCTTAGATATTGCTGTAAAAATCAATTACTTGACCCTCGTTCAACGTAACGATGGCCTTTTTAAAATTGTTTTTCCTGCCGGACATGAATCCGGTACGGGTATATCTCATCTGGCGCTTGCCAAGATACACCATCGTGTTGACAGAGGTTACGTCAACCTCGTACATCTCTTCCACCGCTCTTTTGATTTGTGACTTGGTGGCACGCCTGTCAACGATAAAGCCATAGCGGTTCGGATATTTCTCAGTAACCGCTGTCATCTTTTCTGTTATGAGAGGCTTGATTAATACGTCCATTTTTCTGCTTGTTTATCGGGCTGCCGTAAAACAGCCCATAGGTTCTGTTATTGACTTAGCAAATTCTTCTCTATTTCCCTGATTGAACTTTCAACCACCAGCAGCTTGTCCACATGCATGATCATATAGGTGTTAAGCTGAGAGGCCCTTCCTACAAAAGCCCTGGGAATGTTCCGTGACGACAGTTCTATGATCCTGTCGTTTTCCGGCAATACCAGGAGGGTCTTTTTTCCATCAAGCTCCAGGTTGGTAAGAATTTCCCTGTATTTTTTCGTTCTGGGCTCTTCCATTGTAAAGTCTTCAAGCACCATCAGCTTGTCCTCTTTCATTTTGTAGGAAAGTGCTGATCTGCGGGCAAGTTTCTTTACTTTCTTGTTGATCTTAAACCTGTAATCCCTCGGTCGTGGCCCAAAAACAACACCGCCGCCTCTGAGTATCGGGGACTTAATGTCGCCCACGCGGGCGGCACCCGTGCCCTTCTGGCGACGTATTTTTTTGGTGCTGCCTTTTATCTCACCACGTTCCTTGGTTTTATGGGTCCCCTGACGCCTGGCAGCCAGATGGTGTTTTACGTCCATATATATGGCGTGGTCGTTTGGGGTGATCCCAAAAATAGCATCATTCAAATCGACGGTTTTCGTCGTTTTGCTTCCATCAATATTATAAACTGCTAACTCCATCTTTCAAGAATTAAATATGATCCATTTGGCCCCGGTACAGAGCCTTTAACAACAACCAGGTTTTTTTCGGGGATAAGCTTCATGATCTGAAGGTTTATCATCTTTACCCTGTTTCCTCCCGTACGGCCTCCCATGCGCATTCCCTTAAAAACCCTTGAGGGCCAGGACGAGGCACCGAGTGAGCCGGGAGCACGCTCTCTGTTATGCTGGCCGTGGGTTGCCTGACCTACCCCGGAGAAGCCGTGACGCTTCACTACACCCTGGAAGCCTTTACCCTTGCTGATCCCAACAACGTCAATAAATTCGCCTTCAACGAAAATATCCACTGTAAGTATTTCTCCAAAGTTTTTCTGCTGGCCTTTTTCAAAACGGGTGAATTCGGCCAGTACCTTTTTCGGCGTGGTGTTCGCTTTGGCAAAATGGCCCTTTAATGCCTTGCTTACAAGCTTTTCGCGCTTTTCTTCAAAGCCAAGTTGGATGGCATCGTAACCATCGGTTTCCTTTGTTTTGACCTGCGTAACCACACATGGACCAGCTTCTATTACTGTGCATGGGATGTTTTTCCCAGAGGCATCAAATATGCTGGTCATACCTATTTTTTTTCCAATTATTCCTGACATCTCTTGTCGATTTAACTAGTACGCGACTGGTTTGAATTTCTTATTGCTTACACCTTGATCTCAACTTCAACACCACTCGGGAGCTCAAGCTTCATCAGGGCATCCACAGTCTTTGATGAGGAAGAATAAATGTCCATCAATCGCTTGTAAGAGTTAAGCTGAAACTGTTCTCTTGACTTTTTATTGACGAATGGCGAACGCAGTACTGTAAACTTCCTCTTGTTGGTAGGTAAAGGGATGGGGCCGTTTACCACCGCACCTGTGGTCTTAACTGTCTTGACGATCTTTTCGGCAGACTTATCTACCAGGTTGTAATCGTAGGATTTCAATTTGATTCGAATTCTGTGACTCACGGTTTCCTGATTTTAATGAATGGACTTAGTATTTCACACCATATAATTTCTCAATGATCTGCTCAGCAACGTCTTTTGGCACTTCTGCAAAGTGCGAAAACTCCATCGTGGACAAAGCGCGCCCGCTTGTAAGGGTACGCAGTGAGGTTACGTAGCCAAACATTTCTGCCAGTGGCACCTCCGCATCAATAACCTGCAGGTTCACCCTGGAAGATATGCCGTTGATGTTGCCACGCCTCTTGTTAATGTCTCCAACTACGTCACCAAGGTATTCTTCGGGTGTCACCACCTCGAGGCTCATTATGGGTTCGAGCATCACGGAGGCGGCTTTTTTGCATGCATTTTTGAATGCTATTCTAGCGGCCAGTTCAAACGACAATGCGTCTGAATCCACACTGTGGAAAGAGCCATCCAACAGGGTGACTTTAAGGCTTTCAAGCGGGAATCCGGCCAAAACACCGTTCTGCATGGCATTCCTGAAGCCTTTTTCGATTGCAGGAATAAATTCTTTAGGAACATTCCCGCCTTTTACCTTGTCGATAAACTGCAGTCCGGACACGCCTTCATCAGCGGGACCCACTTCAACCACGATATC
>PWRF01000330.1 GCA_003556325.1 Bacteroidales bacterium | reverse complement strand
GACCTGAGCGAACGCGTCATTTCGCTGCCCATGCATACGGAACTCGACGAAGAACAGCTGGCTTACATTACGGATAAAGTGCTGTCGTTCTTTAAGGATAAATAATGGATACATAATGATGTTTAGATTTGCAAAAGAACGGGTAAGTTGCTATGTGTTGGGTTAGGGCAATGTGTTACCGGGTTATGGGGTTAAAGGGTTTGAGGTTTGAAGTTTGAGGTTTGAGGCTGAGCAGAAGCGAAGTCCCGAAAGCGAAGCGATTTGGGATTTGAAGTTTGAGGTTGCCCGGGGTGATTTCTGAGAAACGATTAAAAAACAAAAGACATTGCATACCCGGACCTTCTGACATTTCGACCTTTTGACATTTTTACTTTTTGCCATTTCGACTTTTCGAAAAAATCTAAAGCACGTGAAAACAGAAAACACGGATTATTTCGCCCACGAAACCGCGGTGATCGACCCGGGTTGCCAAATTGGCAAAGGAACAAAGATCTGGCATTTCAGCCACGTGATGCCCGACTGTGAGATTGGCGAAAAATGCAACTTTGGCCAGAACGTGGTGGTGTCGCCAGGTGTAAAACTGGGAAACAACGTGAAGGTGCAGAACAATGTCTCCATATACACGGGGGTGATCTGCGAGGATGATGTATTTCTCGGACCTTCCATGGTGTTTACCAATATTGTCAACCCCAGGAGTGGTGTCGTGCGGCGCGATCAATACGTGAAAACCCTTGTACGCCACGGTGCCACCATAGGGGCAAATGCAACCATTGTATGTGGCATCGAAATAGGTGCATTTGCTTTTATCGGTGCCGGTGCCGTTGTAATACGCGATGTCCCGCCATACGCCCTGGTGGTAGGAAATCCGGCCAAACAGATTGGCTGGATGAGTGAATACGGACACCGCCTTCGCTTTGATGATGAAGGGGTGGCGATCTGCCCGGAGAGCAGGGAAAAATATGCATTGAAAGACAACACCGTCAGCAAAATGACTTGAAACGAGCCATGCCAATATGTTGACAAACATAAGGATGATTATCACCAATGAGGCTTTACCTCTGCAAGCCTCAGCAAGACCATCAGCGGTCCGCTGCGTGAAACCAAAACACAAATAAGGCTTAACAAACCTTGACCTTTAAGACATTTCGACTTTTCGACATTTTGACTTTACATAATGAAATTAAACAATATCCATATGCATAACATCTATGAAAAACTGATCAACAAGCAAGCCGTACTATCCGTGGTGGGCCTTGGCTATGTGGGCCTGCCTATTGCCCTGGAGTTTGCAAGGAAAATTAAGGTCGTGGGGTTTGACATTCGCGAAGACCGTGTGGCAATGATGCGCCGGCATAAGGATCCAAACCGCGAACTCCCTGACAATGCCTTTGAAGGATGCGACATCACATTCACCAGCAATCCTGAAGACCTGAAGCAAGCACATTTTCACGTGGTAGGCGTGCCGACACCCATAGACGACCACAACCTGCCAGACCTCAGGCCGCTGATCGCAGCCAGCAAAAGTGTTGGCAAAGTGCTCAAAAAAGGTGATTACGTGGTATATGAGTCTACAGTATACCCAGGGTGCACCGAAGAGGACTGCATCCCGATACTTGAAGCCGAATCCGGCCTGAAAGCGGGAGTGGATTTTAAGGTGGGCTTTTCACCGGAACGTATCAATCCCGGCGACAAGGTAAATACACTGGCCACCATTACCAAGGTGGTTTCGGGTAGCGATGAAGAAGCCCTGGACAACATTGCCAAAACCTATGAATTGATCATCACAGCTGGTGTGCACCGGGCACCAACCATCCAGGTGGCTGAAGCTGCAAAAATCATTGAGAACACCCAAAGGGACGTCAACATCGCCCTGATGAACGAGCTGTCCATCATTTTTAACCGAATGGGCATAAACACATATGACGTACTAAAAGCAGCAAACACAAAATGGAATTTCCTGAATTTTTACCCGGGACTGGTAGGCGGACACTGTATAGGCGTTGATCCGTATTACCTGGTTTACAAAGCCAAAGAATTCCGGTACCACCCGCAAGTGATCAACTCAGGAAGGTTTGTCAACGACTCCATGGGATTTTACGCAGCCAAACAGCTGGTTAAAAAGCTGATCGCTGCCGATAAGAATATTCTGCGCACCAAAGTACTGGTTATGGGCGTTACCTTTAAGGAAAACGTCAGCGACATCCGGAATTCCAAGGTTTCCGACCTGGTCAGCGAACTGCAGAGCTATGGGGTAAAGGTTGAGGTGGTTGATCCCTACGCTGACCCGGAAGAGGTGTTTGAGGAATATGGCTTCAGGTTAAAACAAAAGCCAGGGAATAATTACGATGCAGTAGTGGTTGCCGTAAGCCACGAACCCTATCTCAGCCTGCTGGAAACGGATTTTATTGCAATGCTGAAAGACAAGAGTGATGGCATCCTCGTGGACATTAAGGGAATCTATCGCAGCAAGGTCAGCAAACTGAAGTACTGGAGCCTGTAAGAAGGTACAATCATGCTCTATGACTTTGAAGAAAGAATTAAAGGCAAAAACGGTTTGAAGCTTGAAGCCCCCCGACTTTTCGACCTTTCGACTTTTCGACCTTTCGATATTTTTGCCATTTCGACATTCATAATCACAATGCCAATCTGATAAAAAACAAACAAATATGGCTGGAAAGATCCTGGTGACCGGAGGAATGGGATATATTGGCTCCCATACAGTTGTTGAACTACAGCAAAATGGCTATCAGGCAGTTATACTGGATAACCTGTCCAACTCGAAACCGGGTATGCTGGATCTGATCACCCAGATCACCGGGATTAAACCGGAATTTATCAACCTGGACATGCAGGAAAGGGATGGATTGGAGGTTTTCTTTCGGGAACATCACGACCTGGAAGGCGTCATCCATTTTGCGGCTTACAAGGCCGTGGGTGAATCCGTTGAAAATCCGCTGATGTATTACCGCAACAATTTGGGATCCCTGATCAATATGCTGGCATGCATGACCGGCAGTAGAGCAGCGAAACACCTGGTATTTTCCTCCTCCTGCACGGTTTACGGCCAGCCTGAGGTGTTGCCGGTCAGCGAAAATGCCCCGGTAAAACCTGCCATGTCGCCCTATGGCAATACAAAACAGATCTCAGAGGAGATCATCGAAGACACCTGCCAGGCAAGCAAAAAATTCAGCGCCATCTCCCTGCGCTATTTCAATCCCATTGGTGCACACGAAAGCGGCCTCCTGGGTGAACTGCCCCTCGGCGTTCCGAACAACCTTGTTCCCTTTATTACCCAGACTGCCATTGGCAAGAGAAAGCAACTCACCGTTTTTGGCAATGATTATGACACCCCCGACGGCACTTGTATCCGCGATTACATTCATGTTAGCGACCTAGCCAGGGCCCATGTGGTTGCCCTCGAACGCATGCTGAAGAAACAAAACAAAGAATCGCACGAAATTTTCAACCTGGGAACAGGAAGAGGATACAGCGTGCTGGAGGCTGTCAATGCCTTCGAAAAAACAACCGGGGTAAAACTAAACTGGAAATTCAGCGACCGCAGGCCGGGCGATGTGGAAAAAGTGTGGGCCGATACCGGCAAGGCAAACAAGGTACTCGGCTGGAAAGCCGAAAGGGGACTGGAGGAGATGATGGCCACGGCCTGGAAGTGGGAAGTGAATCTGAATGAAGGATTAATGAAATAGGTTTGAGGTTTGAGGTTTGAGGTCTTTTTGTCCTTTTGTCTTTTTGTCTTTTTGTCATTAAAAAAACATATCATGCAAAACATCCTCATCACCGGCGGTGCCGG
>PWRF01000207.1 GCA_003556325.1 Bacteroidales bacterium | reverse complement strand
TGTATCATGGCCGTAGGTGCCGAAGCCGAAAAACTCGGCCTGGAACCCGTACGCGTGACTCTGGGTGAAATCGAACTGGATGACAAACAGATCACCCCGGAAAACATTGCAGAGTTCAAAAAAGCCATCCGGAAACTTGGATTCGACCTGATCGATGAAAAGAAAAGCCATCTTGTGGAACAAGTCAAAACCCTGATCCGCCATACCATTCATCATGCACCAAAACCATTGCAAGTGAACTGGTCCGAAAAGATCGCCGATGAACTGCATTATGAATACAATTACATCAGCAACATCTTTTCTTCTGTCGAAGGAAACACCATTGAACAGTATATCATTCATCAGAAAGTGGAAAAAGTGAAAGAATTGCTGACATACAATGAACTCAGCCTAAGCGAAATTGCCTGGGAACTCGGATACAGCAGCAATGCCTATCTCACCAACCAGTTTAAAAAAGTTACAGGAATGACCCCGGGCGAATTCAGAAAAAAACAGAACCCCAACAGAAATCCCATCGACAATCTGTAAATTTTACAACGCTTTCAAGAAATCGTGTAATACGAAATGCATCCTATTGCGGTATCTTTGTATGTAATTACTTGTTTCAAACCAAATCTTATAAGCTATGAAAACACAAATGTTGATTTTGCTGCTGTTTCTGCCGGCTTTAGCCATGGCGCAGAACACCACAGAAAGCGAATTTAAGGTATATGGCGCATGCGGCATGTGCAAAGATCGCATTGAGAATGCGGCCTCGCTCGACGGTGTCACCACCGCAAACTGGTCGCTGGAAACGCAAATGCTGACCCTGCAATACTACGCCGACCGGGTCGATCTGGATGATGTCCACAAAAACATCGCCAAAGCCGGGCACGACACTGAAAAGGTCAGAGCCGAAGATGATGTCTATGAAAACCTTCCCGCCTGCTGCCACTACGACCGCAAAGAAAAAGAAAGTAACAACGGGGGCAGTTGTTGTTCTTCAAACTAAGACACCTGTACGTGCGCGATAAAACCATGTTGTGGTCATGCTTTTCCGCAACCGGCGGCAGAGCATGACCACACTTCCCGTCTTCCAACGATCGGCGTGCAATAATCAGCGGCCCTGGCTGCCATACTTTTCCCGTTACCGCAGGTGTCTGATCATTAACACTTTATTTACCCAAATCTCCATTTTTCTTAAGGTTACCCGCGTAGTACAACCTTAAGGTTTTTTGAAAACATACGATACCATGCTAAACAAAATAATTCGTTTCTTTCTGGATAACAGGTTGTTGTCCTGGTTGTTGATTCTGTTCCTTATTGGATGGGGCATTTCTGTAGCCCCTTTCAACTGGCAGATTGATATCCTGCCACGTGACCCTGTCCCGGTAGATGCCATTCCCGACCTGGGTGAAAACCAGCAGATCGTCTTCACCGAATGGATGGGCCGCTCCCCGCAGGACATCGAGGACCAGATCACCTATCCGCTCACCTCTGCCCTGCTGGGCATACCCGGGGTACAGAGTATCCGGAGCACTTCCATGTTCGGGTTTTCCAGTATCTATGTCATTTTTGAGGAAAATGTGGAGTTTTACTGGAGCCGTGCACGTATCCTGGAAAAGCTCAACGCCCTGCCTCCCGGCTTGCTTCCCGGTGGCGTCACCCCGCAGCTGGGCCCCGATGCCACCGCCCTGGGCCAGGTGTTCTGGTACACACTTGACGGCCTGGATGAACAAGGAGAAAATGTCGGGGGCTGGGACCTTCATGAACTGCGCTCCATACAGGATTTCTATGTGAGACTCGCCCTGAGCAGCGTACAAGGCGTATCAGAAGTAGCCAGCGTGGGCGGACATGTGAAAGAATACCAGGTTGACCTCGACCCCGATGCAATGAAAAACCTGGATATCTCCATCATGCAAGTGTCACAGGCCCTGCAAAGATCCAACAGGGAAACCGATGCCAATACCATGGAGTATAACAAAGCCGAGTACCTGATACGGGGACTGGGCTATGTAGAGTCACTGGAAGACATCAGGAACAGCGTAGTGACCGTAAGAAACAACACCCCGATACTCATTGATGATATTGCCAGGGTAAACATCGGTCCGGCCGTCAGAAACCATGGCGGAGTACTCGACAAAGGAGGTCAGGAGACAGTAGGCGGTGTCGTGGTTGCCCGCTATGGCAAAAATCCGCTCCAGGTTATTCAGAACGTAAAGGAAAAAATTGAAGAGATCGGGCCGGGCCTGCCCACGCGTGAACTCGCCGACGGCACAAACTCCCAGGTCACCATCGTGCCCTTCTACGACCGGACACAGCTCATATATGAAACCCTGGGCACCCTGAATGACGCCATCATCCTGCAGATCCTGATATCGGTGATCGTGATCATCGTCATGGTATACCACCTGAGAACATCTCTTCTGATCTCGGCGCTTCTGCCCCTGGCAGTGCTGATGACCTTCGTGATGATGAAGTATTTCCGGGTAGATGCAAACATCGTGGCATTGTCGGGTATCGCCATTTCTATCGGTACCATGGTTGACCTGGGTATTATCATGAATGAGAATATACTCCGGCACCTCCGTGAGAAAGGAAATGAAGGGAAGAACAGGCTCGAACTGATCTACAAGGCAGCCACGGAGGTGGCCCCGGCCATTCTTACAGCTGTCAGCACGACCATCGTGAGTTTCCTTCCGGTGTTTACCCTGCAGGCTGCCGAAGGGAGACTGTTCTCGCCGCTTGCCTTCACCAAAACCTTTGCCCTGATAGCCTCCCTCATCATCACCATCGCGTTCATGCCCACACTGGCCTACCAGTTTTCCGGCAAACAAAACCTGGCGAGGTGGAACAACCTGCGCAGGAACCGCATGACATGGCTGATCCTGAACAGCGTGGCACTGGCTGTGGGCGCCTGGATCACCGTCAGTGTGCTATGGTGGGGCGGAATGTTCATCTTCCTGCTGGGCGTCTCCGGGCTGCTGCAAAACCTGTTTCCAGACAGGGTCAAACCATTCAAAAACTGGATCAACCTGGGTATCACCCTGCTGGTCGTACTCCTGCTGCTTGCCAATGAATGGCTGCCCATAGGCGCAGACCGAAGCCTGTTTATCAATATCTTTTTCCTTGCCCTCGTAATCACCATAGTCCTGGTTGTTTTCAGGGTTTTCCTGTATTATTACCCGCGACTGCTCAGCTGGGTGCTGGAACACAAAAAGACATTCCTCATCATCCCGGTATTTTTCCTGCTGCTCGGAATAAATATCTGGCTTGGGTTTGGAAACTTTTTTGGCTTCGTGGCCAGAGGTTTTGACAACCTGGGCGTGAATATACGGACAACAACCGTGTGGAGCAGTCTGCACCATACTTTTCCGGGCCTTGGAAGGGAGTTTATGCCGGCGCTGGACGAAGGCAGCTTTCTTCTCATGCCCACCACCATGCCGCATACCGGAATTGAATACAACATCGAAGTCCTGCAGGAGCTCGACCGGCGCGTGGAGGCAATCCCGGAAGTGGATGTGGTGGTCGGAAAGGCCGGAAGGGCCGAAAGCCCGCTGGACCCGGCGCCCATGACCATGTTTGAAAACGTCATCCTTTACAAAAGTGAGTATAAGACAGATATGGATGGCCGTAAAGTTCGTTTCGAAACTGATCGCGACGGCAACTTCATACGGGATGATGACGGCGAACTGGTGCCCCATCCCCGCGGCAGCTATTACCGGCAGTGGCGTGACCATATCCAAAGCCCGGACGACATCTGGGATGAGATAACACGTGCGGCCAGCCTGCCGGGCCTGACCTCGGCGCCAAAACTGCAACCCATTGAAACACGACTGGTGATGTTGCAAACAG
>PWRF01000290.1 GCA_003556325.1 Bacteroidales bacterium | reverse complement strand
TGGCGATGGCCAGGCGTGTTTTTTCACCCCCGGAGAGTACCTTTACCTTCTTGTCGATGTCGTCGCCGCTGAAAAGGAAGCCGCCCAGGATGTTCCGGATCTGTTTGCGGGCCTCGCCGGCAGCTGCGTCGTCGAGGGTCTCGAAAACCGTTTTGTCCGGGTCAAGGTACTCCGACTGGTTCTGTGCGAAGTAGCCTATCTTCACCTGGTGTCCAAGCTTTACGCTTCCCTGGTGATCCAGGTCGCCGGTGATGATCCTTGCCAGGGTCGTCTTGCCTTCGCCGTTGCGTCCGACGAAGGCTACACGTTCACCGCGGGCAAGTAAAAAGCTCAGGTCGCGCAGCACCTCGTGGTCGCCATAGCTTTTGCCGACATGGCTCGCTTCGAGGCTCACCTTGCCCGACGGGGGAGCTTCCGGGAAACGAAAGTGGATGGCGCTCCTGTCCATCTCTTCCACTTCCACCTTCTCCATCTTTTCCAGCATTTTCACCTTCGACTGTACCTGTTTGGCCTTGGTGGCCTTTGCGCGGAAGCGGGTGATAAAACGCTCGATCTGGGCGATCTCGCGCTGCTGGTTGGTAAAGGCTGCCATCTCCCTTTCCATCCTCTCCTGGCGGAGCATTTCATAATCCGAATAGCAGGCTTTGTAGTCGTAGATCTTTCCCAGGCTGATCTCTATGGTCCGGTTGGTGATGTTGTCGAGGAAGGCCCTGTCGTGCGATACCAGCATAACAGCGCCCGGATAGCTGCCCAGGAAGCCTTCCAGCCATTGGATGGATTCGATATCCAGGTGGTTCGTTGGCTCGTCGAGCAGCAGCAACTCGGGCAATTGCAACAGCAGTTTCGCAAGTTCAACGCGCATCTGCCAGCCGCCGCTGAACTCAGCCAGGGGACGATCCAGGTCCTTTCGGTCGAACCCAAGTCCCAGGAGGACTTTCTCCGCACTCGCCTCCTGGGTTGCTCCGCCCAGGAGTTCGTAACGCTCGCTTGCCTCAGCAAGCCGCTGGGCTCTCTGCTGGTAGTCGTTGCTTTCGTAATCGGTCCGGCTGGTGATCTCTCCGGTAATTTTTTTGATCTCTGCTTCAAGGGCCTGGGCTTCTGTGAACGCCTGCATGGCCTCGGCCAGCACCGTTGTTTTCGACTGGAAGTGGATTTCCTGGGGCAGGTAGCCGACCTTGCTGCCTGCCGGCTTCGATACCGTTCCGGTCTCGGGGTTAAAGTCCCCGGTAATGATGCGCATCAGGGTGGTTTTGCCTGCCCCGTTCTTGCCCACCAGCCCGATACGGTCGCGCCTGTTGATGATGAAGGTCACATCATCGAAAAGCACCTCACCGGTGAACTGGACAGACAGGTTATTGACCGAAAACATGGTTGTTTATTCTCTGAGGTGTGGTTTTTTTTACGATTGTAAAGATAAAAGACAAAAAGACAAAAAGACAAAAAGACAAAAAGACAAAAAGACGAAAGGTCCGGATTTGCTTGTTCCTCGCAGCACGAGAAACACCAGCAACCCGGCCAGGGCCTATGATCCGGTTTATGGCTTGATAACCCGGAGATGCAATTCCTTCAGCTGGTCTTCGTCAATGCTGGAGGGGCTGTCGATCATCACATCGCGTCCTGCGTTGTTTTTTGGGAATGCGATGTAGTCGCGGATGGTTTCTGAGCCTCCGAAGAGGGCGCACCAGCGGTCGAAGCCGAAGGCCACGCCACCGTGGGGTGGCGCACCGTACTGGAAGGCGTCCATCAGGAAGCCAAACTGTTTTTTTGCTTCTTCCGGGGTGAACCCCAGTGCATCGAACATCTTTTCCTGGAGTGGCCTGTCGTAGATCCGGATGGATCCGCCGCCGATCTCCACGCCGTTGATAACCATATCGTAGGCATTGGCACGCACCTTGCCGGGCTCTTTCTCCAGCAGGGGGATGTCTTCTTTTATGGGCGCGGTGAAGGGGTGGTGCATGGCATAAAAGCGCTGTGTCTCCTCGTCCCACTCGAGCAGGGGGAATTCCGTAACCCAGAGGCAGGAGAAGATGTTGGGGTTGCGCAGCCCGAGGCGGTTGCCCATTTCCAGGCGCAGCTCTCCCAGGGCTTTACGTGTGGTATCCGTTTCGCCTGCGAGGACCAGGAGCAGGTCTCCGGGTATTGCCTCCATTGCATCGGCCCAGCCTTTTAGCTGATCCTGGTCGAAAAACTTGTCTACGGAGGACTTAAAACTGCCGTCTTCGTTATATTTCACATACACGAGGCCTCTGGCGCCGATCTGGGGCCGCTGAACCCATTCTGTGAGGGCGTCAAGCTGCTTGCGGCTGTATGATCCGCAGCCTTTTGCGCAGATGCCTGCCACGAGCTCAGCATTGTCAAACACCTTAAAGCCCTTTTGCTGCGCGAGGTCGTTAAGCTCTGTAAAGCGCATCTCAAAACGGGTGTCAGGCTTGTCTGTTCCGTAGTATTTCATGGCATCCGCATAGCTCATGCGGTCGAAATGAATGTTTTCCACGCCTTTGACGGCGCGGAAGAGATGCTTTGCAAGGCCTTCGAATGTCTCAAGCACATCGTCGCGGGTCACGAACGACATTTCGCAGTCGATCTGTGTAAACTCGGGCTGGCGGTCGGCGCGGAGGTCCTCGTCGCGGAAGCATTTCACGATCTGGAAATAGCGGTCGAGGCCGCCTACCATAAGCAGCTGCTTAAAGGTTTGGGGCGACTGCGGCAGCGCATAGAACTCCCCGGCGTGCATGCGCGAGGGGACAACAAAATCGCGTGCTCCCTCGGGTGTGGATTTGATAAGCACAGGGGTTTCGACTTCCAGGAAACGTTTGTCGTGAAGGTATTTCCTGGTTTCCAGGGCCATCTGGTGGCGCAGCTCCAGGTTGCGGCGCACCACTTCCCTGCGGATGTCGAGGTAACGGTACTTCATGCGTAGCTCATCGCCGCCGTCGGTCTCTTCTTCGATGGTAAATGGCGGTGTTTTGGCTTCGTTGAGCACCTCTATCTCCGTGGCAACGATCTCGATGTCACCCGTGGGCATCTTCGGGTTCTTGCTGCTACGCTCTGTAACCCTACCCTTTACCTGGAGCACGTATTCGCGCCCCAGCTCACGTGCCTGTCTGCAAAGGGTGGCATCGGTCTCCATATTGAAAGCCAGCTGGGTGATCCCGTAGCGGTCGCGCAGGTCAATGAAGGTCATCCCTCCAAGATCCCTGGAACGCTGGATCCAGCCACATAATACAACTTCTTTCCCTTCGTCTTCGATGCGGAGCTCCCCGCAATGGTGTGTTCTTAGCATAATGGTCGGTGTTTTTTTTACAGAGGGCAAAGGTACAAAAAGGGAGGGACAATGGGGGGGGGAAGGACAAAAAGACAAAAAGACGAAAGGACGAAAAGACAAAAAGACAAAAAGACGAAAAGACGAAAAGACGAAAAGACGAAAAGACAAAAAGACGAAAAGACGAAAAGACGAAAAGACGAAAAGACAAAAAGACGAAAAGACGAAAAGACGAAACGTCGAAATGTCGAAATGTCGAAAAGTCGAAAGGACTGTTATTCCAGCTCCAGGGTGCCGCCAGGCATGTCCTCGTCATACCACTTGATCTCGATTTCAAGCTCGTGCTGCATGCCCTTTGTTTTTTTCGGCTTGTCGCTGACTTTAACTTCCAGTATGAGCTGTTCCGGCATGTCAAGTGCAACATTATCGGAGCCTGACTTCAGGGTCAGCTTGCCGCCTGCAATTTTTTCGGCTATTTGCTTCAGAGTTTCGGCAACTTCCTGCCTTCCTTTGGGTTCCTTGGTGCTAAGCAATACGGTTTTTTCTGCCATGATCTTTATGTTTATGGGGTTACGAATTCAACTATTTATAAAAAAATCCATTTAAGCGAACTTCTTTTTAAAAAATCCTTCCAACAAACTTCCTCACTAATATAATAAATATTTTAATCATGAAAGCCAGGCCCTTTGCCCGGGGCGGTCAGGCCGGATGCTGGTTGTCTAATACCGTGGCCTGGATGCCCGGTGCAGGCAGACGGGGTAGTGGTTGCTGAATACCATGCCCTGGTTGCGTGGAGCAGGAAGGTTGGGTTCTGGTTGATGAATACCGTGCCCCGATTGCGTGGAGCAGGAAGGTTAGGTTCTGGTTGCTGAATACCGTGCCCCGGTTGCCTGGAGCAGGAAGGTTGGGTTCTGGTTGCTGAACGCCGGGTCCTGGGTGCCTGGTGCAGTCAGGCTGGGTGCTGGTTGCTGAATATCGTGCCCCGTATGCCTGGATCAGTAAGGCTGAATTAATTGGTCAGTTCGTAGCCGTCGTCGATGCCTTTCCTTACGGCGGGGATTCCTTCTTCCATCCACACCGGTGCCGGTTCGCCTTTGAGGTAGTGATCGAAGAACTGGTACATACGGATGCTGAGGTCCATCCTGTTGGGCCACCTTCTGAGGTTGTGCGCTTCGTCGTTGTAGTTGAGCATCCATACGGGTTGTCCGAGGCGGCGCAGTGCCATGAAGTATTCGATGCCCTGGTACCACGGCACGGCACCGTCGTCGTCGTTGTGCATCATCAGCAGGGGTGTGTTGACCCGGTCGGCAAAGAATACCGGGGAGTTTTCGATGTAGCGCATGGTTTTATCCCATAGCGTGCCACCGATGCGACTTTGTGTTTCCTCGTACTGGTATATGCGGCTCATTCCGGTCGACCAGCGGATACCTCCGTAGGCGCTTATCATGTTGCTTACCGGTGCTCCGGCCATGGCCGCCCTGAAGATGTCTGTCCGGGTGATCAGCCAGGCGATCTGGTAGCCGGCCCAGCTTTGCCCCTGGATGCCAATGTTTTCCCTGTCGATGAAGTCGTACCGGTTCAGCATGGCCTTGGTGCCGCTGACGATGGCTTCGTAGGCGCTTTGGCCGGGGTACCCGATGCGGTAGCGGATGTCGGGGACAAAAACAATGTATCCGTTGCTGACCAAATAGGATCTGTTCACCGTCGAGCGGCTTGGAGAAGGGATTTGGTGCATGTGCTTGCCGTCGGATGTGCGCTCATAAAAGTATACGATCATCGGGTATTCCTTGTCCGGGTCCATGTCTTCCGGCATGTAAAGCAGGCCCTGCAAGGTGTCGTTGGCAAAGGACACCCAGTCGACAAGCTTAACCTCTCCCCAGCGGTATTCTTCCTGCTGGGGGTTGGCATCCGAGATCCGGCGCGGATTGTTGAAGAAAATGTCGCTCACCCAAAGGTCCGGGAATGTTTTAAATGTGCTTTTCTGCCACAGCAGCGTTTCAGCATCCGTGGCCTTTCGTGGGCGGAAAAACCGTACGTCATCCATCACCATCATTTCGGGATTGCGGGTCTGGTTGGCCCTCACTTTATAAAAGCCACTTTGTTTGTCATAGATGTGAAATGCGGACAACATGATGCGTTCCCTTCTGCCGACAGAGGTTTGGTCCGGATCCAGGTTTACATAACGAAAGCGGATGTTGTTTTCGCGGCCGTAGCCATTTGTAAGTATTTCCGGGTCTTCGCCGCCTGCCGGGTCTACGCGCCAGATGTCAAAGCGGTCGTAAATCAGCACGTAACGGTCATCCTCAACCCATCCTGCGATGCCGTGCGGGTCGGGATAGCTGGGAGTGTCGTGCAGCTCATCGTACAGCGGTGTGTCGATGCCCCCGGTGATGTTGGTGTGTGTCCGGGTTTCCAGGTCGATGGTGAACCAGTTTTTCCCCGACTGGTCATAATAGAGAAGGTAGTTGCCATCCGGCGAAAGCCTGGGGTCTCCCGTGGTGGATAGGTGCACGGAGCCCCGGTGTTTCTCCAGCAGCAGCTCCCGTTCCCCCGTGGCAACATTCACAAGGTATACGTCGCGGTAATCTCCTGACTCAAAGGAGTTGGGGATGAGGTAAGGCAGCCTGGACTGGCCCATTTCGTATTGACCGTTGCCGTGTTGGTTGCGGGTGATGTCGGGCATTTCCTCATCGGCAAGCTGTACCATGCGTCCTTCGTCCAGGTGATATATTGCCGTGTAGGTCCGCCGCTTTTCGCGATCTTTCTGCACCAGCTGCATGGGTTGGATCAGCGGGTCTTTGTAGTGCCATACATCCAGCCGGTGCTTTTCTTCCGGCAGGAGGGTGTCTTCCGGCTCGGGTTCCGGCGTGGGGGCGGTGCCAAAGAAGAAGCTTGCGCCGTTATCTGTAAACGCCGGGGAGGCGTGGTGGCTTGGGCTCCATCCTTCGGGCATGCCCGGGCTGTCTTCCGTAACCAGCAATACCGCTTCAGCTTCATCGCGATCCCAGTAATAAAGGGAATATGTGGCGATGTCATCCTCACCATTATCATCCTCATTATCGTTCGTGTTAGCATCATCAGCATAAAGAAAAGCCAGCTGGCTGCCTTCGTCGTTCAGGGTAAGTTGTTCGATGGAGCCATGGCCTCTGAACAACGTCGTTGTTTCCTGTGATGATGTGTCAAATACCTTGACCTCGTAAGGGCCGTCCTCGTCTTCGGCCTGGATGAAAGCGGCCAGGCGTCCGTTTTTTGAAAGGGTGTAGCTGGTAACCCTTTCTACGTGGTGGGTGTCGCCGCTAACCGGATTATAAATGGTGAGGCGGGTGCCTTCCAGCGTATCTTCGGGCATTACGGCCTGGTGAAAGGCCATCCAGGGAAGTTCTTCCCGGGCCACGGTGAAAGACCGTATGTTTTCAAACAAAAATCTTTCATCGTCGTAAAGGCGGATGATGCCCAGGTGGTCTTTGGGCATTTCTTCGCGGCTTTTCCCGTCCAGTTTGGCCTGGCGTTCGGCTTCGGCTTCGGGCCTGATCAGGTAGGCCAGGAAGTCCGACCCGGGGGAGAATACCGCACGGCTGCCCCTGGCGATGGAATCCCGTTCCTGTGTTTGCAGGTTTATAAGGTGCAGCCATCCGTCGCCGCGCTGGGGGTTCACTTCGAACGATGCCCACCGGCCGTCAGCGGAAAGCTGCGGGCCCTGGATGCGGTTCCAGCTGTCATAAACTGAGTGATCAAGGGCCTTTTTGCCGGATGCGGACCAGGCCGGGGTTGTTAGCAGTATGCAAAAAATGAAGGAGAATGTGATGTAGGTTGAAAATTTCATAGTTTTAAATATTGTCAAAATGTCGAAATGTCGAAATGTCGAAATGTCTAAATGTCAAGGGGTTATAGGGTTGCTGGGTTATAGGGCTGTGACCCGTCCTGATTTTTGTTTACAAAAAGCGTAAACCTATTTCAGGTTGAGACAGTTTTAAACCTTACTAAATTTTTCACTTTTCATTTTTCATTTTTCCGCTTTTCCCGGAACTCCGGCAGCAACTCATCCCTCACCCACCGGAACTCCGGTTCGAACTGCAGGGCTTTTTCGAGCGTGGCGATGGCCTGATCCAGCTCACCGGTTTCTTTTTGTGCCTTTGCCAGGTTTACCATGGTGCTCAGGTATAGCCATTTGTGGTTTTCCGGCAAATGCCTCTCCCATAGGGTTACTGCTCTCTCATAATGCTTTACCGACTCTTTTTTGGAGCCGCCCAGCAGGCGGGGAGCATGAAACAACATGTTGCCTTTTTCCAGGTGGCCCCTCGGGTAGCGGGGGTACATCTCCAGGGCCTGGTCGATAAGCCGGCTGCTTTGCGGCCCCAGGCTCATCCCCCTCCTTGGCCTAAGGTTGATGTGAAAGGCTTTGAAAGCAGCGTCAAAAAGCAAGCTCTCCAACTTATAATCAGGCTTTTCCTGCAATTGTTCCAGGTAGCCTTCTGCCTCCTGCAACAGTGCTTCGGCCTCTTCCTTGCGGTCTTCTTCCAGGTAATATCCTATCAGGCCATATTGGGCCAGCAAAACATCATACAGCAGGGAGTCAGAAGGGGTGCGCCGGTATTTTTCCGTCATCTCCTGCAATGCATCCTTCCAGATATGCATGCGGCCTGTAACGTATGCCTCGTAAATTTTTCCATTATGGTCCTTTTGAACGGTGGCCTTGCCTGCAGTTGCGAGGGGCATGCACAGCAACGTAACGATTGCTGTTGTCAAGAGGATCAGTTTTCTACCAGCCGTCCCTTCCATATTGTTTTTTTCCTGGTTTTATTGTAGATGGCTTTGATGGCGATGATCAGGAATACCACCTGCTGCACGGGTGCGGTCACAAAATTAAGAAATACATTTTGTTTTCCGGCAATGGAAACCAGGATCCGGATCAGCAGGGTGGCAGCCAGGTACATAGCTGCAGCTGATGCTCCGAGGCTTGCCCATACGGGTATGACGCCAAAAGTGGTTACCAGGGCATACGCGAGGGTCAGCAGGGAGTGCCCGCCGAAAAAGGCGATCATGGTGCGGGAAAAGCCCTGCACTGCTTCACGGAAAGACCTGTACATGCGGCATTTTACCTGGTGCCTGCTCAGCAGGGTATGCGTGCGCAAGCCTTTATGTTTCATGTATCGTGCGATCACAATGTCTTCCGTGGCATAGTTCTTCATTTTCTCATGAAAGCGAAAACGGCGGTAGGTATCTCCTTTGAAAAGCATAAACTGTCCGTTGGCAGCTGATAGCGAGGGTATGGTAGTGTTTTTGGTAAGGATGAGGGGGAGCAGGCTCACCAGCACCCAATGCATCAGGGGCACGGTGATTTTCTCGCCAAAGTTTTTCATGATCTGATAGGGGAAGATGGAAAGCAGGTCGAGCTTATGGTTTTGCAGGTGGCTTACAGCATCTTTGAGCAATGGCTTGCCTGCGATGACGTCGGCGTCGAGGTACAGAAGGTATGTGCCTGTTGCTTCCCTGGCAAGTTGGTGACAGGCGTGGTTTTTTCCTCTCCAGCCGTCTGGCAGCCCCTGGCTTCTGACGAGGCGGATGCGGTCGTCTTTGGCGGCAAGGCGGCTTACGATCCTGGCGGTTTGGTCTTCAGAAAGGTCGTCGTATACGATGGCTTCCCAATTCTGGTAGGACTGCCGCATGATGCTTTCCAGGATCTGCCTGATGTTTTGTTCTTCGTTGCGTGCCGGGATGAGGATGGAGACTTTGGGTTCCGCTGAGGGCGTGCTGCCATGCAGCCACTGACGGAAAACCAGGTTGGATGCTGCGGTAATAAGCCGCATGGCTGTAAAGATAATCACGGCCAGTGCTAGGTAGTACATCATGGCATGGTTGGCTTTTAGCTGTTGGCTATTGGCAGTTGGCAGTTGGCTTTTGGCTATTAGCTATTGGCTGTTAGGTTTTGGCGGTTAGTTGATGGCTGTTGGGTGTTTGCTTTTGGTTATCGGGTGACTTGGCAGTGGTTTTTTGGTCAGACAATGAGGAGGGTCAGGTTCAATACCAGGAAAAAGGCAAACTGCACGCCGAACAGCCAGGGCGCCACACGGTTCCCGGTTCTGATCTTTGCCAGGTGCATGGCAGACAGGAATACCAGGGAGATGATAAACCAGGCCTGGTAGTTTTGCATGGGCACAACGCTGTCTGGCGGCCAGTCCCACATGCCGAGCTTTATCGCCACGGGTTCCATCACCACGTCGTAGGCCACCATCAGGACGGCTGCTGTGAGTGCTTTCAGCGGCCAGAACAACCGTGTGTCTTCCATGATGGTATACACGCAGTAGGTCAGCATCATCCAGTTTAGCCCGATGATCAGCGGGGTGCCAAAAAGCTTAAACCCCAGTGCGCTTCCGTAAACGTATACCCCGAACACGTGTCCGGTGAGGACCCCAAGCACTTCAATGAGGTATCCTGTGATGGCAATGAAAAGAAGCACGATGGCATCGGTGGAACGCCACTTGCGGTGGAAGAAAAGCAGGATGGCCGCACTGAGCAGCAGGGTCAGCGGCATCAGGTTGGTAAAGGTCTCCTGCGTAGAGGGCAGTGTCAGTCCCACCACCCCAACGATGTAATAGATCACAAAAAAATACCCTGCAAACTTTGCAGCCTTGTTGTACGTTGTTTCACCCATAATTTTGTTTTTCTATGATTTTTTTACCTCGAAACCCTTATGCTTCATAACTCCTTTAATCCAATAAGCCCATAACTCATTAATCCATAATTAATTAACCCCATAACCCAATAACCCCATAACCCAATAACCCCATAACCTCTTAACCCCATAACCTCTTAACCCCATAACCTCTTAACCCCATAACGCGTTTACCGGCTATATTCGGTGTATCCAACAGATTACTCACTTCGAAGTCTCTCACTTTGTTCGAGAGGACGACCCTCAAACTCTTTAACCCCCACAACCTTATAATCACTTGACTCATTAACCCCGCAACACACCGTACACCCCCGGAAGGTTCTGAAATCCCATACACCCCGGTTTTGCCCCGGGCAACATCAAATCCCAAATCGCTTCGATTCCGAATCCCTTCGCTTTCGGGACTTTCAGCCCGGGACTTCGCTGCCGCTCAGCCTGAAACTTCAAACATCAAACCCAATTACATCCATCCAAACTTATTGCGAAGATAGCATTTTACAAGCAGTGTAAGTTTATGTGCGTTGGACACGCGAAAGCGTTTTTGTTTGACCTCTTCGGGGCTTACCTGCTGGATCTTTCGCAGGAGTTCGAGGTAGTAGCGGTAAGCCAGGTAGACGCCCAGGCGCACTTCCTTATCCAGCGACTTGATGCCTGTGAAAGCTCCCCGGAAGTCCTGCCAGATGTCTTCTTCGATCTCGTTTTTTTCGGCCTGGGAGAAGGAGTCAAAATCCACTTCCGGGAAATAGACACGTCCGCGATCTTTATGGTCGGAGCGCAGGTCGCGGAGGAAGTTCACTTTCTGGAAGGCTTCCCCCAGTTTTTTTGCTGCCGGCAGCAGCTGCCGGTACTCTTCGTCGCGTTCCGCATAGAACACCCGCAAACACATCAGTCCGACCACTTCGGCAGAACCGTATATGTAGCGCTTGTACTCATCGAGGCTGAAGGTCTTCTTGTAGAGGTCCATCTCCATGCTCTCGAGGAAGGCATCGATAAGATCCCTTTCGATGTGAAAGGTGTTGACGGCCCATTGGAAAGCGTGAAGGATGGGGTTGGTGCACATCTTTTTGTCGATGGCATCGTAGGTTTGCTGTTTGAAGGCCTGGAGGAGATGTGATTTGTCCTGGTCGTGGAAGGTGTCCACGATCTCGTCGGCAAAACGCACAAAGCCGTATATGGCGTATATCGCCGGACGGTGTTTGCTGTTCAGCGTGCGCACGCCCATCGAAAAGGACGTGCTGTAGTTTTTTGTGGTCAGTTCGGCACAGTCCAGTGCATTACGAGTGTACAGGTCCATATTTGCTGGTAATTCGTTCGGTAACGAGTTTTGAGCTTATGACGGCCATGGGCAGCCCGGTGCCGGGCACCGTAGATGCACCCACGTAAAATACGTTGCCAAATTCTTCATCAAAGTTTTTTGGACGGAAGCCGCCGATCTGGTCGAGATCGTGACCCAGTCCCAGGCCACTGCCTTTATACAGGTTGAACGAGTCGCGCCACTCTACCGGGGTCATCACCGTTTTCGACACGATGTGTTTGCTGATGTCCACACCAATACGTTTTGAGATGTCGTCGATGATGCCGTTAGCCACCTCTTCGCGATCGCTCCAGTCGGGCTTGAACCGCATGTCGGGCACGGGGCAGAGCACGAAAACGCTTTCGCAGCCTTCCGGGGCACTTTCCGGGTCGGACTTTGAAACGACGTTGACATAATAGTAGGGCTTTTCAAGCTTTATGGCATTTTTGAAGATCTTGCTGCTATACTCCTTGAAGTTGTCTCCCAGGAAATAGTTGTGGAGCGGCACGTTGCCGGGAAGCTTGGTATCCAGGCCCAGGTACATCGTAAATGGCGCCAGGGTCCATTTGAGCTTGTCCATCTTTGGCTCATTGAATTTTTTGCGTTTGAAGATCTTATGGCGGAACCAGGCAGCATCCGCGTTCACCACAAAGAGATCGGCTTCCCAGTCGTTGCCGTGCTGGTCGACCATCGCGGTGATCTCTCCATTGGCCTGTTTGTAGTCCACGATTTCGGTGTTGAAATGCATTTCTACGCCCGCATTCTGAAGTTCCTTTTTCAGGCCGTCCACGATTTTGTACATGCCGCCCACCACGTTATGGTATCCGTCGTGCACGAGCTCGGTATAGGACAAGATGGTGTAGATGGCCGGTGTGTCGAAGGGAGTGGCTCCCAGGAAGAAGGCCACCAGGGAGAAGATCTCCTTCACTTCGCGGGATTCGAAATGGCGTTCCATCTCAGACCAGACGGAGCGCAGCAGCTTGGGAGAATACTTTACCGGCACCCTCAGCAGCGTCATCAGGTATTGGAAGAGGGAGTCGTAGTTGCGTTTCAGCACCAGGTATTCGGTGTCGTGGAAGAACTTCCCGGCACTGGTAAGAAACCTGTCCATTTTCTCCCGGAAGTTGGGTTCTACCTCTTCGAACTCTTCGGCCAGTCTGTCGAGGTCGCGGTATATCATGTACTTCTTGTCGGACCCGCGGAAGTTGACCGCATAGAGCACGTCCAGGTCGCGGAAGGTAAACGGCAATTTTTCCAGTCCGACGTCCTTGCGGAACTCTTCAAATTCATACGTCATGCTGAAGAAGGTGGGGCCCAGGTCGAAGGTGAACCCGTCTTTTTTCAGCTGATTGAGTCGTCCTCCCGGCTGATGGTGTTTTTCAACCATCTGTACCTTGTACCCCCTGCTGGCAAGCCGCATGGCTGTGGTCATGGCCCCGAGGCCGCTACCTATGATAAGTGCTTTGCTCATGTGTTTATAGTTAAAGTCAAAATGTCAAAATGTCGAAAGGTCTGCTTTTGGCTGTTGGTTTTTAGATTTGCTGAGCTTTAAACTGCACGGTTCGTGTGATTGTTTTTAGTTATAATGCAGAGATGTTGCTTGTTCAGTAATAATATGTGAATGTAATCAATAAATTGAATTTGCTGGTTATTTGCAAAAGCATTTTAAGATATGGATGAAGTTACTTTTCAAAACTTGCTTAATTTTACGCAATTAGTTTTTGTCGTCGGATGAATGCACTGATCAAATAAACGAGCTAATGAGCTTTTAATGCAAGTTAAGAAAATCCATCCTGGATATGAAACAAAAAACAGCGGTAATTGGTTCAGGTGTTGCGGGAATTGCTTCGGCGGTGAGGCTGGCGGCGAAGGGTTACGATGTAACTGTTTTTGAGCAGGCCGCCAGGGCAGGGGGGAAGGTGTCGGAGCGCAGGCACGGCGGCTTTCGGTTCGACACGGGCCCGTCGCTGTTTACCATGCCCGCATTGGTTGACGAGCTCTTCACTTTAAGCGGCAAAGACCCGGCGGATTATTTTTCTTACAGGCCGCTCGACAGCAGCTGCAAGTATTTTTGGGAAGACGGTACAGTGATCAATGCCTGGCTCGACAGGGATGCCTTTGCTGATGAGGTTGAAGAAAAGACTGGTGTGACTGCAGACCGGGTGATCCGTTTCCTGGAGAAAAGCAGGAGGATGTATGATATCACCGCGGATGTTTTTTTGTTCAACTCCCTGCACCGGCTCAGCAATTTCAGAAAGCCGGGCCACAGGAGATCCATGCTGAGGGTGCACGAGCTTGACGTGTTTACCACCATGCACCGGAAAAACAAAAAGTGGTTCAACGACCCGCGTATCGTGCAGTTGTTCGACAGGTATGCCACCTACAACGGCTCCAATCCTTACAAGACGCCTGCCACGCTTAACATCATCCCGCACCTGGAACATAATACCGGCGTTTTTTTCCCCGAAAGGGGGATGTATCATATCGTGGATGCCCTTGCGAAACTGGCCATGGACATGGGAGTGCGTTTCCGGTTCAACAGCCGGGTGGAGCGGATAATCGTGGATGGCAAGCGCGCAAAAGGCATCATTGTGGAGGGTGAACGGCTGGACTTCGATCTGGTTGTCAGCGATGTGGATGTTGTGACCCTTTACAGAAATTTATTGCCCGACTAGCCTTTTCCAAAAAAGCAATTAAAGCTGGAGCGGTCCACTTCGGCCCTGATTTTTTACTGGGGCATCAACCGGGCTCATCCCGAACTGCACCTGCATAATATTTTGTTTTCCGGTGATTATGAGAAGGAGTTTAGGTATCTTTTCCGTGAGAAGACCATCAGCCCGGATCCTACGGTATACATTTTCATCAGTTCCAGGGCGGTGCCATCAGATGCTCCCCCCGGCCATGAGAACTGGTACGTGATGATCAATGTGCCGGAGAACACGGGCCAGGACTGGGATGCGCTGATCGCAGAGGCCCGGCAGAACATCGTGGAAAAGATAAACCGCATGCTGGGCACGGACATTGAAAGGCACATTGTGTCATCTTCCGTGGCCGATCCGCGCTCCATAGAGGCCGACACGGCTTCTTACCGGGGAGCCTTGTACGGGTTGAGTTCCAACAACATGATGGCGGCATTTTACCGGCATCCCAACTTCAGGAGGTCGATCAAAGGGTTATATTTCGTTGGCGGCAGTGTCCATCCGGGCGGGGGCATTCCATTGTGCCTGTCGTCGGCCAGGATTGCTGACAGCGATATTGCCGGAAACCATTAGCAGGCCCTTCAATCCCTTATTTTTTTCCTGGCGTCATAGATCTTTTTTGCTCCATATGTTGCTCCCATTGCCAGAAGCAACACCAGTCCACTGCCGATGGGTGCGGGCTGGTCATCATCTTCGCCATGATCGGGCGGAGGAGGCTGGGCGATGGCACTGGTGTAAGCAAACAAGGCCGGAAG
>PWRF01000074.1 GCA_003556325.1 Bacteroidales bacterium | reverse complement strand
CGGCTGTAAACAACAACGATACGGGTGTAAGCGGGATAGCCGGCGGCTGGGGCTCTCAGCCGGGCGTAAAACTGATGTCGGCACAGGTATTCGTAGATGACGGCTTTTTTGGACAGTCCGGCGGCTTTGAACTTGCCCCGGTATATGCCGCCGACAACGGGGCAGCCATATCACAAAACAGCTGGGGCTATACCCAGGCCGGCTACTACGAGCAAGCAGTGCTGGATGCCATCGACTATTTCAACGCAAACGGAGGAGGCGATGTTATGTACGGAGGCATCACCATATTCGCAGCCGGTAACGACGGCAATGATGAGCCTAAGTATCCCGCGTATTATTCGGGTGCCATGGCAGTGGCTTCAACCAACCATAACGACCAGCTTTCGTGGTACTCGAACTATGGCGTTCATGTGGATATATCCGCCCCGGGCGGAGAGACCAACACAGAAACTGAACAGGGCGTGTTAAGCACCAGGAATGAAGGTTACGGATATGCCCAGGGAACTTCCATGGCATGCCCTCATGTATCTGGTGTAGTTGCTCTGATGGTATCCATGGCTCCCGGCGTACTTGACGCAGATGATTTTGTTGACCTCCTGCTAGGCAGCACCGATCCTGTTGATGATCTGAACCCGGATTACGGGGGCCTGATGGGTACAGGAAGAGTCAATGCCCATGCTGCACTGATCGCAACCGGTCTGTATGCTGCAGACCCGGAGGCACCGGCCCCGCCCGCCGACTTTCTGGCAGCAGCGGATGATGAAGGTGCTTTTGAAGCGCATCTTAGCTGGATCAATCCGGTGATGGCTGCAGGAGGTGACTCACTTGTGGCACTCGATGCCATCAATATTTACCAGGGCGACATACTCATCCATACCCTCGATGACCCTGTAATGGGGGAGGTGAGCCAATTCACAGATACAATGCCCGACGGAAACGGAATCTATAACTATATGGTGAAAGGAGTAAACTTTGCTGGAGAAGGACAACCGGCCATGGCACAAACATTTGTTGGCCACGATGTACCTGCAGCACCCCCTGATGCTTTAGTGGAAGCCGCCGGCAAAAATGCAGTTATCTCCTGGAGCAACCCAGACCAGGGATTTAACGACGGATTTATCGACGGCCAAAACCTTAGCTACGACGTTCGAAGATACCCCTGCGATGTGATCGTCGCCTCTCAAATAAGTGATACCATCTTTTTTGATGCAACAATACCGGAGTTTGCATCCTACTATTACACAATTACTGCCTTTAATACACTTGGCCAGGGAGGAGCCTCCACTACCAACGAAAGCATGCTGGGTGTCTCCAACCTCTTGTACTATGAACCCTTTGATTATGACCCCGGAACACTGCCACCGGGCTGGCATGTCATGGGCGACGGCCAGGCCAACTGGAGTGTATCAGACGCCCAGACAGCCGGCGGCGAAGCACCGGAACTCCGGCTTCACAGTGACCCAATATTTAATGGTATGTCCCACCTGATCAGCAAGGCTGTGCCTGTGCCTGATGACCAACAGCTGAAGTATACTTTACGCAGTTACCTTAACAATAACGGCATGATGAGCGGTGCAGGAGAAATATCCGCAAGCTATTCCACCGACCTGGGATCCAGCTGGACAGAACTAATGAATTATGATGGCACGGATGATTACGGCCCCGTGCTCGAAGAATATCTGATAGTTACACCCCAGGACACCGACAGCATAATGTTCGCCTTTGCCTGGACGGGAATCACCTGGCATCTGTCACACTGGAGCATAGATAACCTTATACTCTATCCCTATGGCGATTTTTTCGAGGTAATGATCACGCTGGTGGATGATGATAACAATGTAATCCCTGACGCAACGGTCACAATAGGTGATGTTGACGCAACAGAGGTGATGCCCGGCGGATACTTCTTTGATGAAGTGCAGGTGGGAGAACATACCCTGACTGTCCAAAAGCCAGGCTACCAATCTTATGAGGGAACATTGGATGTCACAGACGATGATGTGTTTGAAACCATAGTTCTTGTCTCTCAAACCTATACACTAACTTTCGACATCCAGGATAATGACGGCACACCGGTTACAGATGCTGTCGTTACCCTGAATGGCATAGAGAATCCGGCCGGGGATTATGTGTTTGAAGACGTGCCTGCGGGAACTTACGATTACACTGTCTCAAAAGAGGGTTTTTACATGGTCGAAGGTTCGGTAACCGTATATGAAGACATAAACCAGGCTGTAGTAATGGAGTTGATCACCTACCAGGTTACGTTCTCAGTGGAAGACCAGCAGGGCCAACCCATCGACAATGCAGTTATCACCCTTGGCGGGATGGAGAACGGCCCCGGCGACTATGTCTTTGAAGGTTTCGTACCGGATTCGTATGATTACACGGTTGAAAAGGACGGATTTTACCCGGCGGAAGGCACGGTAAATGTCGATGAAGACATTACCCTGACTGTAGTGATGGAGTTGATCACCTACCAGGTCACGTTCTCAGTGGAAGACCAGCAGGGCCAGCCCATCGACAATGCAGTTATCACCCTTGGCGGGACGGAGAACGGTCCCGGCGACTATACCTTTGAAGATATCGCGCCGGATTCGTATGATTACACGGTTGAAAAGGACGGATTTTACCCGGCGGAAGGCACGGTAAATGTCGATGAAGACATTACCCTGGCTGTAATAATGGAGTTGATCACCTACCAGGTTACGTTCTCAGTGGAAGACCAGCAGGGCCAGTCTATTGACAATGCCGTGATCACCCTCGGCGGGATGGAGAACGATCCGGGCGACTATGCCTTTGAAGAGATCGTGCCGGGGACATACTTTTATCTTGTAGAGAAAGAGAGTTACCACAGTACATCCGGTGAGTTGCTTGTGTCGGATCACGATGTAACAAAAACCGTAATGCTGGAGGAAGATGATGTGTCCGCAAAGGATTTTCATGCCGGCGATTTGATTGTATTTCCAAATCCCGCGAGCGAACGGATTACCGTTACTTCCGGCATCACTCTTGAAAAAATCAAAATTTTTGACCTGTTTGGTCGGCGCGCTGCGGTTCTCAGCGCAGAAGGTTTCACTGCCGACGTTGAAATATCCCACCTGCCCGGAGGGATATACCTTATACAGGTTATCACAGAAGAGGAAACATTCACGCGCAGGTTACAGGTTATTGAATGAGTTTTTGATTTCTGAGACATTAAAACAAGTATCAACAATTAATATTACACGCTATGCAACATTTTTACAAGTTTACAACGGCACTTGCAGTATTTCTGTTAACGGTAATGGTTTCGCCCGGTCAGGCCTTTGGCGGGCTGACAGGTACGTATACAATTGGTCCCGGTGGGGACTATGAGACCTTTACTGCTGCAACAAATGATTTAATGACACAAGGAGTAGGAGAAGGAGGTGTTACTTTCCTGGTATCTCCCGGAAGTTACCCGGAGCGTTTTACCCTTAACGCCGTTGCCGGAACGTCTGAAACCTCACAGATCATTTTTCAGGCAGACGGAGGTGAGGTGGTTGTAAACGGTACAGGCACTGAAGCCACCAATGATGCCATGGTGACTCTTAATGGAGTATCATGGGTAACCTTCGACGGGATAAACATCCTTGACGGGGGCACGTCGCCTGCCGACAATGTGGAATACGGCTACCTGATCACTGGCACAGAAGTACAGGGGTCCAATCACAATACCATTAAGAATTGCTCGATACAAATGGGAGGTGGCGAGAATCCTGAGCTGCACCGTACCCGTGGGGTGACGATCCAGTCAAATGCCACCCAGCAATCAGGATCTAACAACCATAACACCATTACCAATGTCACCGTCGACAGGGTGAATATTGGGATTGATTTACGTG
>PWRF01000159.1 GCA_003556325.1 Bacteroidales bacterium | reverse complement strand
GTGACCCGGTCGAAGAGGGTAGCGATGTGCTCTTTACCGCAGCACCTGACGACGGCTACCAGGTCAGCCAGTGGACCCTCAACGGCGAGGTGATAAGCGGACACACCGCACTGACATACACTTACGAAGACCTCGACCAGGACATCACCGTGACCGTGGCCTTTGAAACCATCCCGACGGAAACCTACGTAGTGAACTTCAGTGTTTTGGAAACAGGTGGTGACCTCACAGCCGAGGTGGATGGCGACGCCATCGCGAGCGGCGACCCGGTTGAAGAAGGCAGCGACGTACTCTTTACCGCCACGCCTGACGACGGATACCAGGTCAGCGGGTGGACCCTCAACGGAGATGTGATCAACGACCATACCGAACTGACTTACACCTACGAAGACCTCGACCAGGACATCACTGTGACTGTGACCTTTGAAACAATTCCGCCAGATTTTTACACTTTGACGGTTATCATTATCGGCGAAGGCTCGGTCGAGGTAAACGGGGATCCTTATACTTCCCCCATGACCTTTGAAGATGGCACAACGGTTTCTTTGGAAGCCATTGCTGATCCGGGCTGGGACTTTGCTGGCTGGTCAGGCGACCTTACGGATAACCATTCCATAGAGAACCTTGTAATAAATGGTTATAAAGAAGTTACTGCCATCTTTGAGGAGAGTACTGACATCTATTCCATCCGCATCCCCAACGCCTTCATGCCCACCGATCAAGGACTGCCGGATAACAGGATGTTCAGGCCGGTGTTTGAGCATGGACCTGTTCCGGGAAACTATTCAATGACAGTATACGACCGCTGGGGCGCTAAAGTGTTTGAAAAGGTGCTTGAACCCAATAATGCAGACCAGGGATGGGATGGAACCCTGAATGGCCGAGATCTGCCATCAGGTGGATATGTGTACAAAATTACTTATACAGACCAGCATAATAACGAATACGAACACTCCGGAGTGGTGATGCTGCTCAGGTAAAAGGTTGACTTAATGAACTGTCAAATGAACAGAATCGTTTCATATCTATTGTTTCTCTTGCTGGCAATGACCCTGCAAATACAGGTAAGCCACGCACAGGATGCAATATTGTCACAGTTCTATTCCTCACCCATGTACCTCAACCCCGCCTATGCCGGAACAGAAAATGGGTTTCGATTGGTTACCAACTTCCGAAGCCAACCCATTCCGGATGCCACAAACTTTTCCACCGTAAGCGCCTCAGTGGACGTCTACGCCCCCAGGGCATATGGCGGACTGGGACTGATAGTTACCAGCGACTACCAGGGAAATATGGCCTGGAACAACCACCTGGATGCCATTTATGCCGGGCACTTGAGGTTAAGCCGCACGTGGCATCTGAACTTCGCTGCCCAGGCAGGGTACTTCAGAAGGGATATCCGGTGGGAAAATCTCGATTTTCTTGACCCGAACCAGCCACCACCAGAGGAAGAACATACACATGCCCCCAACTTTGGCACCGGATTGCTGGTATTCAACGACTGGCTTTATGCAGGCGCAGCCATGCACCACATGACACAACCGAACCAAAGTGTGTTCAGCGACGATAGACTTCCCAGGAAATACACCGCCCACGCGGGAATGTATTTCGCACCGCCAGAAGTCAGGAGAGCGCATACAGTACCCTATGAATACTTCTTCTCCCCAAACATCATTTACCAGCAACAGGGGGGAATAAAGCGGATCAATGTTGGCCTGTATACCGGAATTGAACCCATCATGGCCGGCGCATGGTACAGGCACAACCTGCAAGAACCCAGTGCTGTCATCTTCCTGGTCGGCATCCGCCGTGGAGACCTGAAAGTCGGATATAGCTATGATTACTCCCTGTCCGGATCAACAGATGTCAGACACGGTGTGCACGAGATCAGCATCTCATACATGGTCATGAACAAAAGACAACAGAGAAGAGCCACCATGCCCCCAAGCCTCTTTTGATAAATATATTATCCGGTTGTGTCACCCACAATCTGCATGCAGATATAAACAAAAAAACCAGCCCCTTCGTAAGGCGCTGGTGTCCTACCCTTTAAAAATTCTGGTTGTATTTGCTGAACCACATTGGAGGTTTTCCCTGAGAGAAACTCATCAAGGTATCTGCCAGGACTACAGGTGAATAATGACGCCAGCATTCGCAAAGTGCAGCATGGTAAAGTTATAGACATCACTGACGTCTGCACCCCCTTCTACCATCCTGTAAGCTGCCTTTACCATCAGACGCTCATGCACGGGGATTTTGCCTCCCAGGTAAAGATCAAAGGCTCTTCCGGGTCCACCCGCCAAACCGTCCCCTTCAAAAAAGGCCATCCAATTGTTGAATCGATACTCCGCATACACATTCAACAACGGAACAAAGCCAAAATCATCCTTTTTATCCGTCGTATTCGCATCGGTCAAACGAATTTCAGCATCCCTGATTTTCGCAGTAAAACCAACACCCAAAAGCCACTTCCCAGAGATGTAAAGATCTCTCCTGTATGTCAACCGATAGCTGTTGAACTTATAGTTTGCATCAATATCCTGGCCCTGGGGAAAGGTTGTATCCTGAAACCTGATATCAAAAGGTGCGGCACCCTCATAATCCACAGTCAGTGGCGCATACAGTAAAAAGAAATGGTTTTTTTCCCTGAAACGATAACCAAGTCTCAGGCTATAATATAAGACAGGGGTCTGAATGTCAAAATCCTTATACAAATCAAATTCAGTTCCCTCTTCGTTCGGGATTTGAACCTCATTATACGATTGAGCGACGAATCCGCCTGATACATCCAGGCTGAACTGGCCGTAGGCCGGGCTGAGCATGGCGGTAAATACAACTATTAATAATATCCTTTTCATTGCTCTGTTTTACCGTTTAAATTTTGAAATAATTGTGGCAGAAATTGACCTCCCCCCTGAAAAAGGGAAAATCGGTAACACCCATTATGCGTACCTAACAGAATATCATGGCGGTTGAATCATGGATACTGGTGAAATGCTGCACTCTCTAACAGCATCATTCACATGTATCACAATTGCGCCCTCTTCAGAAATTGTGCATTGATCGCCACGATCACCGTGCTTGCTGACATAAGTACCGCGCCAAGTGCAGGTGTAAGCAGGACTCCCCATGCAGCGAGAACACCCGCTGCAAGTGGTATGGCAAAGATGTTATAACCTGCCGCCCACCAAAGGTTCTGAAGCATCTTCCGGTAGGTGGCGGAAGACAGTGATATGATGCGGGGTATGTCGCGCGGATCGGATCGTACCAGTACGATATGTCCGGCCTCCACGGCGACATCGGTTCCCGCGCCGATCGCAATCCCTATGTCGGCTGTGGCAAGTGCGGGCGCGTCGTTGACCCCATCGCCCACCATCGCGACTTTCTTCCCTTGTTTTTGCAGTTCCTCTACTTTGGATGCCTTATCTTCAGGAAGAACCTCTGCGAACACGGTATCGATCCCCAACTCATCAGCCACCGAGTGGGCCACGGCCTTTGAGTCACCGGTGAGCATGGCCACCTCGATATTGTGGTCGTGCAGGGCACGAATCGCCTCACGGCTTTCTTCCCGAATGGCATCGGCGACGGCAAAGACCGCCAGGGCCTTCCCTTCGCTTAACAGGTAAATGGCGGCCTGCCCCCGGTCAGCTGCTGCCTCCGCTTCGTTTTGAAGCGATTCAGGCACCTGTACCTCCTCAGCCTTCAGCATTGCAGGTCCGCCCATATAATATTCTTTGCCGTCTACAGAGGCAGCAACACCTTTGCCTGTCACTGCACGGAAGTCTTCTGCCTCCAGCGCCTCCAGCTTCTGGTCCTGTGCCGTCTTCACAATACCTTTGGCAATGGGATGTTCGGACTCCGATTCAACGG
>PWRF01000127.1 GCA_003556325.1 Bacteroidales bacterium | reverse complement strand
GGCTTTGCTGACAGGATTTGTTGTTCTGCTGACCACAAGCCATATCCTTCTCATCATTCACACCTTTCAGATGGATTTTGCAGACCTGGCTTTCGGACTGAATCTGATCCGTGTCCTGTCGGCGCTGGGGCTCTTCGGACTGATGGTCTCACCGTTTCTGTTCCCTTCTATTTTATACGGCCTGCCCCGGTTGCCAGGAAAAGAACATTACAAGGCACAGGCGGCTAATAACACAAACCCTGAAAAAGCGAAGAAATCAGCCAAAAAGCTTGAAAACGACTATCTCCATGCCGTGAGTCAGCGAATGGATTCTTACATGGAGGAATACCAACCCTTTCTTCAACCGCGGTTTAACATGAACCAGATGACTGTTCTTACGGAAGTCCCTGTTCATCACCTGGCCTTTCTTTTCAGGGAAGTGAAAAAGCAAAGATTTTCCGATTACAGGAACAAATGGCGCGTAGAACATGCAAAGAAGCTGATCCGGCAGGGCAAATGCAATGAGTTCACCCTTGAAGCCATTGCAAGCCTTTCCGGCTTTTCAAACCGCAATGCCTTTCGCTCGGTTTTTCAAAAAACAGAAGGCGTATGCCCCAGGATTTTTGCGCTAAGGAACAAGGGAACCGCTTAGCGATTTTTTGCATCATATTTATAAAATCGATGCAAGGCCCTCAGTTGATCTCTTCCATGATGTTTATCTTCTCCGTAATTTTCTGTTCCGAATGCACCCTGACATAGAGTCTTCCAACAAGGCTTGGGATGCTGTGAACAGAGGCTCGCACCGGCAAAGCACGTCTGCTTCCCTGGTCTGGCTTGCCATGAGGGTTGCATTGCTGCTGTCCCCTGGTTGTCTGACGCTGAAAGCAAACTATTTAAGACGGTAAACACTGGGGGCGCAACCAACCTGACTTTTAAAGAAATTACTGAAGTGCTCCGGTTCAGAGAAACCGAGCCCAAAGGCGATCTCTTTCACGCTTTGGTTTGAAAACTTTAATACACGGCTGGCCTTAAAAAGCAATTGCTCCATAATTACATGCTTGGCCGTTACGCCCATTACCTCTTTTACTAACTGGTTCAGATATTTGGGTGATACATGCAGCATCATGGCATAATCACTCACACGATGGGTTGTTGTAAGATGTTGTGAAACGAGTTGTTTGAACTGGCTGACAATGTTCAGGTAATGAGTATTACTGTTATTATCAACGCGAATATTGCATTTGCTGTCGCAGTATACCAGCAAAGTGTTCAGAAGGGAAGAGGCCGCCAGTTCCTTGTTGGGTATATCTGATTGCATAACCTCATTAATCATTTCCGCAAGTAAGTTGATCCGTTCACCAATTTTTGGGCTGATGACAATGCATGGCAACTCATTGTTAGACATAAATATATCGGCATACTGAATGTTGAATCCATTCAGATAATGTTTCATGAAGAATTCTTTTGAGAACTTCAGGATCCATCCCTTTGGTGGATCATAGCCAAAACGAAGACATAAACTCTTTCCCGGATAAAGAAAAACAATAGAACAGGGATGGCTTGTCAGTTTCCCAAATTCACCATCTATTCTTTGTACTCCACTCTCCAGCCAAATGATCTGGTAATTGCTGTCATTGGCTATCCATCTATGCCTGCGCTGAAGCTTCTGCAAAACGATTAAACTGGAAGAATTTTTGTCCAGCATTAGTTGCTCTGTTGGTGCCGGTAATATCTCACTCATTTTTAAAGGTCATTGTAAACAGTTCAATTTCTCATGTTATAACATGTATTTAAAATTAAACAAACGTATGTATAAAACTAATTAAATATTTTAAGATATCCAATTTTTTTTAAAAAAAGCTGGTGGTATGTTCTGCTTAAAATACCACCAGCTTCACTCCATGAAGGTTTCGAAATGCTTTGCCAACGATTTGGAATGAATCGTTTTTGACAATGGAATCTAAGACACTGCTCCCGCAAATATCAGACAACCTTAATCACAGGTTACTTTGGGGTTAAATGGGAAATACATCCCGAGGGGGTTGTGTTTCCAAACCCATACATGAAGGCTGTAATGAGGATCCGGAATCGGTGTTCCGCCCACATCAAACGGATGATCGCCGAAGTAGGGATGCGACTGTCCCACATCTATGACGATATACTCAACTCCGACGAGTTTAAATTTGCCATTTTCGTCTTTTTCATAGAGCAGCGCTTCAGGCTTTAATGGATCGAAAAACGGATCCACAAGGTCCAGGTTGACGAAATGGTACCCCATACCTGCTCCCAATTCTTCATTATACACACAATGGGAAGCTTCTTCATAGCCATCTGCAATGGCCACTTCAACCCGCTGGTATTTTGCAGTTGCTCTTCTTACCTGGGCAAGCAACTGGTTCTGGGCAGAATTGCCACTCTTCATGATGATTTCTTCCTGGTCCACTGACCTTGCATCACCCTTTGGTTCTAGATCACCCATATTGTCTTTAGAACAAGCGGAGATCATAATTAATGCTAATACCGCAACGGCCGGCAGCAACATCATTTTTCTTCTGATAGTTTTCATAGGTTAAATTTTTAGTTAGACTAAATTTTAATACATTTCAAATTTCACCATAAAGCTTTAAAGGATCACTGCAAAAAAGGAAGGATATCATGTAAAAATGTAAGAAAGTTCTGTGAAAAGGAAACAATAAGGTATCTCTGCCTGATTGCCCGGTGTACACATCTGCTTTCAATTAAAATCTTACAACTGAAAAACAAGCTCCTTATGACTAATTTTGATTTGCCAGGCCTGGTATGATGCTATATCCAAATCCTGCCTGTCAAGTGTTACATATCGTCAAATGACATGCACTAACCTTTGAAGCCATTGCAAGCCTTTCCGGATTTTCAAACCGCAATGCATTTCGCTCGGTTTTTCAAAAAACAGAAGGCTTATGCCCCAGGAGTTTCGCGCTAAGGAACAAGGGAACCGCTTAGCGATTTTTTGCATCATATTTATAAAATCGATGCAAGGTTGTCAGTTGATATCTTCCATGTTGTTTATCTTCTCCGTAATTTTCTGCTCCGAATGCAACCAAATCAATCCATTTATCAGAAAAAGTAATTATGTAAACAATCAGGGCTATGAAAAACAAAACAATTGTGAGAAGAGCCATTTCGGAAATCGCTCTTTTCGTTTCAGCATGTGTACTGATGACTTTGGCGTTTCATTCCTGCCAGAAAGAGGAAGACATTGTACAAGCCGAAGAAATCGGATATAAAAGTGAAATGATCACTGAAATTTCGCTTATTTTCCATGAAGAAGTAACAGCTGGAGAAGATTTCGACATTTCATTCTCTTCGTCATGTGGGAAAATCATGATTGAAAGAGGTTTTATCGAGGAGCTTGATGCCACAACCGGTGAAACCATCTACGTGTACTCCGGCCTGAATTGTGATACGGAAGACCTGATGTGGGAGGAGATTGGGACGGGTGGTTTTTCTGACTGTGGTGGTGGAACCCTCACCCAAAACCTTACCGAAACCGGAACCTATGTGTACAGGGCAAAGCTGAACTTCAGTGCAAAGAGATTTTCAGGTTGCCCCGATTGCGACGATTTCAGGGGGAACCGGTTTGAATGTTTCATGATCACGGTGGCGGAAACCGCATCGACCAATACCTTCACCGATCAAACCAAATCTGATAAGCTGTTTGAATGAACTGAATAACCTGTATTATTAATAACGCAGGCTAAATCACTGCAATACTTTTTCTCCGGTCAGCCTGATGGCAATGGCGCCAAGCGGCGCCGTAAACACGATGGCCAGTACGGCCACAGCCAGGATGAACTCCCCATGCGGGGCTCCCAAAGACAGTGGCACCGCGCCGATTGCTGCCTGCACTGTGGCT
>PWRF01000208.1 GCA_003556325.1 Bacteroidales bacterium | reverse complement strand
TCAGTTCTCCGGGCACCTTTTGGTTCTCCACTTCGTTAAAACGGCTGTACCTGGCCCTGAGGCTGCGTTGTGCGCCGGGTTCGTACAGCAGGTTTTCGGTTATGCGAAAGCTTTCCGGGTCTAGCCACAGGTTTTGCTGAAAAGAAAAGCCTTCCTGCGACTGCCTTGCAAGGTGGCGTTCAGGGTTCTGCAGAAGGTAACGTCCGTCGTCGACCCTGGCCCTGAAATTGTCGGTCGAGAAATGGTCGAAGTCGTTGCCTACCAGGAGAGCCTGCAGCATGTAATAGTCGAGGTTCGTTCCGAGCATCCTGTTTACAAAGTCCATCCCACCTATGAAATAAAGCCCTTCCAGCCTGTTCAGGAATCGCACCTCTTCAGGTGTTACGATCATCCTGGCCACTTCGATGCCAAGAAAAGGGGATACAGACACATAAATGGCTGAATCTTTCCTGATCCGGATCGTTCCGCTCACATCATATACATCGCCGTTAAGGCTTGCCTGCCCGGAAAAACGGGTTGAGAAAAAAGAGAAGTCGGTTTTGTTTGCGTTCATTTCCGACAGGGTTCCGGAAACGCTTACCTCCTCATCAATGTCGGGGATCACCACGTCGCGAAGGGGGCCGCAGGCTTGCATGGCAAAAGCAATGCCAAGAAGAAACAAAAGGGGCCTGTGGTTTTTCATTCGGGTTTTATTCATACAACGTGCCATCCTCGATTTTCTTATCCAGGTAGTCTGATCCGTTACCTGCCTTTTGTGCCTGGCGCCAGTAGTTCAAGGCTTCTTCCTTGTCGCCGAGTTTATACATGGCATCTCCGTAGTGTTCCAGGATGGTGGCATTTGGTTCGTCAGAAGCCTCTATTGCCTTTTTTATCCACGTTGATGCTTCCTGGTATTCTCCTTTCTGATAGAGGATCCAGCCATAGGTGTCGAGAAATGCTGCATTTTCGGGTTGAAGCTCCAGCGCGCGTCCCGACATCTCCAGTGCCTCATCGAGTCTTTCTTTGCGAAGTGCCAGGTGGTAGCTGTAGTTGTTGAGTGCCGTGGCATTGTCGGGGTTCTTCTCAAGTGCTTTCTGGTAAAACCTGTCTGACTCGTCGTGGGCGTCAAGGTAGTAGTAAGTGTCTGCCAGCATGGTAATGAAGTCTTCCCTCAGGTCGTCGTCATTGACGGATATGGCCAGGCCGTATTACAGCGAGGATGCTGCGCCTTCGTAATCTTCGAGTTGCAGGCTGGCAAGGCCGTTAAACAGGAACAGGATGGGTTGTTCAAAAAAATACTCCAGGGCGAGGTCCGAATGGCGCAGCATGGCTTCGTAGTCGCCCAGTTGCAGGTCGAGGCTGAGGATTTGTTGCCATACGGACAAGCCCGAGGGGTCCAGTTCGGCGGCTTTGATGTATTTGTCGCGCGCCTCTTCTTTTTTGTCTGCATGGAACAGCAGGTCTCCGTAGACAAGCCATGTCTCGGCTTCGTCGTCGTGCATGGAAAGCATGATGTCGGCCAGTTCTATGGCCTGCTCCATAAAAATGGGGTCTTCTTCGGCCCAGCTCATATAGGTAAAGACGATCCGGGCCTTCCCTTCCAGTCCCAGGCGCGGCGACTGAAAGGCCTGTTTCAGCTGCTCAAAGGCTTCTGTGCTCTTATCCTGCTGGTGATAGTAGTCGGCAAGCAGGAGCCGGGCCATGTAGTTGCCGGGGTCTCTTTCAAGCATTTGCAGGTAGGTCTCTTTCGCCTTTTCTTCCTGTCCGGTTTCCAGGTAGAGGTCACCCAGCAGTTCAACAAAGCCTGACTCTTCCGGGTAGAGGTCAATCAGTGCCAGTGTTTCATCGATAGCGTCCTGGTATCTGCCCATGCGTATGAGCAGCTCAAGCTTTTCCATGCCTGATTCCTGTGTCAGCCCCTGCACTGATTCTATGTGTTTGACTACCTGCAGCGCCTCGTCGTATTGTTCTTCGTGCCGGTAGGCACTTACCAGGTTGCGATGCAGCATCATGTTCCGGGGGTGTTTGGCGGTGAGCTCTTCATAGATCCGGATGGCTTCCGGCATGTGGCCGTCGAGGATCCAGATGTCGGCTCTCAGAAGAAGGTACTCTTTGTTTCCCGGGTCGAGCTCGATGGACACGTCGGCGTAGCGTGCAGCATCTTTCAGCTGGTTTTGCCTTGCGTGCATTTTGGCCAGCTCGTAATATGCCGCGTCGTTGCGGGGGTCTTTTTCCTTGGCGTCATAGAACAGCGAAACTGCCCTTTGGGGGTTGCCAAGCAGTTTTTGTTTGATGCCTTCCATAAGCATTGCGGTGCTTTGGAGCTGTTCCTCTTCCGACACCACGGGCCGCTCCACTTGTTCGCCGGTTTCTTTGTCCTGTGTTTCCCGGGGAGTTTCCCGTGCGGTGCTGCAGGCGCCCAGTGTGGGCAGCAGGAACAGAAACAGGAGGGTTTTCAGGTATGTATTCATGTGTTTAATTTTTGTCAAAAAGTCGAAATGTCAAAAAGTCAAAAAGTCGAGAGGACAAAAAGACAAAAGGACGAAATGTTTTAAAGTTACAAACCCAAGGATAACTTCAAGCTTGAAAAAGTTCTTTGGGTTTATCGGTTCAGCCCAAGTGATCCAAAACCTAAAACTCAACTTCTTTCCGGCAAGCAAACAGATTTCTCACTTACGTTCGGAATGAAGAAATTTATAGCTCAATGCTCAGCTTGTTCCCGTGTGGCCGAACCCGCCTTCTCCCCGCACTGTTTCGCTGAGTCCCTGGGCGGGAGAGAGGGATGCTCTTTCGTGTTTTGCGATGATCATCTGGGCTATCCTTTCTCCGTGTTTTATGGTGTAGCTCTCGTTGGAGAGGTTCACCAGTATCACTTTGATCTCTCCCCGGTAGTCGGCGTCGATGGTTCCGGGGGTGTTCAGGACGGTAACCCCGTGTTTTGCTGCCAGTCCGCTGCGTGGCCTTACCTGGGCTTCGTAGCCTTCCGGCAGTTCGATATGCAGACCGGTGCCGACGACTGCCCTTTCCAGTGGGTGCAGCACAAGGTCTGCGGGCAGCATGGCCCGTATGTCCATCCCTGCTGAAAAAGCCGTTTCGTAAGCAGGCAGGGGGTTATCTGAATGGTTTACAATGTTGATTTGCATAAGGAATGACAAAATAACAAAACGTCTAAAAGTCGAAAGGTCGAAAGGTCCGGGTTTGCTTTATCTTCAAACTGATTTGCAAAAACACCCCGGGTAACTTTGGACAGGCCAGGTGCTGTCCCTGCTAAGACCAAAACCAACAACCCTTTTACCACCCGGCAACTCCTTAACTTCTCAACCTCAACCTTAGCCTTAATCTTATCCTCCCAGCACCCTGTATTCCTGGGGGTCTTCTTTCACCGGCGCTTTTTCTGTGGCATTTATTTCTTCGAGGAAGAGGATGTTCTGGAGGCTTTCCACGAGGTGGGTGATGTTTCTGTTGGTGTTATTGAGGAGTATGAGGGTGGCGTCTTTTTCTACGAAGCGTTTCATGGATGTCCGGAAGCCGTTCCATCTACCGGGGTGGTGTACGACGTGGCTGTCCATGAAGTTTTGGATACGCCAGCCCATACCGTATCTGACCTGGCGGCCGTTTCTCAGGGTAGTGTATTCGAAGGCCTTTTCCCACAGTTCTTCGGGCAGGATTTTGCCGTTCTTCATGGCCTGGTCCCAGGTATAGAGGTCGAAGATGCTGGCATATATGCCTTTGTCGCCTGTCACGCCGTCGTGTCTCACATCGGGGATGATCAGGTGGGTGTGCCGCCACGGCCTGAAGCCGAAGGCGCGGTTTGTGGTCATTATTTCGGGTCTGTTGGGATCGTAAACGAAGCTGTTTTGCATGTCGAGCGGTTCAAAGATCCGCTCGTGGAGGAATTCCGAGAAGGATTTTCCGCTCACTCTTTCGATCAGAAGTCCGAGGAAGCCGTATCCCGTATTAGAATAGGCGAACCGGGTGCCTGGCCAGAAGTCGAGGTGCCGTGGGTGTTCTACGAAGAGTTGCAGCATGTCTTCGTTGTTGGGTTTGTGCTCCTGGTTCCAGTAGCGTTCCACCAGCCACATGTAGTTTTGGATTCCCGAGGTGTGGTTCAGCAGGTGTCTTACAGTGATGTTATCCCAGGGGAACTCGGGGATGTGTTTGTCGACGCGGTCGTCGATATCGATCAGCCCTTCATGGTGCAGGATGAGGGTGGCGGCTGCGGTAAATGTTTTGCTGATGCTGGCCAGCTGGAAGGGGGTGTCGGGTTGCAGGGGAGTATGGTTTCGGAAGTCGGCGAAGCCGAAGCTCCTGCTGAGGATGATCTCGCCGTCGCGTGCCAGGAGCACGCTTCCGTTGAAGCGGTGGCGAAGCAGCAGCTGCGTGATGGTATCCTGGTAAAAGTGCAGGTCGTCGTCGGAGAAGCGCGACACGGTTTCTACGGGTTGTGTTTCGGGTGTTGATGGGGTATGTTCTGTCACATAGCCGCTATGCACTGCCAGGCTTAGCAGCCCGATGGCGGCAAGCAGGAAAACCATGTTGCCCGTTAGTCCGGGTTTCCGTTGCCGGTTCAGAATGTTAGTGAAAAGTGATCTGGCCGTTTTGTGCATTGTATATGATGCCGGTATTGTTGTTATCGCTGCAAAATTAGGAAAAATAATGCATGTGGGTACTGGTTTTCGGCGTGCTTTGTTTGATTGGGGCACAAAAAATCACAAAAAAGCCTTTGGCGTGAAGATATTTTTATTATTTTTGCACCGCAAAATGGCGCGACAGTTGTTTTGCAGGGGCAAATTCCTCCTTAGCTCAGTTGGTTAGAGCATCTGACTGTTAATCAGAGGGTCCCTGGTTCGAGTCCAGGAGGGGGAGCAAGATAATCAGCCACTTACGTCCTGTATGATGTGAGTGGTTTTTTTATTTAGCATACTTTTTAGCATACTTTTTATAAGATAACCCGACAAGCATTCCCCTATAACAACTCAGCCGGCACTTCTCCAAACGGCATTTCCCAGAGCCATGAGCATAAGCAGTTATAGAAAATCTTTTATCTCGTTAGTACAAAAATTCACTTCTTTTTACCAGGGGTGAATCCATTGAAATCTGCCCATGTATTGATAACACATGGCTGTTTTGATGATAGTTGTCTTTGGAACCCCGTGTTTCACCAGTTAGACCTGTAATTTTTTTTTTGCGGTTACTTGTGTATTAATAAAAACATAATGTATCTTTGTTAAGGGTTATATGTCTTGGTTAATCCTATTGTTTAACTAAACTTATATTAATGATGAAAAAACTGTACGTGTTTTCCTTGACAATGCTTTTTGTGTTTGGGACGGGAATGATCAGCATTTATGGGCAAGTTACCTCACCCGCCGTTGACCTCGTGAGTATCGTAGGCGAAGCTCCTCCCGAAACTGCCACGACGTCGTACGTTAAATCGGATTGCGATACCGCTCCGGGTTTAATTATTACTGACGATGGCAGTATCGAAAACGGCTATTCCGGAAGCCCGGCGGTCGTTTCTGTCGTAACTTTCGTTGAGAAGTTTTCCATCACAAACCCCGTTCAGTTGGCAAAGGTCTGCCTAGCCTTTGTTACATTTGCTGATGGGGACCTTGATATGGAAGTGGTGGTTTTTGACGATGACGGAACAGACGGCGAACCGGGCACAGAACTGGCCGCTTTGCCGGTATCTTTGTCAGGGATTCCCGAGGCCACTACTGCCCCATACACTCTTGTCTGGCACGACATAGACCTTATGTCCCTGGAACTAACATTTGGCTCGGGTGATGTATATATTGGAGCCCGTTGGGAACCAGAGACTCCAAATACTTTTCTCGCTGCGGATGAGTCACCCGGCACCCCACTGGTTGAAGGACTTGTCCAAATGGATACAGATGGGTGGGTCCCCATTCAGAATAGTTTTTCGAATTACAGGTCCATGTTTATTCGTCCCCAGATTATACCAGCAGATATTCCACCTGTTCCCTTTGCCAATTGGGCATTGTATACTCTCATTGCGCTCATCCTCGGTTTCTTCATGTGGCGTTTTCAAAGGATGTGCTAACCCGGTTTGGTGTTTTGGCATCAAAAGCACCTTGAAACATACGCTTTAACTCATGGGGGTGATCTGGTAAGCCGTGGTGAAGGCGATTGTGTTAATACAATCATATCGTGATTTCACAAAGCCTGTACTTTCAGGTCTGGCATGGGATATGAGATGGAGGCGTATGGGAAACCATTTTTTTTTTCAGACAAGAACAATATGATATGTTTTTCTACCCTAATTGATTGCTGCATATAAAGATGCGCAAGCTTCATTGCATCCAACACTTCCTCATAGAATTTCAGCACATCAGCTGAATGCCCTTTGTTTCGGTAATTCGTAAGCAGGGAGCTAAGCTCTGCAATCTTTTCCGTTAATATGTTGGGAGCCCTCTCATAAAAAGCACCCTGTGGTTTTCTGTTTTTCATGATTAGTAGGGTTTTAGGGTTAAATCAATTGATAATTCAGCCTTTGCAGCATACACTGGTTTGCGGGTTACGGCATTAATCTCATTCACGAACCTCTCCTCATCGCTGTTACGATCAGATAGGTGGGTGAGGATGATATTTTGCACATCAGATAGATCCTGAGCCATCAGCACGGCCTTACTTGTCTCCAGCTCCATGTGAGAAGTAAGCAGTCGCTCCCTCTTGCTGAGATGCTCAATACCACTGATAATGTTCTCTTCCAGGATGTCATCGGCATAATTAGCCTCGATGATGATCTGGTTCAGGTCAGGGAATTGGTATTCGCAGAGGTAGGTGTCAGTTAAAAACAGGACTCTGCCTGTATCGGGATGATCAATCAGGTAACCAAAGCAGGGTACGTCGTGAGTTACCTCGAAGGGGATGATCTTGAAGCCACCAAGCTTGTATCCCTTTCCTGGCAATATCGGATGATACCTGTGGTGGATGCCTTCAAACACATCACCAGGAGCTAGCACAGTAATTCCTGCATCAGCATATTGTCTAACATATCTCGCATGATCCCTGTGACGATGGGTGACAACACATCCTTTTACCAAACCTAAACGAAAATTTAGTGCCTTCGTCACCTGTAAAAGCGAAACCCCGGCCTCAATGACCAGGGCTTCCCTTTGATTGTGCAGCAGGTAACCATTGGCTCTGCTACTGCTTGCAAGCACCGTGAGTCTCATCAAAATCCAGGGTCTTCGGGTTCCACTTCGTCACTACCGTTGTCCTTGGAAACATCCTCAAATTCGACCTTCTTAATATCGAACTGTTTCTTTCCCGTGTGTTCCTGCACTTCCTGATCGCGATATTGGGTGTCTGCCCGAATGTCTTCGTCAATTGCTCCTACCATTTCAACACTGAGATAACCATAGTGAGACAGCAGGTTCCTGATGACTGTTTTCTTCGCCATTGCATCGAACTCAGTCTGCCAGGTTGATGATGAGTAGCCGTAGGATTTGCTGTACTTCTTAGCATGGGAAATAATCTCCTCCTTTGTCATAAACAGGGTTTTCGAGAACCCATTGACCATTTCGATGTGGGCAAAGTAGCCCACGACTTCATCGGACTGTTTTTCTCCTGTGAAATCAGAGGGTTCCTGGTTCGAGTCCAGGAGGGGGCAGATAATCAGCCACTTACGTCGTATATGATGTGAGTGGTTTTTTTGTTGAGCAAACAAAAGAGCAAACAATTGAAGAGATAACTCGACAAGCATTCCTACATTACAACCCCCACCAACACTGAAAATCCCTAATTCTATTCCGGGTTACAACCCTTAAGCGCGATCATTTGAGGTCTAAAAAAAACACCCGCTGCAGCGAGTGCTCTTAGTTGTCATTTCCAAACAAATTCTTCACAATCCCCAAAACACATGAATTCTACCACTAAATAATGGAAAATCTGTAATCAGAAAAATTCGACCGCCCAAGGGTGTAATTGTAAATATATCAAAGTTTCGAATAACCAAATTAATCTGAATCCCGGACGCAACGGATGCTCAACCCAAGCGACTTAATGAAGTCGACTCTTTCCACAAATCCGTCGCCACCTGCCATGTGCCGGTACCAGGCACTCCCCCACGAGCTCTCGCCTGAAGACCACCAGTAACCGCGGCGCCCAATACCGTAACAAAAACCATCGGCATAACGGTTCCCGCCGGGAAGAGCCGAAAAGCCAAACTCATCGAAACCATAATGGGTGTCATGTGAGCTCCACCGGGGTTGCTCCGAAGTATCGCAATCACCACCCAGGGGAGAACCATCCTGGTGACAAGATTTTAAGGCATTGCCTACACCATTTATATTATCACTATGAACGTCATTATGATAATCATATTTATCCATAATATAATCAACCAAATGTGTCCAATCATCATCACTTGGCACGCTCCAACCTTCTGGACACAAATTGCCAGTGTTTACAGCGTACCAATTGTATAGTTTGCCATAAGCAGCAACCATTTCTTCTGGAGAGTTAATGCCATCAGCAGATGATTGATTATGGTCATAAATCGCATAAGCACCACTTGTTGCGCCTCCCCATTCAGCATTACTTAACCCCGTAGGCATCGTATCACCGTTGTTGTACCTGGTAACCCTAAGATTCTCTGCCATCCACTCCTGGCTGCCAATTGTAACGGTTTTATATTCATTACCATCGATGTCTTTTACGGTGCCAGAGCCAACATCATTATAAGGCTCAGCGTCATCATCATCACTACATCCAACGATGACAAACAGACTCATTAAAACCGCCAATAATCTGTAAGCCAGATATTTGATTGATTTTATCATGATCTTTCAGGTAAAATTGTGGCAAGATTAATTAATTGGTTATCATTGCCACACAAACAATCAATTCACATTCTATAAAAAACAAGACGTCACCTTCAATCATTACACCATCGGGTGACCGATTAACTCAATGTTTTGATGGTAAAGGTTGTCTAGTTTTCAATAGCTCTGATACATCGTACGCTATAACCGTTCGTCTTTTCATCGTTGCCACGGTACAAATAGCTAACGCTGGACCCCATGGACCGGCGCCAGGCCTGCGTGGTCGAGTAATACCGGGAAGATGTCCACCAAAAGGCTCCTGTACCAATTCTTTCATACAAAACCCCATAGAAACGGCGGCGGCCCGCTGGAAGAGCCGAAAACCCAAATTCATCAAATCCTTGATGCAGACTATGTGCATTCCAGCGAGGGTGATCGTAGGTCCTGCAACTATCCAAAGGTGCATCGGCCTGCCAGCATGACTTTAATGCATTGGTTGCTCCGTTCGGATTGTCCATCTCATTTGGAAACCCATTATCAGTCAAATAATTATCAAGATCCCTCCAAACTCCTTCGCTAGGAACACTCCAGCCTGCAGGGCAAAGACCTCTCGGGTCATTCACTGCATACCAGTTGTAAAGTTTACCATAGGCGTCAACCATTTCTGCATCCGAATGAATACCCTCCACATCATCATCGGCCAAACCGCCCGTATGCGGGTAAATTGAATATGCACCTTCCATGGTGTCACGCCACTCAGCATCACTCAAACCCGTGGATATGGAATCTCCGTTACTGTATCTGGTTACCCGAAGGTTTTCTGCCATCCACTCATGGTTGCCAATAATCACTGTTTTATACTTGTTGCCGTCAATATCAAACACTTTTCCTGGGGTGTCTTCATCGGGCTGCACCTCATCTTCACTACAACTGTGAAGTATTACAGAAAATAATCCTATAAGGGTAAATGCAATGAACCAATGAATATTTTTTGATCTCATTTCTTTAGTCTTACTATGTATAGCGTATTTGAAACATGCAAACAAAAATATAAATTATTCTCACAAACATTTGATACATGGAGGGTTTGGTATATCTTAATCATTTTTTCTTTGATGTATTAAGTACTGCATCAAACAAAGATTTTTCTTCAACCAGAAACAGAGGTCTAAAAAAAAGCACCCGCCACAGCGAGTGCCAATAGTTTCCAAATAAAAACCTAATAACCCCGAAAATACAGGACTTATTTTATGGAATAAGGGTGCTTTTGCAGCAGACAAAATTCGATTGCCACAGGCGGTAATTGTAAATAAATCAAAGGTTCAAATAACCAAATTAATCAAGATCTCTTACGCAACGGATGCTGAAACCGCTTGTTTTGTGGAAGTAGTTGCGGCTCACCCACCCACCCCACACAGCCATAGTCTGGCTCCAGGCGCTTGACGACGAGTACTCGCAGGAAGACCACCAATAACCAACGAAACCAAAATTATCATAATCACTATAGCCCCAACGAGTGCCGCCTGGAAAGGCAGAAAAACCGAACTCATCAAACCCATAAAGGTTCATTTCTGGTACTGGAGGAGCATTCCAATCCAAAAACGGGTTGAATGCTGTCCAGGAAATCCTTCCAATCAGGTCTTATATCATGCCCGGGAGGAAAAATCCGCTCTCCAATTTTTGATAAGTATTCAACCAAAGGTTCTTCGCGCGGACCGAATTCTTCAGGATCAATGGCATTTAATTGATTCCGTAGTGGAGGAATGTTCTTAATTGCCTCTGATAGTTTTTTTGACATTTTAAACTTTGGCATTTTGACCTCCTTTTTAATTAGTTAATACATTTTTTTAAAGCACTCTTTCCTTTTTTTTAGGTGTGGTTTTTCAACAGGCAGGTTTATAGGTGTTTGTGTTCGTGGCAATAGTTCAGGGGTTGCCTTACATGCCCCTGTGTTACAACTCCATTGGCACGGCTCGTTTTGTAGTGCTTTGGGTTTCATGGCAATATTGATTATTGCGAAAATCCCTTTGCGCCGGCAACTCCCTGCCGGGTATTTGACGCCAGTGATCCTACCCCTGTAATTTAGATCAGGGCTTGATCTGCCAGGAATTTTTCATGCTAAGTGGGTGGTATTGGTTTATCTATGGGTAATTCACAAAAGCTTGTTACGGGGTATAAGTGGACTGAACCGCATCATACATTATCATGGACCGGGACAGACACATTCCGGCAAGGCAAACGCTTGTTTAAATTTAGTGCATTTTTTTGAGTTTTGCAACATAAAACATATATTTTTTGATTTGTTTTTGTTTTTTTTCTTTATAGGGTTGTGATTTCGAGATCTGCAACATATAAATATCATACCGGCTCTTGCATTCGTATCCTGCACTTAATCACAATATTTCAGCATTTCCGCTGAATTAGCTTGTTTGTCTAATTCAATGGACTGCAGATTCCTGATCCCGGAGTTCTTTACCGTTACATCATCAAGACAGATAAGAAATCATTCCGAAATCGTATTTATAAAAACCTGTTCTCTTCCTCAGATGCAGTCAGGGAATTAAGTCAATTCTCAACTGCGATTCTGAAATGGAGGATCAAAAGTATCAGGTATCAGGGCCCTGACCAGACCCCGGTATGGAGCGGGTATAACCGTAGTGATTGGTTGCGAAAAGAATGACAGCCCGGGAACAAATGACATCTTTGTTCAAAGAAGCACCATCCGGGTGAAAGAATAATATGGACTAATGAGCCTGTGTGCTTCGAATCTTCCTGTTTGTGAGTTTAGTCCTTGATGCAACGAACAGAGGCGCCGCTTATAATGAGGTTAGCCGCAACGGCCAGGCACATATAGCCATTGCCCGGACGAACATTTTGATCCGAAAGCGTGTTTACTTTCTGAAATATGTGAGACCATTAACACCACATGACAATGGCCATGTCAATGAAGTTGTGGCACAGGGGGATGTAAGACAACCTTGAATTTTGGCGGGAACATAAACGCCTGTAAATTAATTAGGTAAAAAACTATAAACCGATAAAGCCTCCACGCAAAAGAACTGACACACACACACACGGATGGTTATTCTGACATTTCGACTTTTTGACAGCCTTAAACATACGAAACGATGAAAAAGACAGCATTACTTTCTCTTATTATCTTCCTCTCCTCAATGACGTATGCCCAGCCGGACCGGATCAACGGGTACTGGATGACCGAAGATGACCAGTCGCAGGTTGAGATATACACCGACGACAGCGGCACGGTGCAGGGCAAGATCATCTGGCTGGATGAGCCTTATGAAGAAGACGGCTCGCCCAAGCTGGACGGAGAAAACCCCGAACGCGCCCTTCGCAGCCAGCCCATCCTGGGCCTGCAGATCATCGAAGGCTTTACTTACGATGCCACTGATGAGGAATGGACCGGGGGCACCATCTATGACCCTGAGAGCGGGCGAACATATTCTGCCTACATGCGCCTTGAAGATCGTAACACCCTTCGCCTCAGAGGCTATGTGATGGGGATGCGTTTTTTGGGCCGCACCACATACTGGACCCGCGCTTCCGCGCCACTCGATTAACAAACCTTGCAACCCACCATGTCAACCGGTCTGGTCTCACCGATGATACAGCTCAAGGAGCTGTTATCCGGTGCGAATGCTCCCGTCGACTAATTTCTTTACTGCAGTTTTGAACATGTTTTGTCTTGAATGCAATACTTTCGACGACGCACATGAATTGTAGTCATAAAAATATGACTGCAAGACGAAAATAAAAGAGCGCAAGACGACTTTATAAAAATATTCAGGTAAATATTTGCATTATTCAGACAAATGTTTTATATTTGTTCTAAGCGTTGAATCATATACCCGGTTTTCAGAGTCAACTATATTTTCTGACATCATGAAAAAAGTACCTTTTGGAAACAATCTTACATACATGCAGGATACTTATATTGTGCGTGGTTTGTTTATGTAGCGGTTCCATCCAACACCTTGCAGCTTCCAACGGATTCTCCTTCTCCGGACAAAGTACACTCACCGGCCATTATTCGAACCACCAGCCTTTTGGGCACGCAGTGCCTTCCGAACACCTCACCTGGCAAGTAAGAGGCAGGCTCACCCTGTTTCATCTGCCCGTGTCTGTATCTTCCGTCTTATCCACACAGCAGGACAGCCGTGCACAGCGCATGAACTATGTGTCAGCAGGACTCGATACGCGGGCGCTGCTGCGCACGATTGACACCACCGGACGTTTTGGTTTTCTCCGGGGTATACAGACCCTCGAAGCCGGACGCACCCGGCCTCAATATGCATCCCTGATGCTCCGTGGCATCACGGTGGATGGGGTAAACCTGTCGGTGCAGGCGCGAGCTTTTCATGCTGCCGTTGTGTATGGCAACAGCAAGCGCGCTGTCGGGCGTGGGGTCTATCTCCAGCAGCAACACAAGCAGCGCATGCTGTATGGTCGCATTGGGGCTGGTTACGAAGACCGGACCTTTCTTTTCTTCTCTTTGCTTCATGCCCGCGACGATGCCACGAGCATCGAACCTGAAGGGAAATACTACCACTGGCCCGCCGACACCCTGGTGCACCACCTCGACACCTTGTTCCACGAGGCCGACTCTGCCCGGGTATTCCGCAAGCCGGGCGAAGTGCTGATCCCGGGCATTGAACTGGGGACCAGCCTTTTCGGTCGCAGGCTCTCCATCGGGGGAGAAGTGGCAGGGATGATCAACACAGCCAACACCGAAAGCGATCCGGTCGACACCGACCGCATTCCCGGATTTGTGGACCGCATTCATTCGCCCCGGCTTTCTACCTCCCTGTCGTATGCCTATGCCATAAACACCGGGCTGCACCTGCCGGCAACACGCATCCAGGCTTCGTACCGCCACATCGAGCCCGGGTATTCTTCACCCGGAACGCCCTTTATGCGCCAGGATCAACGCAGCTTCAGTATACGTGCAAGCCAGATCCTGTGGAACCGGAGACTGACCCTGCAACCCCACTTCCGCCGGATGGATGACAACCTGTTAAACCAGCACAGAAATACTACCCATACCACCGTTTGGGGCCTATCTGCCACGTTGCGGCCAACCGATCTGCCATGGATTAGCCTCTCGTTCTCCCCACACCGCCAGGAAATGGACGACGACATCCGTCCTGTCACAAACAAGGCAGAGGTGATCACCCTGTCTTCAGGGATGAATTATACCCTGCGGGAGCAGCTCCACGCAAACACCTCGCTGTCGTGGTCGCACCAGCAAAGCACCATCCTTCACGGCCAGGATGAGCGAAGTCATACAGGGAACAACATCTCATTGCAACAGTCGCTGCGCTTTCCTGCCGGGCTGCAGCTGGTAGCAAATACCGGGCTCTATTTCCTGGAAAGTGATGAAACCAGCACCACGAGTTACCAGGCCATGTTTCGCGGCAACTACCATGTATCAGACCAATGGATGGTATCCCTTGGAGGGCGCCATTTTAACCAGGGCGGTGACAGGAAACGATGGAGTGCACGCCTGGAAACATCGTACGATTTCGGGCCCTACGGCAGGGTACAACTCCTGACCGAGCCGGTCTACTACCGCGATGTGCTGAACCCCGAAAGGGAATACGACCGGTACGTGGTGCGCCTGCAGTATGTCACCACATGGTGAAGTGGCTGAGGTGCGGGAAAGAAGACAGGAGGTTCGCCACACGGCTGTTTGATATAAAGGGGATGTTTGTAGAGAGCCTTTAGAGACGTAAGGGACTTAAGAGAATTTCAGGGAATTGAGGGCTTGCCATCAAGTAACTGCAAGTATCATCCTTTTAGACTTTTCGAAATTTTGTCCTTTTGTCTTTTCGTCTTTTCGTCTTTTCGTCCTTTTAAAAATTTTTGATTTCAACATAAAGCAAAAAAACATGAAAACCAACCGTCAACACTCCTGCTATGCACAGCATGCCAGCCCGCGCTGCATGCACGGTGCCAAAACAAAACCGGCAGACAGGGGCGATTATACTGTTTGTGCTGCGAAAAGACCCTTGCGGTCGTTGTTGCTTGT
>PWRF01000265.1 GCA_003556325.1 Bacteroidales bacterium | reverse complement strand
GTAGATTCGCCGAACTCATCCAAGCCATCCAGCCACAGCATTCCTGTGGTGTTCAAATACAGGGTGGCATTGGCCCCACCCGTTCTATCCAGGTTGAGCGTGCCCCTGATGATCAGGTCTCCGATCGAAAGGATTCTTGGGTTGGTCAGGCTTCCTGAGGCAAGTGGTGCCTCAATGACATGGCCCAACATGATGGTTACCGTACTGTTTTCACTGGCAGAAGTCTGTCCGGGCCATTCGGTCGCGGTGTTCCAGTCTGTACCATCATAGATCTCCCAGTTTGCGGCATTCTCCCATGATCCTGATGCTGTTGCAGACCTGTAATCCCCTGTCTCTTGTCCCCACACGCCTGTGCTGATAAAGCACATCAAAAGTACTATCGCGAGCCCTTTCAGAAACCGTGCAGAGATGCGCAGGCGCGGGAATATCCCATGCTGGGATTGGCAGGATTGTTTGTTGGTACATCCCGGGGAACTGTTTTCCCTGGGAGTGCTAAAATTCATGATTTTCCTTGTGGAGAGTAATGAAGCTTCCATGTGACTGTTGTTTTGGTATGAATATTTTTAACTATTTCTCACAACCTTAATGCCTGTTAAAAATCCCTTCTTACCTGGAGGAGACAGGCACAGACAGATCTGTGAATGCTGCCGGTACGATTGATAACCGGCAAAATCCACATTGACATTCGTTAACCATACAGGCCATATCCGGGACGGCATCTGTAATGCCCGTCCCGCAAAGGCTCTAACCGCTGTAAATCACTCATAACTGGTGTTTAATAAAGTATGTTAATAAAGTTTAAAGGTACGGGTAGCAATATAATTATGCTGTAAGCTACAGCTTTCTTTAGATGGGATAATGTTGACAAATTATGTAAGAAGTTAACCAGGCACTGTAAGACTATCCTTTCAGTTATGTAAAGGCAGACCCACTAAGCAAAGGAGAGCTAAGATTAGCATTTGCGGGCAGTGTATTTTTTGAGTCTTGCATAATGAAAAAGGGTGGCTGTATTACGTGATGATCAGGTTTTTTTTAATCGCATAAATGGTCAGGTCTGCATTGGAATCCATATTCATTTTTTTTAAGATCCTGGCCCTGTATGTGCTTACTGTTTTGATCGAGATATAGGATGTTTTCGCAATTTCGGTAACAGTCTTTCCGCCTGCCATCATGAGAAATACCTGGAACTCCCTTTCGGAAAGTTTTTCGTGGGGCAATTCGCCGTATTCGTTTCCGAAAGCCAGCCTTTCGGCCAATTCAGCAGAAACGTACTTGCCGCCTTCAGCAACTTTATGTATGGCCTTGATAATTTCCCCATAGGGCTTGTTTTTGTTCAGGTATCCTACAGCCCCAAGTTTAAATGCTTTGCTCGCAAAAACTTCTTCAGGATGAAAACTGAAGACCAGGCACCTGGTCTTTATGCCGGAGTCTTTGATATGCTGCAGGACATCTATGCCGTTCATGTCGGGCAGGGTTATATCCAGGATAATCAGGTCATAGTCTTGTTCCTGCATTTTTCTGATGGCTTCGGTACCGTCAGCGGCTTCATCTGTATGTATGTCCGCAGAAAAGTTTTTAAGAATGACCTGTAAACCCTTTCGAATAACGGAGTGATCATCCACAATAAGTACGTTCATTGTTAAGTGATTTTGGGTTGAGAATCCTGAAGCATGAATTCTTGCTAATTCCTTTTGCATTGATTAAATGTCAGTTGGCGTATGGTACAGCTGCAAGACTTTTGGGATACGGGCAACTATATATACTTTTTTGGGTTTTTAAAATGGTAAAGAGAGAGGACCGGCCGGCATGACCGGCCCTCTCAAATCTAAAACATGTTTATCTTTCAAACAGCAGGCGCCTGGTCTCTGTCAGCACCTGGTTTCCTTTATTCACTTCGATTCTCAGCAGGTAAATCCCTTGCCGGTAGTGGTTGTTTTCCGGCAGGAAGACGTGGCTGTGGAACCCGGCATGTTGTTCGGTATTCATCAGCTCGGATACGATGGAGCCCATGGTGTTGATGATGGTCACGCGCACGTTTGCAGGCCTGTCAAGTGTGTATTCGACATTGAGCCGGTCCGTGAACGGGTTGGGGAATACGTTCAGCTCCAATCTGCCTTCCGGAATGTCAGGGATGTTTGTAACCGTGCCGTCAGTGATGCGGTTGATCTTCAGGCCAACGCCATCAATCAGGCTGGCCCGGGCGTCGCCAAATTCTGTTTTTACGCCTTTGTGGAAGATCTCATCCGTTTCACTGACATGATCGATGGTCCTGAGCTCCAGGTAGAGGATGGCATCGCCTTCCTTCAGTGTGATGGGTACAAGGTCAAACCACGACACCTCGATGAGCCCTCTCTCCGTATGGTTGATCAGCCCGCCGTTTACCGAAACTATGTCCAGCATCTCTATCTTGTGTGCGTTGTAGGGGATCTCGAGTTGCATGGCACCGCATTCGAAGGAGCGATCGACAGTTACCGGGAGGGTGAAGCTCTCTCCGGATTTAACCCAGGTGACCTGGTCACTGTGTATTGAACTCTCCCGGAAGGTAGTGTGTACTTTCCCGAAGTCATAGCTGCCGCGTACATCGCCATAAGTGCGTGCTGTAATGTCGATCACGCATGTTGTCGGGTAATAGGGCCTTCTTGCGGTGAACGACGGCTCGCCATCTACATGTACATTGTCAAAGATCACCATATCAGCCGGCGAATAAAACGCCCATTCCCCTGCATCAAACTGGGTGCCAGGGAAAATGCTCCTGAATTGGACACGTGCAGCATCTGTGGTGTTTAATCCATCAGCACCTACATCACCAACATGGGTAAGGAAGTCTTCCGGCTCCCAGTAAGGTACGGGAAGGTTTGCCACCCTTCGCTGGATAGCCAGCGCGTCGATGGCCGACATACCGCCATGGGGGAGGTTGGATGTGACTTCGATAAACTCTGTTTCGGATAAATCGGTTGGTGTGGTATCATCGTCAAATGCAAAGAAGCCGCCAGGATCTGTTACTGTTGTTGCAAGTACCGATTTATCGGGTCCTCCTATAAGTTTGACGGAAAAGTTGTCCAGCGGCTGGTTGCTTCCTTCGTGAATGTAATAAGACACCTGGCCTGCAAGTGTTGTTGGCGGATCAATGGTATAGGTAGCCGATACCGTTTGGGTAAGACAGAGGTCTGTGATATCCCAGTAAACGGTTATGCTGCCGCCGCCGTTGACCAGCTGCGGGATGAGGCCCTCGTCAAATACATAGTCGAGTCCGTCAAAGGAAGTGTAGGCAACGGATACCTCCGGATCGCATCCTCCGGAAAGGTTTGATGAAAGATCCTGGCTTATGCCATTGACCCAATCAGTACAATCATCGTTGATCTCATCCTGATCCAGGAAATCACAGACATTCAATGATATGCTTTCCGGCATATCGAATTCCACAGGTTCCGGGGCTGTTATCGTCCAGGTGGCACTGGCTTCAATAGCCTCGATGCACAGATCGCTGATGGTCCAGGTCACCGTTACCTCGGCACCTTCGCAGTAGCCGGTAAAGTCGACATCGCCGATGTCGATGTCCAGCTGCGGGTCGCATCCGCCGCCAAGGGCGAGGGCTTCTTCCTGGTCTTCGACCCACTGGTTGAAGGCTGCCAGGACTTCCGAGGCCTCGTCAAATTCACAGGCCGAAACCGTTTCGTCCTGGGGTAGTACCTCGAATTCGATATCCGGTGCGGCCGTTACCGTAAAAGTAGCCGAAGCGGTAATAGCCTCGATGCACAGATCGCTGATGGTCCAGATCACCGTTACCTCGGCACCTTCGCAGTAGCCGGTAAGGTCGACATCGCCGATGTCGTTGTCCAGCTGCGGATCGCATCCGCCGCCAAGGGCGAGGGCTTCTTCCTGGTCTTCGACCCACTGGTTGAAGGCTGCCAG
>PWRF01000206.1 GCA_003556325.1 Bacteroidales bacterium | reverse complement strand
TGGAAGCCCTGGGGCGGGAACAGCTGGAGGGTAGGATCGTATTCTTTAACCGCCACTTTGACCACAACTACTACAACACCTTTGACGGCTACAGCGCAACGGTGGGAGCGCGATTCCGCGGCCCGGCCCTAGCGGCTGAATACGGTGCGGTGGCGGCTGTGGTACGATCCGTGACCACTGCTGATCACGACTACGCCCATACGGGTGTTACCCGTTTCGTGGATGGCGGCCCCAACATACCTGCCCTGGCTCTCAGCCCCGTAGCTGCAGACAAGCTAAGCAACTGGCTGCAGAAAGACCCGGATCTGAACCTGTACCTGCGCAACACCAGCCATCGTCTGCCCGATGTGCTCTCATATAACGTGATCGGTGAGATCAGGGGCAGCAAATATCCGAACGAGATCATCACCGTAGGCGGGCACCTGGATTCGTGGGACAACACACAGGGTGCCCATGACGACGGTGCAGGATGCATGCAAAGCATCGACGTGCTCCGTATTTTCAGGGAGCTGGGCATCCAACCCAAACGTACCGTGCGCGCCGTGATGTTCATGGACGAAGAGATCGCCCAGCGGGGCGGAAACAAATACGCAGACCTGGCGCATAAGCATGGAGAAGAACACTATTTTGCCATCGAATCCGATCGCGGCGCATTCACACCCCGGGGCTTCTCCATAGATGCCGACGACACCAGGCTGGAAGCCGTGAAGACGCTAAAACCGTATTTTCAGCCCTACGGCATACATGAGATATTCGCCGGATTCAGCGGCGTGGATATCGTTCCGCTGAAAAACTATTATGATGAGGTGACCCTGGCCGGACTGCATACGGACACCCAGCGCTATTTCGACCTGCACCACGCCGCAAGCGACACCTTTGACCAGGTCAACCGCCGTGAGATGCAGCTGGGCAGCGCCGCCATGGCCGCCCTGATCTACCTGGTGGATGCCCTCGACCTGCTGGTAACAGATTAGGATACAGTACTGCGTATTGAATTCTATTTCATACCTGATCAGTATACCTTACACAACGCACCGAATACCCCGTATTCTTGTGCGATCCGTATGGCCCGCTACTTACATAACCCGCTTCGTTAAACATGGCCATCGACCAGGCCGAAGAAGATGACTCTTCGGTGGAAGTCCACCAATTACCAAACCTCCCCAGTTGAACATAACTGCCTTCCTTTGATCTGTAACCTGCCGGCAGTGCAGAAAAACCGAATGCATCAAAACCATAATGCTGTGGCCCCCAGGGCAAGGGTTCTTCCCAACGGGGATGTTCCGGAGTATCACACTCGTCGCCAAAAGGGGAGCCGGCTTGCCTGCACGACTTTAACGCATTACCGGCACCTTCCTCACTGGTTGATTCGTTAGGATGACCTTGTGTCAAAACAAACGTCAGAAGCTGCTGCCAATCGCTATTTGAAGCGACATGCCACCCCGCAGGGCATAATCCGCGGGAGTCCTCAACAGCATAATAATTATACAACAAACCATAGATGTCAGCCATCTCTTTTGCTGAACCAATTCCTTCAGCATCCCACTGATCATAATTGTATACGGCATATACAGCATTCACAGTGGTCGCCCAGGCCTGATCAGAATAAGAATGTCTGATTGGTGACCCATCCCGGTAGTGTGTGACACGCAAATTTTCTGCCATCCAGATTATGTTATTTATCCCAGTTGTTTGGTAGGCATTGCCATCAATATCGGTAAGAATGCCATCAACGAAATTATCCACGTTATCAGGTGCATCCGTATCATCCTTACTGCATGCCACAACAGCAGCAAGACAAATTATGATTGTCACATATCTCATGTGTTTATTTTTTGGTAACTAGTAGTTGTTGAGGTGTTTATGTTTTTGGTAAAAGTTTAGGCGTTGTGTTGCAACTGTCAAAATGTCGAAATGTCGAAATGTCGAAATGTCGAAACGTCCCAATAATCATCATCCTGTGTGTCATAAATCCCGTATTGGACGTTTGGCTTTGCCGAGCCCGCAAGTGCCCGGTTCATCTGGCTATAATTTTTTTAACTTATTGATTATTTGATGTTTGGATTTTCAACAGGACTGCTATTGTCTTTTAGCTTTTGGCTTTCTTACCAATAGCCAATAGCCTGCTTACTGCTTACTTCTTACTTCTACCCCCCACTCACTGCGGGCGCAGCGGACTAAAGTGTATCCCGTCAGGCTCCTGGCCGGCGGCGAAATGCCCTTCAATACGCATGTTCTCCAGGTCAATGATACTTACCGCATCGGAGCGGGTATTTGCCACGTAGGCCCAGCGATTGTCCGGAACGACGAGGCCTATGGGAATGGAAGTATCTTCAAAATCAGCAAAGTAACGTTCCTCATCCACCCCTTCGGGAACAGGGGGAGTCAGCTCAATACTGGCCACCTGTTCGCGGCTTTCCCAGTCAAATACACCAATATCGCCTGAACGGGCATTGCTCACCAAGAAGAGTGAGCCATCCGGGGTGAACTTTGCACGTATGGGGAAATCCGCACAGGGAATGCTGGCCAATGTCTCCAGCGACCAGGCATCAATGACCGTGATGGTATTTTCTGCGCGATTGGTAACCCAGACCTCCTGTCCGCCGGGATGCACGTCAATGCCCTCAGCACCCTCGCCACTGTAAACGTGGTCAAGCAACTCACCCGTTTCAAGGTCGAAAACCGCCACGTTGCCCGTGCGTATGCTGGGGACGAAGGCCCTTGTGAAACAAGGTGTTGCTGCCACCATGTGCGACACATCCTCTTCCGTGTAAAACGTCTGTATGATCTCTCCCTGTGCCACATCGACCAGCAGCAGATGACGGCTACCTTCGGCCGTAACAAGCAAGTTATCAGTACCTTCAACCCACACCATGCCATGGGGCCGGGTATGCTCACCCAGGTCGATGGTTTTCAGCAACTCACCTTTCTCTACATCATATACTGATAAGGTATTTCCGGGAAATTCCCGGTCGCCATAATTGGTCACCACGGCAAGCCGGCCATCACCAGATACCTCCACCTCATGCGGCTCCAGCCCGGTAGGCAGAATCTGAAGCACTTCACCGTCAGAACGGTCAATAAAATACACGTCATCCCCGCTCTTGCTGGCCACAATCAAGGTGCCGGATTTTTCCTCTTCCTGTGAACGGATATCCTGCCCGCAGGAAAACAGCAAGCATAGCGGTAAGAGCATCATTGTAAGTAAAAAAAGTTTTTTCATCTGTATGTTTTTTTTTGGTAACTAGTTGTTGTTGAAGTGTTTATGTTTTGACAAAAGTTTAGGGTTTTTGTTGTAACTGTCAAAATGTCGAAATGTCGAAATGTCAAAACGTCACAATAATCATCCTCCTGTGTGTCAAAATGCCTGAAAAGGGCGTTTGGCTTTGCCGAGCCCGCAAGTGCCCGGTTCATCTATTTATAATTTTTCAACTAGTTGGTTATCTGGCGTTTATTCTTTCAACAGGGCTGCTATTGGCTATTGGCTTTTAGCTTTTAGCTTTCTTGCCGTGAGTTAACAACCTAAATTTGTCTGAATAAAATTACGAAATTGTTTTACATGCAAAAACGAATTTGTTCGTGATCAATAAAATATACCCTGAAAATATTCAAAATAAATTTTTGTGTAGTTTTGGACTTTGGATTCCGAAGTATATCCTTTTCAAATGCAGCAAACCGTTTCATTGTCTCACAAACACCAAAATGTGAATTTTCGACTTTCTAACCCCAAACCCTACAAAACCCAGACATTTCGACCTTTCGACATTTCGACATTTCGACCTTTTGTCTTTTCGTCTTTTTGTCTTTTCGTCTTTTTGTCTTTTCGTCTTTTTGTCTCCCTTTAAACCCTAACCCCATGAATGCCCACAAACTTTTCCTCCTCGCCCTTGCGTATGCAATCCTGTTTCCGCTGCAAACCAGCGCCTCGGGTGCGCGAT
>PWRF01000120.1 GCA_003556325.1 Bacteroidales bacterium | reverse complement strand
TGCAGTGGATGGCAGATTACCCTGACGGCCTGGATCCTGATGTCGTCAGGATCCGTGAAGAGAACAAAGCCCGCATCATACGGGTACTGATCGACAAGATTGATTCGGGGGCCATGACCAGCGTGCGTTTCTCGTTTCCCGAAGGTGCCGGGATGGAGGAAAAGACAAGGCTGATGGAGGAGTGGTGGGACAACTACCTGTTCCACCTGAAGTTTGCCGTGCGCGACCCGGACACCCTCGACGAAATGCTTGGCAACTCACTGGGATCTGAGACGATGGCATTGCTTCACCGGGCTCAGAAACAGGGCATCCCGTTTTTCGTGAACCCCTACTACCTCTCCCTCCTGAATGTGGACGCCCCTGCTTTTGCCGAAGGCAAAGACCTGGCCATTCGCTATTATATAATATACTCCAAGGAGCTGGTAGACGAATTCGGGCATATTGTGGCATGGGAGAAAGAAGACCTGGTGGAGCCCGGCAAGCCAAATGCTGCCGGGTGGATCCTTCCCACCAGCCACAACATCCACCGCCGCTACCCGGAGGTCGCCATTATGATCCCCGATACGATGGGCCGGGCCTGCGCCGGATTGTGTGCCTCCTGCCAGCGCATGTACGATTTTCAGCGGGGCAACCTGAATTTCGACCTCGACAAGCTGCAACCCGACCAAACCTGGGACGAAAAGCTGGAGATGATCATGAAATACTGGGAAGAAGACTCCATGCTGCGCGACATCCTGATAACCGGTGGCGATGCACTGATGAGCTCCGACAAGTCCCTTGAAAAAATCCTTGACGCCGTTTACGGGATGGCCCGGAGGAAAAAAATGCGTAACGAAACACTCCCTGATGGCGAAAAACATGCAGAGATCCTCCGGATCCGCCTTGGCACCCGCCTCCCCGTATACCTGCCCCAGCGGATCACCGAAAATCTGACCCGCATCCTGGCCGCTTTTAAAGCCCGTGCCTCACAGATCGGGATAAAACAATTCGTGGTGCAAACCCACTTCCAGGCACCCATGGAAGTCACCCCCGAAGCAAAACAGGGAATCAACCGGCTTACCTCGGCCGGATGGACCGTTACCAACCAGCTGGTCTTCACTTCACCCTCCAGCCGGCGCGGACATACCAATAAACTGCGCCAGTCGCTGAACGACATCGGTGTTCTGCCCTATTATACCTTCTCCGTAAAGGGGTACAGGGAAAACTCCTTCAAATTTGCCACCAACGCCCGTGCCGTCCAGGAGCAGATGGAGGAAAAGGCTATCGGGGAGATCCCGCAGGAACACCGCAGGGCAATCCGCAGCTTCCCGGAACAGGCCGAAAACATGGTGGAAAACATAAACGACCTTCGTCAAAAAGCAGACATCCCCTTCCTGGCGACCGACCGCAATGTGATCAACCTGCCCGGCGTCGGAAAAAGTATGACCTTCCGGGTCATTGGCATCACCCACGACGGACGGCGCATCCTGGAGTTTGATCACGACCATACCCGGAGCCACAGCCCGGTGATCGACAAACTGGGGAAGTTCAGGATCATTGAATCAAAGTCTGTTGCCAAATACCTCGAACAACTCGAATGGATGGGCGAAGACAGCAAAGACTACGAAAGCATCTGGGGCTATTCGATCGGTGAGACAGAACCGCGCACATCTATTTATGAATACCCGGAGTTTGACTACGAACTTACCAAAGAGATCACCAACTACGGAGGCTGATCCTGCCGGTTCGTTGAGCCCCTGGCGTAGCTCGCCCGTAACCTTGGTCGGGGAGCACGCAGAACCCTGAAAGGGTTCAATATCCTGCACGCCGCATTTCATACGGGGGCTATCCACGTTGAATCCCTTGCAGTGTTCGTGCTAGGGGCGCTCGTTTTTCTCCCCGCATTACATAAGGTGCTATCCACATTGAACCCCCGGAGGGTCTCTTGCCGGAGTTCAGTTGTGCCCTGATCACGGCCTCCGCAAGACCACGAAGTGGTTTACTACGAATGCCCCCCTGTCCGCTATCCGCACAACCCCTGTACGATTCCGCACATTTTTCAGCCGAACTGTTAAATAACCCAAAAAACCCGGAGCGTTTTATTGGTTTCCTTACCTTCGCCAAACACTATAAAACACAGGCCGTTGTGTGTTTTTAAAGTTTTTTCGGCATGCTTGGCATGTTTTTTGATGCAAACATGGCCATTGTCCCGGAAAACCCGGAACACCCTCCGGGTTTTCCGGGATCAGGGCTAAACGACATCAATACAGGCGATTATGGAATTAAAAGAACGCATAATACAGGAAGCCACGGAGCTGTTTTTCAGGAAGGGCATCAGGGCGGTCACCATGAACGATGTGGCTGAAGCCCTCGGCATAAGTAAGCGTACGTTGTACGAACACTTCAGCAACAAGGAAGAGCTTCTCAAACAATGCCTGCTGGGCCACTACCACACACACAGAAAAAAGATCGAGCAGCTTGAAGACGAGGCGGCCAACCCGGTAGACATCATGCACCGGCACTTCCGCTACCATGTGATTCGTATCAACGACTACCATCCGGGGTTTGTCAGTGAGTTGCAAAAGTTCCACCCGGATATTTGGAACAACCTGGTGGCAGACCTCCTTGAAGACCGGGAGAAATATACCATGCAGCTTATATCTGAGGGCATCAGGCAGGGCTATTTCCGCAAAGACATAGACCCCGGCATTGCCAGCAAGCTTTTGTTTTCTCATGTCGACCTGCTTTCCGACACTGAGACATTTCCCACTGACCGGATATCACGATCCGACCTTTTCAGACAGATCCTTACGGGCTTCCTTCGCGGGCTTTCCACCGAAAAGGGATTCAAAGAAGTAGAAAACCTGTTTTACAATGATAAGCAAGAAGACTATGTTTAAACTGAGCACACACAGATCGCTTTTGCTGACCATGCTGGCGTCATGGTTCATGCTTTTCGCGGGGGCGCCGGACGTTCACTCACAAAACGGCGGCGACACCCTGTTCGTCGACCTCGATGAGGCCATGGCTATTGCCAGGGCTCAAAACCCGACACTGGAAGTTGCCAGGCTCGACATCGAAAGTGCGGAGCTGGGCATCCAGGAGGTAAGGAGCAGCTATTTGCCTTCTTTTAACATCAGCGGAAGCTACAACCGCAACATCAAACGCCCGGTAATCTTTTTACCTGACGACAGCCCGTTTGGCCCTGGCGGAGTTATCGAAGTGGGGGCGGAGAACTCTTTCATGGGCGTTCTATCCACGGAGATGCCCCTGCTAAATCTCGGCCTGAACCGGTCGCTGAGAGTGGCCCGCACGGAGAAAACCCTCGCCGGCGAACAGTTCAGGGGCAGCAAGCTTGAGCTGGACTACAACGTACAGCTGGCCTTTTTCGATGTTTTGCTGGCCAAAGAATCTATGCAGGTAATGCGCAAAAGTTTCGCCAACGCCACAGAAAACCTGCAGCGCACACGCCGCATGTATGAACAGGGCACCGTTGCCGAGTACGACCTGATACGGGCAGAGGTTCAGGCCGAAAACCTGCGCCCCGGTGTCATGCAGGCCGAAAACGCTTACGAGGTAGCGTTAAACTACCTGAAAGCCCTCATAGGAGTTGAGGGGACACAGCCCCTGGCCATCCATGGCAACCTTTCCGATATGACCGTGACACGCATCTCTGACTTTAACGTTCAGGATGCTGACAGAAGCCTCCAGCAAAACACCGAGCTGGCCCAAATGAGCCTTCAGCTCGACCTGGTAAGCCAGCAAAAGGAAACGGCACGGGCGGGCGGGCTTCCCATGCTCAACCTGGCGGGAAACTACCAGTACCAGACCGAAGCCAACCACTTCCGCTTCGGCGACTACCAATGGGTGGAAACCTTTTCTGCCGGTCTCCGCCTTACCATCCCGCTGTTTAACGGCTTTGCCGTACGCCAGCAAACCCGTCAGCTGGAAATAGCGAGAGACCAGATCCGGCTGCAAAAGCACTTCCTGGAAGACAACCTTAATATTCAGCTGGATAACATTCTAAAAAATATGATGGTGGCCATGGAACAAACAACAAATGCACGAAACAACGTTCGGATGGCTGAGCGGGGCTTCGAGATCGCAAAAACACGTTATGAAACAGGCCAGGGAACCCTCATGGAGCTTAACGACAGCGAGGTGTCGCTCACCCAGGCCCGCTTCAACCTGCTGCAGGCAAAATACGACATCCTGCAGGCAAAAGCCGAATACGACAAGTTTATCGGAGAAAACAAACCATTATAAAAAATTCAAAAATCACATCATGAAGACACGTTTCATTTCAAAAACAGCCTGGTTGCTAGCCCTTGCATTCGTTGCCGGCGGCTGTGCACTAATTGAAGAGGAAGAAACAGAAGAGCGCGACGTGGTGCTGGTAGAGCTGCAGGAGCTGGAGCTCACCACGCTGAGCGACGACATACGTACCACCGGGACGGTGGAAGCCTTCGAGGAAGCCTACATAGGCGCCCCCGGTCCTGCCCGCATTGAAGATATCCTTGTTGACGTGGGCGACCAGGTTGAAAAAGACCAGCTTCTGGTACAAATGGACAGAACCCAGTTGTTCCAGGCAAAGGTGCAGCTGGACAACATCAGGGAAGACCTTCGCAGGCTGGACACCCTGCTTCGCATCGGTGCCACAACCCAGCAGCAGGTTGACCAGCTGAAAACGCAGTATGATGTTGCCAGCAGCAACGTCGAAAACCTGCGCGACAACACACAGATCCGCGCCAACATCCCCGGCATCATCACCGGCAGGTATAACAGCGCAGGAGAGATCTTTACCATGTCGCCCAGTACGCCGGAAGGCAGGGTGGCCATCGTTTCGCTGAAACAAATACAGCCGGTAAAGATCACTATCGGGGTGTCCGAACGCTTTTTCCCGAGGATAGAGAAAGGCCAGCGGGCTGTCTTGCGGTCAGATATATACTCTGACAGGGAGTTTGAAGGCTATATCAACAAGATTTATCCAACCGTTGACCGCACCACAGGCACCTTCAAGGTGGAGATCCTGGTTGACAACCGCGATCTCGCCCTGCGTCCCGGCATGTTCACACGCGTAACACTGCATGTGGGCGAACTGGAGGGCCTGCTCGTCCCCGCCCTGGCCGTCCGCAAGCAGGTTGGCTCAGACGAGCGCTTTGTGTTTGTCGTGGAAGACGGAGTAGCCCACAGAAGGCCCGTTACCCTCGGACGCACCTTCGACGACAAGCTGGAGATCCTGTCGGGGATTGAAGCCGGAGAACAACTGGTAGTAGTAGGACAGCACAACCTGAGGGATCAGACAAAAGTAGAAGTGGTTAATTAACAAATTAAGGGAATGAGCCGATTTCCTAAAAGAATAAACGCATGAAACTATATCGCTCTGCAGTAAAAAGACCTATAACCACCCTGATGGTGTTTGTGGCGCTATTGGTTATCGGCGGGTACAGCCTGCGAAACCTGCCCATCGACCTGTACCCCGAAATTGAACCGCCCATCATCAGTGTGTTTACAGTATATTCGGGAGCCAGTGCATCGGACATTGAAACCAATGTAACCCGCCCCCTTGAAGACAACCTCAGCATGATCACCGACCTGAAGGAGATCTCTTCGGTGTCGCGCGACGACGTCTCTACAATCCTCCTGGAGTTCGAATACGGAACCAACCTTGACGAGGCCACCAACGAGATCCGCGACGTGATCGACCGTATCACCCGTATCCTTCCGGAAGACATAGAGCAACCAACCATTTTTAAGTTCAGCACCGCGATGATCCCGGTGTTGGTTATGGCGGCAACAGCAGAAGAAAGTTATCCCGCCCTGGCCAGGATCATCGACGACGAGGTGGTTAACCCCCTGAGCCGCATCGAAGGAGTAGGTACGGTGGTCGTCACCGGAGAACCCATAAGGGAAATCCAGGTTAACGTAGACCCGCAAAAGCTCGACGCCTTCAACATGACGGTAGAGCAAATTGGTACTGCCCTCGCTACCGAGAACGTCAACCTGCCCTCCGGAAATATCAAGATGGGACAAATAGACTACCCCCTTCGGTTTGTAGGAGAGTTTGAGGAAAGCCGCCATATGCGTGGCATGGTAGTGGGCACTTTTGAAGGCCGGCCGGTATACCTGGAAGACGTTGCCGAAGTGAAAGACACCCTGAGGGAGCTGACTGTCGTGGAAAGGCTGAACAAGGAGCAAGGCCTCCGCCTGATCGTGCAGCGCCAGTCGGGTGCCAACACTGTTGAGATCGCCAGGGAGATCAACGCAAGGATCCCGGAGATACAGCAAAACCTGCCTCCTGATGTGCAGCTTCTTACCATTGTAGACCTGTCGGAGTTTATTACCGACTCCATCGACAACCTGGTGAACATCCTTTATTTTGCGGCCATCTTTGTCACCATTGTGGTGCTCTTTTTTATCGGGCGATGGCGTGCCACCTTTATCATTATCCTTACCATTCCCGTATCGCTGGTGGCGGCCTTTGTCTTCCTGTTTTTCACCGGCAACACATTGAACCTGATATCTCTTTCGAGTCTGACCATTGCCATGGGGATGGTTGTTGACGACGCCATTGTGGTGCTGGAAAATGCAACCAGGCACATTGAGCGCGGCTCCTCTCCGAGGGAGGCCGCCGTATACGGCACCAACGAGGTAGGCCTTGCCGTGGTGGCATCGACGTTAACGGTTTTGGCTGTATTCCTGCCGCTCACCATGATTTCCGGCCTGATGGGGCTTTTCTTCAGCCAGCTTGGATTCATTGTGGCTATCACGGTGTCTGTCTCTACGATTGCCGCCCTTTCGCTGACCCCCATGCTTGTCTCAAAACTCATGAAGCCCGGCGGAGGCAGGAGCAGCGGCTTCGGCCCCCGGGTCACCAACGCTATCGTGGGCGCACTGGAGGCCATAGATAACACCTACGAACGCATTCTCACCTATGCTGTTCGCAGGAGGGTGTTCATAGTAATTCTCTCTGTACTCATCTTCTTCGGAAGCTTTGCACTCATGCCCTTTATCGGCACCGCCTTCATGCCGGAGTCGGATCAGAACCGGATCGATGCCGATATCGAACTCCCCATAGGCCTGCGCCTCGAGGAGACCACGCGGACGGCACGGGCCCTTGAAGACATCATCGAACAGTATCCGGAGATCGACCTGTATAGTGTGAGTGCCGGTGCCGGCATGGGGATTTTCGCCGGCGACCAGGGCAGCCACACCATCGACCTCACCATGCGCCTGGTGCCGCAGGCAGAGCGTGAACGCAGCGTATGGCAGATTGCCGAATCGCTGCGGCGCGAGCTCGACAAGTTTCCCGAGATCGTCAACTATTCGGTCAGCACCGAAGGTGGCGGCGGCATGGGCATGGGAGCCCCTGTGGAAGTGGAAATCTTTGGCGATGACTTTGACGCCACCAACTCTGTGGCAGAGGAGCTTTCCCGGCGCATGGAAAACATCCGCGGGGTGCGCGACATCAACATAAGCCGTGGCGCCGAACGTCCGGAGCTGCAAATCATCCCCGACCAGGAGAAAATGTCGGCCTTCGGCCTCAACGCAAATACCGTGGCACAAGCCATCCGCAACCGTGTGGAAGGTATGACAGCCACGCTGTACCGGGAAGACGGATATGAGTACGACGTCGTGGTAAGGCACCAGGAGGACTTCCGCAACAGCATTGAACACATCGAGAACATCTCGGTGCAAAACCCCATGGGCAGAATGGTGCGGATAAAAGAGTTCGCCGAGGTACAGGAGTTTCACGCTCCGCCCAACATCGAAAGGAAAAACCGGGTGCGCTACCTTACCGTATCCAGCTCGCTTCACGAACGATCGCTTGGCGACGTGACTGCCGACATACGGGCGGAGCTGGACGAAATGGATCTTCCGGAAGGCGTCTTCGTAGAGTTTGGAGGACAGATCCAGGATCAGCAGGAGGCATTTGCCGACCTGGGGCTGCTGCTTATCCTCAGCATCTTCCTGGTCTATGTGGTAATGGCAGCCCAGTTTGAATCCTTCCGGATGCCTTTCATCATCATGCTGGCGGTGCCCTTTGCCTTCACCGGAGTGATACTGGCACTGTTCATCACAGGCACGGAACTCAGCGTAATTTCGATGATCGGGGGCATCATCCTGGTGGGGATCGTAGTGAAGAACTCCATCGTACTGATAGACTTTACCAACCTGATGTACGCAAGAGGCATGAGCGTAGTGCAGTCGGTGATCACCGCCGGCAAGTCGCGTCTGCGGCCGGTGCTCATGACCAGCCTCACTACCCTGCTGGCCATGATCCCCATGGTGATGGCTACCGGAGAAGGATCTGAGATATGGGCGCCCATGGCGATAGCGGTAATCGGCGGACTGACATTCTCCACACTGGTTACCCTTGTGTTTGTCCCCGTGGTGTACACGATGTTTGGCGCCAGGAAGGTGCACAAGGACCGGAAGCGTGTCCACCGGCAGGTGAATGGAAGCTGATGACCGCGACGGTGTTGGGATTAAGAAGGCTGTTGGCTGTTCTACTGAGAACACAAGCGCCTCAATAACAACTAGTTACCAAATAAACAAACAAATGAAAGCCATATTCATTGTATACAACCAGGCACTCACAGAGCGTGTGGCGGAGTTGCTTGACAAAACCGGAGCCCGGGGTTTTACGCAGTGGGAAGATGTGATGGGCCGGGGCACGAAAACCGGTGAACCCCACATGGGCACACACACCTGGCCGGCTATGAACTCTGCCGTCCTCTCGGTGGTAGACGAAGAAAAAGCGAAAAAGCTGCTCGCCGGGGTGAAGGCGATTGAAGAAAAAGCCAGCCAACAGGGAATCAGGGCCTTTCAATGGCCCGTCGAAGAGATGGTCTGAACGGCCTGATCCCAAAACCGTCCTGCCAAAAGCCATTTTTTTATACCTTTGCACCTTCTTAATCCTGGTGCAGAGTTAATGCCTTTGTATCGGGCACGTCGCAGAGGATTTCTCCCGGCAATAAAAAGATCCCGGCAAGCAAACTGCTGCTTAAAGGGTCTTTTTTAAAAGAAAAGGAGATGCGAGGCCCGGTTAAATCTGCGCTAACAAAGCTCCAGGCGAATCATTCGATAAAAAAATAGCTGATGGCCAGGCAAGCAAAAGAATGGCTGGTAATTGTAAATCCCAATGCCGGCATTGGAAAGGTGAGCAAAGACTGGGGGAAGATCTCCCTGTTGCTCGAAAGGTATGGGTTTGACTATCAGGCTGTATTCACGGAAAGGCCCCGGCATGCCATTAAGCTGGTAACAGACAATGTTGCGGATGGCTTCCGTAAGATCCTCGCCGTGGGTGGCGATGGCACAATGAATGAGGTTGTCAACGGGGTCTTCAAACAAACACAGGTAGCGGCCCACGACATCACCGTCGGGATGATATCTGTCGGCACCGGCAACGACTGGGTGCGCACCTTTGGGATCCCGATGGAATACGAAAAAGCCATACGCGTCCTGCGCAAAGAATACACCATGCTTCAGGATGCCGGCATCGTCAGCTATTACAACAGCAACCAGCAGGACAGGCGCTATTTTGTCAACATGGCCGGACTGGGTTTCGACGGGCTGGTAGCACAAAAGACCAACGCCGACAAAAAAAGAGGCAAAGGAAACCCCTTTCTCTACTTTAAACACCTGCTGGGATCCCTTTTTTCGTACAGATCCTGTAACACCTCCCTAAACGTTGACGGCAAGGAGGTGAAAAACCTGTATTTCAGCATCGGAGTCGGCATCGGCCAATATAACGGCGGAGGAATGCAGCAGGCGCCAGATGCCATCCCCAACGACGGATTTTTTGACCTGACCCTGATCAAGGACCTCAGCAAATGGTCTATCATAGCCAACGTGCGCCGTCTCTATGATGGCACCATCAAACAATACCACAAGGTCGAAACCATGCTGGGAAAAAAGATCAGCGTGCACTGCAAGACACCCATTTTGCTGGAAGCCGACGGGGAATCCCTCGGGCACTCCCCGTTTACGTTCGAAATCATTCCACAAAGCGTAAAAGTGGTTGTGAATGAGAATAAGTGGGGCCAGGCGAACAAGATCCAGCCCCGGGCCGTTTAAAAAGACCTAAGTGGATCTTAACAGAAGAAGCACACACACTGCAATGTGTTTATTATAAGCAACATAACAAATTAACCTTTTAGTGCAGATTGAATCACAGTAGATTAACACTTCCATTCTATGAACACCTGGCTTAGTGAAATCTTTGTGCCTTTGAGACTCAGCGGCATTTATCTTGCCACCAAGACACCAGGGCACCAAGGTTCACGAAGCAATAAGGCTAAAAATCCTGGACGCCCAGACCTTTTGACGTTTCGACGTTTTGACATCCTGACAACAAAAAAAACATGAAATCACAAAAAACATGAACAAAGGCGAAGATACCTTCAAAAAAATCATTGCACACTGCAAGGAATACGGTTTTATTTTTCAGTCGAGCGAGATCTATGATGGCCTGAGTGCTGTTTACGACTACGGGCAGAACGGCGTGGAGCTCAAAAACAACATCAAAGACTACTGGTGGAAGTCGATGGTTCAGCACCACGAAGAGATCGTAGGGCTGGACACAGCCATCTTTATGCATCCGACGGTATGGAAAGCTTCCGGGCACGTGGATGCGTTCAACGACCCGCTGATTGACAACAAAGATTCTAAAAAGCGTTATCGCGCCGACGTACTAATAGAAGACCACATCGCCAAGCTGGAGGAAAAGATCAGCAAGGAGGTGAAAAAGGCGGCTAAACGCTTTGGGGAGTCTTTCGATGAGGCGATGTTCCGGGAAACGAACCCCCGGGTGCAAGCGAACCTGAAAAAAATCACGGATATCAACACACGCTTTGTGAAGGCCCTGGAAGATGGCAAGCTCGGTGACCTCAGGAAGCTGATCGAAGACCTTGAAATCGCCTGCCCGGTTTCAGGTTCCCGCAACTGGACCGACGTCAGGCAGTTTAACCTGATGTTCAGCTCGCAGATGGGGTCAACGGGAGAAACGGCGTCGACCATTTATTTGCGTCCCGAAACCGCCCAGGGAATCTTCGTGAACTACCTGAACGTGCAGAAGACCGGACGGAAAAAACTGCCTTTCGGCATTGCCCAGATCGGGAAAGCCTTCCGCAACGAGATAGTGGCGCGGCAGTTTATCTTCCGAATGCGCGAATTTGAACAGATGGAGATGCAGTATTTTGTGAGGCCGGGGCAGGAAGCCGACTGGTTTGAGTACTGGAAGGAGCGAAGGATGCAGTGGCACCTTGCCCTGGGAATCCCGGAGCACCTTTTCAGGATCCACAAACACGAAAAGCTGGCCCATTACGCCAATGCAGCCGTCGACATAGAGTTTGAGTTTCCTTTTGGATTCAAGGAAATAGAAGGGGTGCATTCGCGCACCGACTTCGACCTGGGCGCACACCAGAAGTTCAGCGGCAAGAAACTGCAATATTTCGACCCCGACACCAACGACAGCTATGTGCCCTACGTGGTGGAAACCTCCATCGGCCTCGACAGGATGTTCCTGGCCGTAGTCAGCCACGCATACCGGGAGGAAAAGCTGGAAGACGGCAGCGAACGGGTGGTGATGAACATCCCTCCCTCCCTGGCACCAACCAAGGTGGCTGTGTTGCCGCTCGTCAAAAAAGACGGCCTGCCGGAAAAAGGGCGGGAGATCTTCGACCGCCTCAAATACGACTTCATGTGCCAGTACGAAGACAAGGATGCCATCGGCCGCCGCTACCGCAGAAACGACGCCATCGGCACCCCCTACTGCATCACTATCGACCACCAGACCCTGGAGGATGATACCGTCACCATAAGGGAGCGGGATAGCATGAAGCAGGAGCGGATCCCGGCGGAGCGGATTGCTGATGTTGTGCGCGATAGAGTAGCAGTAAGAAGTAAGCAGTAGGCAGTAAGCAAGTTACAAAAAGCAAACCTGTTTCAGGACGCGCCACGAGCCATCTTGCTGCCTACTGCTTACTTCTTACTTCTTACTTCCCTGGTAAGTTCCGCGATCTGTACAGCATTAACAGCCGCCCCCTTCCTTAAATTATCGGCGACGATCCACATGTCGAGGCCGCTGGGTACGGAGTTATCCCTCCGGATGCGGCCCACGAACACTTCATCCCGGCCTTCGGCAAAGCGTGGCATCGGGTAGGTGTTTGTCGCCGGGTCGTCCTGCACCACCACACCAGGGGTGTTCCTCAACAGGCGGGTCACATCCTCCGGTAAAAAATCTTTTTCAAACTCTATGTTGACGGCCTCCGAATGGCCTCCGATCACCGGGATGCGAACCACGGTGGCGGTGATGCGTATGTCGCCGGCCTCCAGGATCTTCCGGGTCTCATTCACCAGCTTCATTTCTTCTGCTGTATAGCCGTTATCCAGGAAATCGCCGCCGTGAGGGAAGCAGTTCAGGTCGATGGGATGCGGGTATGCCTTTGCCCCCGGCTTTCCCGCACGTTCATCATGCAGCTGCTGCACCGCATTTACACCGGTGCCCGTCACCGACTGATAGGTGGCAATCACGAGCCTGCGAATACCATAAGCCCGGTGAAGGGGTGCCAGCGGTACCACCATCTGGATGGTGCTGCAATTGGGGTTAGCGATGATACGGGTTTCCCCGGTCACTGTATGCGGATTCACCTCCGGCACGACGAGCGGCACCGCCGGGTCACCGCGCCAGGCAGAAGAGTTGTCAATAACCACACAGCCCTCCGCAGCAAACGCCGGTGCATATTCCTTCGAAATGGCCGACCCGGCCGAAAACAATGCTATATCCGGGCGGGCAGCCAGGCCCTCCGCCACCGTCCTCACCCTGTAGGCCCTGCCCCGGAAAATCAGCTCGCGCCCTGCTGAACGGGCAGATGCACAGGGGATAAAGTCCTTAACCGGAAAGTTGCGCTCCTCCAGGACACGCATCATTACCTCGCCCACCAAACCGGTGGCGCCAATCAATGCTACTACCATACAACTTGCTTTTTGTACCTGTAGCAAATTTCGTCAAAAAAAACGAACCTGTTTTAAAAGCGTTTTTGTAATTTTATGTCTAAAATTATGATGGCATGATGCGTTTTTTATGTTTTTTAGTCCTTTTTTCTTACGCCTCCATAGCGTTTGCCCAGTTTGCGGATGATTTCAGCAACGGAAACTTCACAGACGACCCTCCCTGGGTGGGTGATCATGATAAGTTTGTTGTTGACGACGGCAGGTTACGCCTGTTTGATGACGAAGCCGGCATGTCGTGGCTTTCCACACAAAGCCACATTTTACATAACACACAATGGGATTTTTGGGTGCGGCTGGCATTTACACCCTCCGACAACAACCATGCACGTGTTTACCTGGTAAGCGACCAGGCTGACCTTACCCTGCCGCTGAATGGGTATTTTCTGCAAATTGGAAAAACCGGCGGCGACATGAAGCGGATATTCTTTTTCCGCCAGGACGGTGCCGAAACAACTCTTCTCATGACAGGGGCCATGAACCTGGCAGATGGATCCAATAACATCTTAAGAGTGCGGGTTATAAGGGACGAGGCGGGCAACTGGAGTATTCTGGCGGACCCTGACGGCGGGGAGCTGCTGCTCCCCCAGGGGCAGGTTTTCGACAACACACATCAGGCCACGTCGTGGTTCGGGGTAAGATGTACCTATACGGTAAGCAACAGCCGCCGGATCTACTTTGATGATTTCCGGGTTGGGGAGATCCAGCCGGGACACCCCCCTGAGGTGATCAGGCTTCAGGCAGTATCAACGCACATGCTGGATGTATACTTTTCCACCGTGCTGGACCCGGAGACGGCGACAAACACAGATAACTATGTGGCCTCCCCGGATATCGGACAACCTGTTATCGCTGCCCAGGACCCGGCTCAACCTCACATCGTAAGACTGCAGTTCGTCTCCGCTTTCGAGGAAAACCGCCTTTATACAATTCACATAGCAAACGTGAAAAGCCTCGACGGGCAGACCATGGAGCCCTTTGCGGGCACCTTTACCCTCTACGTTCCACAACGCTTTGATGTCGTGTTCAATGAAATCATGGCCAACAGCAGGCCATCTGTAAGCTTGCCTCCTCACGACTGGATCGAACTGTACAATACCACGGAGCTGCCTGTCGACGTGGAGGGCTGGGTGCTGCAACACGGCGACACACAAAGGCTCCTGCCCCACGCCCTCATCGAACCCGGGGGCTACCTGGTGCTGACCACAGAAACAGCATACCCTGAAATGACGGCCTACGGAAATGTGCTGGCCGTTCCGGGCCTGCCTGCCACGGCTTTCACCATTGGGGGCACCTCTCTTTCTCTCTGGGACGACAACGGCAGCCTCGTTTCTTTCGTACACTACAGCGACCGCTGGTACAGGGACAACGCCAAATCCAACGGAGGCTGGTCGCTGGAAAAAATTGACCCCTATAACTACGGCCAGGGTGCCGAAAACTGGAAAGCATCCGGCGACCCCAGGGGCGGCACCCCCGGAGAAACAAACTCGGTGCGCGGAGAAAACCCGAACACGACAAACCCGAGGTTGGTACGCGCAGGACTGACAGACCCCCTCACCATACGGCTTCACTTTTCAGAACCTATGAATGAAGACTCCCTGGCTTGCCCCTTACAATACACGATTGACAAAGAGATAGGAAGTCCGCTTTCGGTAAAAACCTTTCCGCCCGATCTGACTATAATCGACATTGCCCTGGAACACCCCCTGGAACCCGGGAAAACCTATAAGGTCAGCACCAAAGAGTCGCTTTGCGACCTCGACGGAAACCCCATTGCAGGAACCCACGCAAGGGTGGCCATCCCGGAGTCGCCCCAGAGGGGAGCTGTGGTCATAAACGAGATACTATTCAACACGTTCCCCGGCGGATCCCGGTACGTGGAGATATATAATCGTTCCGACAGGGTCGTTGACCTCCAGGAGATGATCCTGGCATCTGCAGACACCCTCGAAAACGAGATCACCTCGGTCCGGCATATCAGCGAAGACAGCTTTTTGTTCTTTCCCGGCGACTACCTCGTGTTGACAAATGATACAGCAGGAGTGACCCGCTTTTACAGTGTGCCTCATCCCGACATCTTTGCTGAACTCAGCGGCATGCCGCGCATGACCAATACCGGTGGTGTCATCGTGGTGGCGACGAAAGGGCTTTTTATGATAGACAAGCTTGTATACGACGAGGCTATGCACCTGCCCCTGATCGCCAACCCCAGCGGTGTGGCTTTGGAGCGCCTGCACCCCGACAGGCCCTCAGACAAGGCCTGGTCGTGGCATTCGGCCGCAGCTTCAGCGGGGTATGGCACACCCGGGCGGCGAAACAGCCAATATGTATCCCCGCAGGAACAAACATCCCGCCACTGGGAGGTCTATCCCAGGGTTTTTGTGCCTGACGGAAGCGGGTACAAGGATGTGCTAAACATCTCTTATTCGCTGGATGAACCCGGTTATGTGGCGCACATACGGGTTTTTGACCGGCGGGGGCGACTGGTGCGCACCATAGCCCCGGGCACGCTACTCGCCACCGCGGGAGCCATTACATGGGACGGCACAACCGACACGGGAGAAAAAGCCTCTGTGGGCGTTTATATTATTCATGTGGAAATGATCCACGAAAGAGGAAAGGTAAAACAGGAAAAACTATGGGCGGTAATTGGTGCAGATCTCCGGTAAAACTGTCACTGCTTCTGTGTCCCGCGCATGATATACACATCATAGTCGCCAAGGTAGCTGAAGCCAAGCTCACGATACAAGGCCACAGCCCCCTGGTTTGAGCGATGCACCTCCAGTTTGATCTGTGTGTTCTTTTCCTTTGCATAGCAGACAGACCGTTCACTGAGTCTGCGGCCGACCCCTTTTCTCTGGTGCTCAGGCAGCACACCCACGTGATGAAGATGTATCCTGCGCCCGTCATATGTCATCCAGCTGGTGCCAATTATTATACCCTCCGGGGTACAAGCTACCAGCAGCTTGCCTCCGAGCTCAATGCTGTGCAGAAGGGTATGCAGGTCGTCTCCACGGTGAGCGCCTCCCAGCCCGGTACGCTCCCACACATACATAACCTGGTCGTAATCCCCCGGCAGGAAATCGCGAATGGTTACTGGTTCTTCAATAACAGACATATTATTTCCCTTTTTATACCACAAAAATATGTGTTTGTACGATCCGTGCAACAAACTACGCATTTCCCCGGGCTGCAGTTGTATGCCGGGTGTTGTTTTTGCTGTGGCTCTTTCTTTACAGGCTATGCCCCGATGCCATCTTCAATTGGGGTAAGGCACGGGCAGCCAGGATGTTTTGTGATGACGTGAGGCAGCGATGCTATGCGGGCCAGTATCTTCTGTGATGGCCGGGGCAGCCGGCGAGGCATACGTGAACAGGCTATTCTGTGATAGCCAGGGTGGCCAGCCAGATCCTGACCCCGGGAATATGCAGCAAGGTTTGTGCACAGGCCTCAAGGGTGGCTCCTGTGGTAACGACATCGTCGACAAGCAGTATGTTTTTATTTGTGACCGCCAGTGGGTCGGGTGTTTTAAAGCCCGCTGACACATTTTCCCAGCGCATAAACCTTTCTTTCCGGGTTTGTGTAGCTGTTTCCTTCTCCCGGACAAGAAGACCGGCAGAACAGGGCACGTTCATAGCTTCCGACACGCCCCGGCAGATGACTTCGCTTTGGTTGAAGCCCCGCGCCCGAAGCTTTGCCGGATGCAGCGGGACCGGGATGATCATGCCGACATCTGCGTAGTGCTCACTCTGCAACAAGCTCAGGCCAAGAAGGCGTCCCAGAAAAACGCCAAGGCTGAGGTTCCCACGGTATTTAAACTGGTGGATCACACGCTGCACCCTCCCCCCTTTCTGAAAATGATACAGGGCGCTGCCGGACTCCACCTGTACCCTCCCCCAGAAACGCTGCGTCAGAGGGTTTTCCTTGTACATATAGAAGTCCGTACGGGGCATATCCTTCCGGCAAAATCCGCACAAATGCTCTTCTCCTGTCACCAGCACCTTGTAACAGCCACAGCAGCTCCGGGGATATATCAGGGTTACAAAAGATCGCCAAATATCTTTAACAGCATCAGAAACACAATTACTTTCCATGAAAAATGTATAAATTTGCAGGACAAATAAAAAAACAGCCCTTTTGTAAGCAACGCACACAGTCAAAATAAGACCAAAAACACAAAGTTAGCGATTTTTTGTGTTTTTATACAAACAAAACACAAAACAGGCCTCTTTTAACTGGCTTATTCCGGCAGGGTTGTTGTTACGTTAACTTGTTATTATAAAGACTAAAATGGAAACAAAAGAAATCAAAGTCGATCCTAACCAGGGGTCCGGCAAAAAAAAGGAAAAGATCTATCGCACGGTCGTTTTAATCCTGGGTGCCCTGGTGATACTTTTTGGGGTTTTGTGGTTTACCACCCGGCAGTCGTTGCATGAAGTCGTGAAAGAGCGCGAGATTGTTGCAGAACGCAACTATAACCTTCAGCTGGAGTTGGACTCCCTGATTGATGACTACCACAATACACGGCTGGAGTACGACAGCATTCTTGCTGACAAGGACAGTATAATTCATGCAAACGCCGAGGAGATCCAGAACCTGATTGCACGTCAGGCAGACTATTACAGGATCCGGAGGCAGCTGAACCAGTTGCGCGACATCACCCAGCAATATGTTCATGAGATGGACAGCCTTTACCAGGTAAATGAGGTCTTGCGTGCCGAGAATGTACAGATGCGGGAGGAGATCCAGCAGGTCCAGCGCCGAAGCACAGCACTTGCCGAGGACAAACAGGTGCTTGAGACAAAAGTAGAGGCGGCTTCCGGGCTGCGCGCTTACGAAATTGAGGTGACCCCCTTCAGGATCCGCGGGAGAGGGCGTGAGCACGAGACAGACCGCGCCAGGCGCGTTGAACAGGTCCGTGTCTGTTTTGTTGTGGGAGAAAACCCCATAACACCCGCCGGGGAGTATAATGCCTACATGCGAATAGCCGACCCCAACGGTAATATTTTAAGGGTGAGCGATGGACTCTCCCACGCTTTCGTGCACCACGGCGACACACTCCAGTTTTCTGCCCGGGAAACATTTACCTATGCGAACCGCGCCACCAACAAATGTTTGACCTGGGAGCGCATGGCAGAATTTGAGGCAGGCACGTATTCCATTGCACTTTTCACCGACGAGTTCCGCCTGGGCGAAACAGCTTTCACGCTGAGGTAATACATACCCCGCGGCGGGGAGAAGGTTCCCGCACACCCCGGCTACTGGTGCCGGACGACAGGAAGGCGTTTATGACGATTAAACATTTTGGCATTTTGTCTTTTGTCTTTTTGACATTTCGGCATTGTTTAACATGAAACGCCCATGTCTCAGGGTCCCGACAGCAGGGGAACAAAGACATTGACAAACAGGGGATGATTATATTATTTTGACATTTCAACAGTATTATGAAAGACAGCATGAGAAAAAGAGTATTGATCGCCACAGGTGGTGGCGATTGCCCCGGTCTTAACGCTGTGATACGCGCGGTAGTTATGCGTGCGTCACAAGAAAGAGACTGGGAGGTTGTGGGCAGTATAAACGCGTTTGATGGTGTTTTGAACGAGCCCAACGAGATTGTGATTCTGGACGAACAGCAAGTTGCCGGGGTGCACATACGAGGCGGAACCATTATTGGCACGACCAACAAGGGCGGCCCGTTTGCGTGGCCTATAAAAAACAAGGATGGCACCTGGGGTACGGCTGACCGCTCGGACGAGATGATGCGCAGGCTGCAATACCTGGGCGTCGATGCCGTGATCAACATTGGCGGGGATGGCTCCCAGCAGATATCGCAAAAACTCTTTGAGAAAGGGTGCAACATCATCGGCGTGCCAAAGACAATCGACAACGACCTGTCTGCCACCGACTTCACTTTCGGGTTCCAGACGGCTGTCCAGGAGGCCACTACGGCCGTCGACAAGCTCGTTACCACCGCAGCCAGCCATAACAGGGTGTTTGTCCTCGAGGTAATGGGGCGTTATGCCGGCTGGATCGGACTGCACAGCGCTGTAGCCGGTGGTGCCGACGTTTGCCTGATCCCTGAGATTCCCTACGATATCGACAAGGTGGTGGAAAAGATCTATTCCCGCTTCCACCGGGGCCGCGGTTATGCCATCATTGTCATCGCAGAAGGAGCAAAGCCCAAAGACGGCGATACACACTACCAGGAAAGCGAAGAGGTGGGCTACAAGAACGTCCGGCTGGGAGGCGTAGCATCCAAGCTTATCTCTGAGCTGAAAAATGCCGGACTCGAAACCGACATGCGGGAAACCGTGCTGGGACACCTCCAGCGTGGCGGCACACCTATCGCGTACGACAGGATCCTGGCAACACAATTCGGAGTTGAAGCCTTCGAAATGGTGCTGCGCAAGGAGTTTGGAAAAATGGTCGCCTATCGCCACCCGAATATCGTCACCGTGCCCTTCAGCGAGGCGATAAGCCATTACAACTTCGTAAACCCGGACTCCGACCTGGTAAAGTCCGCCAGAGGCGTAGGGATTTGCATGGGTGACTGATAACGAACCCCGGCCGTCTGTTTTCCGGCACTCTGCTGCGGTGATAGCTTAATGAAAACCCACTTGATCATGAAAAGGCTGTATTCGTGACTGAGCGCCGTACCTTATATGCAGATGTATTGCTGCCCCTGCCCGTCAAAGGCACCTTTACCTATCGCGTGCCTTATGCTTTGAATGCGCACGTTTGTGACGGGCAGCGTGCTGTTGTACCTTTTGGGCGCAACAAAGTGTATTCCGGGCTGATACGCAGGGTTCACGAAGACCCGCCACCTTCTTTCCGGATAAAGTATATCCACAGCCTGCTTGACGAAAAGCCTGTTGTCACTGCCCGGCAGTTTTCCTTTTGGGAGTGGCTTGCCAACTATTATATGAGTACGGAGGGAGAGGTAATGGCCGCTGCCCTCCCCCCCGCCATGAAGCTCGCCGGAGAGACCCGCATCACCCTGAACCCTTCGGCACGCCCTGAGCAACATAGCCTGAACGAAAAAGAAGAGGCCCTGCTGGAAGCACTCGGCAACAAAGGCCAGCTCAGCCTGTCGGAGGCTTCAAAAACCACCTCCCTCCCTAAGGTGCTCCCCCTTATCAAAACCATGATGGAAAAGGGGCTTGTGGTGACCAGGGAAGAGCTGGATAACCCCTGGAGGCCAAAGGTTGTCACGCATGTGCGCCTGGCCAAAAAGTTCTCAGACGAACAGGAGATGAAAGAGCTTTTCGACTACTGTGAAAAACGGGCGCCCCGCCAGCTCGAGGTTCTGATGCGTTACATCGGCACAGCAAAAAACCTGGCAGACAGGCCGGAAGTACCCCGGCAGCTTGTTACCGGCAACATAAATGGCGGTCATGCTGCCCTGCAGGCCCTGGTAAGCAAAGGGGTCTTTGAAACCTCCGGGAAAGAGCTCAGCTATTTCGACCACCTCGAAGCTGAAAAGAAGCCGGTTTCGCTGAACGAGTACCAGGTAAAAGCCCTGGAGGAGGTCAAAAACGGGTTTCGCAGGAAAGATACGGTTTTGCTGCACGGGGTGACGTCGAGCGGCAAAACAGAGCTGTATATAAAGCTCATAAAAGAAACCATGGAGCGGGGCGAGCAGGTATTGTACCTCCTGCCGGAGATTGCCCTCACCACCCAGATCATCCGCCGCCTGCAACATCATTTTGGCGACCGGGCAGGCATCTACCATTCGCGGTTTAACCCCATGGAGCGGGTGGAGGTATGGAACAACCTCCTTCAGGGGGGCATACAAAGTGGCGATAAGCTCATTCGATACGACCTGGTGCTGGGCCCGCGGTCGGCTGTTTTCCTGCCCTTCCGCAAGCTTGGCCTTATCATTGTTGACGAAGAACACGAGACCAGCTACAAACAACACAACCCGGCTCCCCGTTACCACGCCAGGGATGCAGCTATCTACCTGGCCTCCATGCATGGTGCCAGGGTGTTGCTGGGCTCTGCAACGCCCTCGCTGGAGGCTTACTCCAACTGCCAGAGCGGCAAGTTTGCCTATGCCACCATAGCCCGGCGGCATGGAGGGGTGAAGATGCCTGAGATCCTTGTGGCCAACCTGCGTCACGACAAAAGGGGAAAAGCCATGAAGTCGCACTTTTCCCATATCCTTTTTAAAAGTATGGAGGAGGCGCTGCAGGATGGAGAACAGGTGATCCTGTTTCAGAACCGCCGCGGGTTTTCGCCTCGCCTCGAGTGCAATGTGTGCCGTTGGTTGCCGGAATGCCATCAATGCGACGTGAGCCTCGTCTACCACAAAAAGATAAACCGCCTGAAATGCCACTACTGCGGGCATACCACGATGCCACCTGCCACATGCCCTTCTTGCACCTCTCCTGCCATAAAGATGCAGGGTTTTGGCACAGAAAAAATTGAAGAAGAGCTGCCTGTCTTTTTCCCGGAAGCCACTGTCGCCAGGATGGACCTCGACACCACACGCTCCAGGCATTCCTACCGAAAGATCATCGAAGACTTTGAAGAACGCCGTACCGACATCCTGGTGGGCACACAGATGGTAAGCAAGGGCCTGGACTTTAACAACGTGGGTGTCGTTGGCATCCTGAATGCCGACAACATGCTTACCTTCCCCGATTTCAGGTCACACGAACGCGCATTTCAGCTGATGGCCCAGGTCAGCGGCCGTGCGGGCAGATATAGAAAACGCGGGAAGGTGATCATACAGACACACCATCCCGGCCATCCCATCATAAAACAGGTCACCGAAAACGACTACGAAGCCATGTACCGGAAGCAGATAGCCGAGCGCAGGGAGTTCCATTATCCGCCGTTTACCCGTCTTATAAAGGTGAGCATGCTGCACACACGCGAAGATTACCTCGACGAGGCTGCGAATGAGCTCACCCGGCGTATCAGGAAGTTGTTCCCGGAAAAGGTGCTCGGGCCGGAATACCCGCTCGTGGCGCGTATTCGCAACCAGTACATTAAAAACACCCTGGTAAAGTGCAGCCGCGGGCAGCACCTGATGGCGGACAAGAAAAAGCTGGTGGATGTTTCAGAGAAGTTCAGGCAGGAAAACAAATGGAAAGCCGTGAAAGTGGTCTTTAACGTGGATCCTCTATAATGATATAGATGTCCTCTCCTTCTTTCTTCATCATGTATTTTTCGCGCGCGTAACGTTCCAGTGCCTCCGGGTCGCTCTCAAGGCGGTCGACGGCGATGCTGTCGCGGCGTATCTCCTGCAGGTAGAACTCCTGTTGCCGCCGCAGGTCACGGATTTCGCGCCGGGTGTGCCAATGCCTGATCAGGTTGTGGCTGTCGAAAAACAGCAGCCAGACAAACACAACAAGAAAGGCCAGGAAATATTTGTTACGCAGAAAAGGAGGAATTTTTGTCCACATAGCAGCCTGGTTTTCTGCAAAGGTAATGAATTATGAAGACAGCCCCTTCACCCTTGGCTTTCCCGCAACGAAGTCTTTCAGGTAGAACGGCTCAAAATAGGCAAGGTCAACAAACTCTTCCCGGCGGTAACGGCTTTCCGCGCAGGCTGCCATCCCCCTGACTCCCGGGTTTATGTTGCCGACATACCGGGTGTTGGCGTGGTGAAGCACATCCCTGCATTTTTCGGCGCCATCGCCAAAGAAAAAAATGTGTGCGCCCTGCAGCTCATCCTGCTGGAAGCTGCTGCTGCCGATAACCTCAGCTGCGGTTTCCTTTACGGTATTCAGTTGCAGGTCAAACAGGGCGTAGTACACCTCCATGCGCCGGGCGTCGATCATTGGGCACAACAGGACATTTTCCTGTTTCGGAGGTAAAAGCCCGGCTGTGCTGGCAAGATGGTGAAGCCCGTTTTCGGCGAGGGCCCTGAGGGTGTCGACGGCAATAAGCGGTATGTCGCGGGCAAAGCAAAATCCTTTTGCTGCAGAAACCCCTATGCGCAGCCCGGTATATGAGCCGGGCCCCTGGCTTACTGCCACGGCGTCAACGTCTTTTGGCTCCAGTGCTGCTTCTTCCAGCACCTCTTCCATAAATACGGTGAGCAGGGAAGAATGGGAATATTCCTGCCCCAGGTCCTCTCTAAGCGCAATAACATGTCCGTCGCGGGCCAGGCCGACCGAACATACCCGTGTTGTTGTCTCAAGCAAAAGGATATCTGCCATATCAATCGTTTCTCTACCGGAACAGCTGGTCGCGCCCCACTTTTTCGACCTCCATGCCGTCCCTGAGTTCGCGGGATATAAGCCTGTAGGGGCCGCTTACCACCTCTTGTCCTGCTTCCAGACCCTCCCTGATCTCAATATACTGATTGTCCTGTATCCCGGTGCGTACCGGAGCAATCTTCACCCTGCCTCCGTCGTACAGGAAGATGACCTCGCGCTGGCGGGCCATGCTGCTGCCGCCGGAGGAACGGTCTTCCTCAGAGAGGGCAGCAATGGCATCCGCATCCCGGGTGGTGACAGCCTGGATAGGCAACGACACCACATTTGAGGCCCTCTCGGTCTGTATGTCAACGGTGGCAGACATGCCGGGGCGGAAAGGCGACAGGTGCGGACGGTCCTCACGCAGCAAATGCGCATAGGATTCGGGAAGCACCAGGATGCGCACCTCAAAGTTTGTCACCTGGTCGCTGCCCATCATATCGGTGTCGGCGGAGTTGGCAATGGAGGTCACTATGCCACGGAACTCTTCCCCAAAAAAGGCGTCGACCTGGATAAAGGCGGTGTCGCCCTCGTTTACACGCACGATATCGTTTTCGTTAACATCAACCTTTACCTCCATCTCATTGAGATTGGCAATACGAATGATCTCGGTTCCGGCATATTGTTGTGTGCCCACCACACGCTCGCCTACCTCGGCATCGAGCCTCGACACGGTGCCGTCCATAGGGGCAAAAAGGTTGGTCTTGCTGAGATTGTCGCGCGACTCCCTTACGCCGGCCTCGGCGCTTTTAACCTGGTATTCGGCACCGACAACGTTCTGTTTGCTGCCCTCCACCTCTGCTTCAGCAACACGGTATTGCGAATAGGCGGTCTCATATTCAGATTCAGAGATGGCATTCTCTTCGAAAAGCCGTTTGTTACGCAGGTAGTTCGAGCGGGCGTTCACATACTGGGCTTCGCTCTGCAACACGCGGGCGCGGGCATTGGCCAGGTTGGCCCTTGCCTGGTTCAGGCTGGCCTCGGCCCTGTCGAGTGCCGACTCATAAATGTCGGGGTTGATACGCGCCAGCAACTGGCCGCGTTCCACATATTCGCCCTCGTATACGTATAACTGAACGATCTCACCCGACACATCCGGGGCCATTTTAACCTCGGTAACGGGCCGGACTCTACCGTTGGTGGTGACGATCTCTACAATATCGCGGGTTTCTGCCGGCTCAACAGATACGCGGCGGCCGTCGCCGGAGCCGCCGCACCGGCCTATCAGGCTGAAAACGACGATGACGCCGACAACGATCAATGCTATTTTAAGTCCTTTTCTTCTTTTCATGATGAAATAATGTTTCTAAACATCTAACGTAAAGTCAGAGGATTTCCTATATAGAAGTCCAGGATCTGCACCCGGAAAACGTACTCGTATTTTGCCTGGAGCAGCTCGGATTGCGCTTCGGCAAGCCTGTTTTTCGCATCGTTATACTCCAGGGTGTTCACCATGCCTACATTAAACCGTTCTTCTGTATAGCGGAAAGACTCTTCGAGGGCTTCCACATTCTTCTCAGTGGCAACATAGCGCTGCATGGCGGCATGGGCGTCCTGATGAGCCTGCTCGATGGTCTTGTAGAGTTCGTCCCGGACGATCTGACGCTGAAGGCGTGCATTTTCAAGAGATATTTTCGACTGGCTGATCTGTGTTCTCACCTGGTAGTTGTTAAAGATCGGGATTTGCAAGTTAAGGCCGATGCTCCTGTTCAGGTTATCGTCAATTTGATCCCAGAAGGGAATGATCCTGGTTTCTATGTCGAAAGAAGGGGCAAAAACAGCTTCGCCTGAGGCTGTCTGGCCGATCTGTTCGGGGTCTGTTTCTATCATTTCGGCAATTTCGAGCCTTGCTTCAGAATACCCGGTGCCCAGGCTTCCGCGCAGTGTCAGCTGGGGGTAACGACCGCCCCGGGCAATTTCATACCCTTTTTCGGCAGTGCGAACCTGCATTTCGGCCGACCTTATGTCCGGCTGTATCCTGACGGCAGTGTCGTAGAGCTGCAGCGGAGAATAATCCACTGTTTCGGTGGGTTGTATTTCAATCTCAGGGACCTCAATGGCAAATTCAATATCTTCCCGAAGATCCAGCAACTGCATAAGGTCCAGATAGGCCAGCCGCAGCTGGTTCTCTGCGTTTACCAGCAGCACTTCTTCTGATGCCTTCTGGGCTTCGATGTTCAGCAAGCTGCCGCGCGCAAGGGTTCCGGCATTCACCAGCTTTTCGGTACGCTCCAGTTGCTGGCGCGTGATATCAAGCTGGTTGGCCGCCACCTCAACAAGCTCCTTGCTGAACAGTATCTGGAGGTAGCCGCTGGCCACGGCCAAGGAGATGTCGTCCTCCATGGTCTGCACGTCCAAACGGACCGACTCCAGGTTGTAGCGGTCTCTTTCTATGCTGTTACGCACCTGGAACCCGCTAAACAATGTCACCCCGCTGGACACATTGAAATTGTTGGTCTGCACCCTTTCGGTGACAAACTCATTGGTAACGGGGTCGAGTGTACGCCCCCAGTTGTAGTTGTGGCTGGCCCCGGCGTTCAGCGACGGGAAACGGTTGGCCTGGCTTTGGCGCAAATTTTCCCTGGCCACATCCACTCCCAGCCGTTGCTGCTGTATGCGCAGGTTATTCTCCCTGGCATGATTTACGCAATCTTCCAGCGTCCAGACCCCGGGATGCTCAGCAACAAGAAGCAGGGGAAACAACACCATGCCGGTTATTAAAAAGATAAGCTTGCTTAAGATTGTTCTCATGGGACAGTAATATTTATTATGCTCGTTTTTAGTTTTACGGGCAATTCAACACTGCCCGCCACCGATAGCCTTTATTGCAGGCCACGAAAAACACACGCAACCTGTGCATGGTATTTTATTAACCTACAAAAATAACAAACAAACAATACCGGTCACCACTTTTGAACTGCCTGCTTGCAAAAATTGTTTACCTTAGAGCATTTGTGTCTTATATTTTTTTTTGTCCTTTTGTCCTTTTGTCCTTTTGTCCTTTTGTCTTTTTGTCTTTTTGTCTTTTTGTCTTTTTGACCTTTTTGTCTTTTTGACCTTTTTTAAACCATGAAAATTGCAATCAGCGGAACAACCGGTTTTGTAGGCAGCAAGGTGAGCAGCCTTTTTGAGTTAGAGGGGCACGAGGTGATGAGCCTTACCCGGGAGCATTTTAAAAAAGATGCAGCGGTCCTTGCCGACGACCTTAACGATGTGGATGCTGTAATCCACCTTGCGGGGGCGCCCATTATGAAACGCTGGACAGCCAGTCACAAGCGAGCCATTTACGACAGCCGTATTCTTACCACCACAAAGCTGGCCGACGCCATGCACCTGATGGCCATTCCGCCGCACACCTTCATCAGTGCCTCTGCCGTGGGCATTTACCCGGAGTCGGGCACCCACGATGAGCGAAGCAAAGCTGTGGCAGACAATTTCCTGGGTAAGGTATGCAGCGACTGGGAGGCTGCAGCCCAAAAGGCGCCGGCATCCTGCCGCACCCTGATGTTTCGTTTCGGCATTATCCTTGGCACCGATGGAGGAGCCCTGAAAAAGATGTTGCCTCCTTTCAAACTGGGTGTTGGGGGCAGGATTGGCAGCGGGCAGCAAATGATGCCCTGGATCCACATTGAAGACGCCCTGGCCGTCATTAAGGCTGGTGTGCACAACAGAAACCTGAAGGGCCCTGTCAATGTATGTGCGCCAGAAATCGTCGACAACAAAACGTTTACCCGCACTCTGGCTGAAAAAATCAAACGGCCGGCGTTTATTCCTGTTCCGGCCCTGGCTTTACAATTGGTTTTCGGGCAGGGGGCCATTGTGTTGACCAAAGGACAGCGTGCAGTGCCCGCCCGGTTACAGGAAGCCGGTTTCACCTATCGCTTCCCCACCCTCGACGATGCCTTTGAAGACCTGCTTGCCGGGTGACATGCAGCTTCAGAGATCGTTTAGGCTTCATTATTCATGCATGTTAGTTATGTCGGCAATTATTTGTATATTTACAGTCTTGTTTTCATGGTTGCAGAGGGAAAGCCAATATACGTAACTGTTGCGGTTTTCCCTTTCTTGTTTTAAAATCAGCAGGTATGACGAAGGTAAAGACAGCCTTTTTCTGCAGCAGCTGCGGGGCGCAGTCGCCCAAGTGGATGGGCCGGTGTACGGCCTGTGGTGAGTGGAACACGTTTGTGGAAGAGGTTATACAAAAGGAGTCGCGGGGTGGCAGGCCGCGCACGGCAGGCACTGGGGCAGGCGTAGCTTCTTCCGCGCCGCGGCTTATCCATGAGGTTCAGGGCGATGTGCTTTCCCGTGTTCCGTCGGGCAGCGCTGAGCTCGACAGGGTGCTGGGAGGAGGTATCGTGCCCGGAGCTTTGATGCTGATTGGCGGCGAACCCGGAATCGGCAAGTCAACCCTTATGCTGCAGGTGGCGATGCAAATGCAGGACCAGAAGGTGTTGTACATTTCAGGCGAGGAAAGCGACATGCAGCTGAGCATGCGTGCACAGCGCCTGGGATACAGCCACCCGGCATGCTATGTGCTCACGGCCACCGACACCGCCACTATCTTCAGGCACCTGGAAGAAATGCGCCCCGGAATCGTGGTGATTGACTCCATACAAACCCTTACCACCCCCCAGCTGGATTCCGCCGCCGGAAGCATTTCACAGATCAGGGAATGTGCTGCGGAGTTTCAGCGCTATGCCAAGGAATCTGCCGTCCCGGTATTTCTCATAGGCCATATCACCAAAGAGGGAGCCCTTGCCGGCCCCAAGCTGCTGGAACACATGGTCGACACCGTGCTGCAGTTCGAAGGCGACCACAACCACATGTACCGCATCCTGAGAGCCGCAAAAAACCGTTTCGGCAGCACCAGCGAACTGGGGATCTACGAAATGCATGACAAAGGGCTCAGAGAGGTGGCCAACCCCTCTGAGCTGCTTCTTTCGCAACGCGACGACCCCGTGAGCGGAGTAACCGTATCGGCTACCATTGAGGGGATGAGACCCATGCTGATCGAGACACAGGCGCTGGTAAGCTCAGCCGCCTACGGAACACCCCAGCGGTCGGCTACAGGGTTCGACCTCAGGCGCATGAACATGCTGCTGGCCGTGCTGGAAAAGAGATGCGGGTTCCGCATCGCAGCTAAAGACGTGTTTCTTAACGTTACCGGCGGGATCAGGGTGGATGACCCGGCCATAGACCTGGGGGTTATTTGCGCCGTGCTTTCCTCAAGCGAAGATATCGCAGTAAACGAAAAATGCTGTTTTGCAGCCGAAGTTGGCCTCACCGGAGAAATCAGGCCGGTCACCCGCATCGGACAACGTATTACAGAAGCGTCCAAGCTGGGGTTCAGCGAGGTGTTCGTCTCAAAATACAACATGAAAAGCATCCCAGACAACCTGAATAACATAAACCTGCACCCTGTCACCCGCATCGACGAGGTCTTTTCCCTGCTCTTTGGCTGACGCAGAAACCCTTTGGTTCTGCCAGAAAAGCACCACCCTGTACCTGCTGTCCATGCACCCCGCAAACAACAGAACTGTGGCATTGCTTCCCCACATTGTGGAGTGCTTCCACAAGGCCTGCCGGTTACAACATCAGCTCATCCTCCATATAACTAGCTGACAGCCACAACAGCACTCATTTGCACCTACGGATCGCCCGTTTGTGGCACGACATTTTGATAGTATTCCACAGCAAGAACCTTTAAACCCCTGAGAAAATGAAAAAGACAAGAAAAGTATTTCCCTTGCTGGGATTGGTAATGGTTTTTATGGCCTGCCAGCCGGAGGTCCACCGCGAAGCTGATGTTGTTGAACCAATACATGTTGCTGTTTTGACAGGTGAAGGGTTCCATGATGGAGAAGCCTTCATGCCCATAGGTTACCTGGTAAACCGCGGGGCAGTGATAACCGTCATTGGTGCGGAGACAGGCCTGGCAACGGCCTACAACAGTGATTTCACGATATATGTGGAACAAACTGTTGATGATGTTGATGTCGAACGATTCGATGCACTCATATTACCAGGCGGCCAGGCCCCGTCGATGCTCCGGGAACACAGTTCTGTGGTAGATTTTGCCCGTGAGTTTTACAACTCGGGCAAAACAGTTGCTGCAATATGTCACGGGCCGCAGATATTGATCACTGCGGGTGTGATGGAAGGGAAAAATGCCACCGCCTTTGAAGGCATCCAGGATGAGATGGAAGAGGCCGGTGTAAACTTCCAGGACGAGTCGGTGGTGATCCACGACAACCTGATCACCTCGCGCACCCCGCCGGACCTGTATGATTTTTCCCTGGCCATAGAACAGGCCATCATGCTGGAGCCCACAATAGAGGACATCCCACCGCAACCTTCAATATAGCGGGTTAATGTCCTGTTTTTTCACCATTTTTGCACTTATCACCCTTCTGTCCGGGATATCCCGGGCAGAAGGCATAACTATTGTTTCATGTTTTCCGGATACCAGACTGTCATGCAAGCTGGCCGTTTGAATGTACTGGAATAAAAAACTTCTAGAAATGGCTATAATGACAAGGAAGATTTTCCAGGAGCTGGCTGAAGTACAGCAATATCCTTGTGTTTCTATCTATATCCCCACAGAGCGCGCGGGAGATAACAAAAAGACGCGCATCCGCTTTAAAAACCAGATACAGAATGTGCGTGACGAGCTGCATCAGAGGGGCATGCAGGGAAATCACGTGCTGGAGATGACGCACCCGCTCGAAATGCTGTATGAGGACACAGAGATATGGAGGCATATGTCTGACGGACTCGCCGTATTTCTCAACCCCGGCAAGTTCGCCTATTCGACATTTCCCATTCGTTTTAAAGATTATGCCGAAGTGAACACCCGTTTTTACCTGCTGCCATTGATGCCGGTTTTTAACGGTGACGGACGGTTTTTCATCCTTCCATTAAGCCTTAACCAGGTTCGTCTTTTGGAAGGCACACGCGACCATGTAACGGAGATCCCGGTTGACGACCTCATCCCGCAGACACTGGAGGATACGGTGGGAAGCGATTACGAGGAGAGGTCGTTGCAATTCAGGTCGGGTCAGACCGGAGGGGCACAGGGGATGTATCACGGGCAGGGGCGAGGCAAGGACTTCAAAAAGGATGAGATCATAAAACACCTGCGCGAGGTCGACAAAAGCCTGATGGAGGTGTTGCAGGGACATAATGCACCGCTTGTGCTGGCATGCGTTGACAGCATCTTTTCGCTTTACCGTAAAGTGTCTTCCTACAGCCCGCTGTTCAAAAAAAATATTTCAGGAAATCCAGATGAACTGTCCATGCAGGAACTCCACAAAAAGGCCTGGCCGCTCCTGGAAAAATACTTTATGAAGCACCGGGACGAAGCGTTGAAGCTATACGATTTCCTTTCGAGCAAGGGACGCGCCGCTACCATTATAGACGACATATACAATGCCTCCGAGGAAGGGCGTGTTGAAACTCTTTTTGTAGAGAAGGGCAAACAGCTGTTTGGTGTTTATGATAAAGAGAATGGCCGTGTGGAGATACATAAGGAGAAGAATGCCACAAACTACTGCCTGCTGGATATGGCCGCGAAAAATACGTTTTTGCAGGGAGGCAGGGTATATCTTCTCGACAAGGAAGAGTTCCCCGAAAAAGAAGCGTTGATGGCTGCCACCCTCAGGTATTAATCCATTTGGATGCTGTATTCGCGCATTTTGTTGTACAGCGTTTTTCTGTCCACCTTGAGCATTTGAGCCGCCCTGGATTTATTATATCCCGACTCTTTAAGTGCCCTTATGATGGTGTCCCGCTCTGCCATCATGGCGGCCTGCTTTAAAGACAGCGGCAGGCCCGGCCTGTTGTTCAGTTCGCCGATGGGCTCCGATATTTCAGTGTATTCTGTGATTTCAGCAGGCAGCGTGTCCGCAGTGACTTTCTGGCCTTGTTCAAGCAAAACACACCGGTGAACAACATTTTCCAGTTCCCGGATATTTCCCGGCCAGGGATAGCGCAGGAACGCCTCCCGCACCTCCTGGTCAAAGCCCTTCACCCGTTTTCCGAAATCTGCGTTGGCATCATCAAGGAAGCGCTCTGCAAAAGCGAAAATATCGTTTTTTCGTTCCCGAAGGGGCGGGACCAGTATCGTAAACCCGTTGATTCGATGATACAGGTCTTCCCGGAAGCGGCCTGCTTTCACGTCGCCGATCAGGTCATCGTTTGTGGCGGAAATGATGCGCACGTCAACCTGTTTGATCTTGTTGTCGCCCAGCCGGCTAATGGATTTTTCCTGTATGGTTCGCAGCAGCCTTACCTGGTTCTCGTGCGAGAGGTTCCCGATCTCGTCAAGGAACAGGGTGCCGCCTTCAGCCTCTTCAAAACATCCTGCCTTATCCTTGATGGCACCGGTAAATGCACCTTTGACGTGTCCGAACAGCTCGCTGTTGGCAAGTTCGCCCGGCAGGGCGCCGCAATCAAGGGCAACAAATGGCTTGTCCTTCCGATGGCTGCGATAATGAATGCTGCGTGCAATAAACTCTTTTCCCGATCCGGTTTCTCCTTCAATCAGCACGCTCAGGTCGGTAGGCGCAACCATCTCCACATGCTTCATGATATTCTGCATGGCGGGGTCTTCTCCCTCCACAAAGCGATCTTCAAAACTCCCGGGGTCGTGCATTCCTTTCCGGAGCCCCTTATCAATGAGCTTGGTGATCTCTTCGTGCAGGAAAGGTTTGGTAATATAATCAAGTGCTCCGGCACGTATCATCTGGACTGCCGTACGCACATCCGCATATGCCGTCATGAATACGACCGGAATATGAGGTTCGTACTTCCTGACCAGCCGGTATGTTTCCTTCCCGTCGGTGTCCGGCAAGCGATAGTCGCACAACACAAAATCAACGCCGCCTCTTTTTACCTCTTTAATGCCATTATTGGCAGTATGGGCAATGCGAACATTATACCCCTTGGTTTTCAGCAACTTCTCAAGCCGCTTACAGATATAAATATCATCGTCAATTATTAATATGGTGGCCATGGTGTTGCTTTGTGTTGTGGAAGCGGTTCTACACTTTCAAATATAAGAAAAAGAATCATAGGTCAATACAAACAACCGTTTAATTAATCGTTCGCAAACGGAACAAGGTGTTCGCAGGCGAACACTTTTTTGACGGCTGCTGTGCGCCACCAACCCTCATAATATTTTAATTTTCATTTTGTTACAGGTTTTGGCACAGTTCTGGATCAAGGTAAAGCAGAAACAAACAAACGAAAGAACCTAAAAAAACATAAAAAACCCCCAAGTCATGAAAACACGTATCCTGATCACCGCAGCCTTTATTTTTTCTCTCGGAATGGCAACCACTTCTGCAGGCTCTCAGCTGACATTCACAACCAGCAACGGCATTGAACTCACTCAGCCCATAATGCCTGATGTGGAAGAAGAGCAGCTCCCTGAAGAGGTCAAGCAGTTAACCGCACAACAAACCATCAACCTGGCTTACTATCATTTCGACCTGAGCTCGATGACCAAGCCGGAAGAGGAAGAAGAACTTCCTTTCGACCTCGGAAGCATGTTCAAGCAAGCAATGAAAACGAAATAGCTTTTAAGGGTGAACAACATCTGATGATTATCAAAACCCGCCGGAATGATTCCGGCGGGTTTTTTTGTGCATTCTTGCCACACAAGCGGCTCTTTTGTCGTTTGGCTATATTTTATGCTTATTTGTTGTTATATTTTTGTTTTTTGGCGTATTTTTGCGGAGGAAGACGCGGTTAAATTCGTGAAGAGCAGCCGCAAAATATCTCCAAAGCAAAAACACGACAGAAAGGGGGCTGTCAGCCCAACGCCGGGGATGTGAGAGCGAAAAACGGCATTAAAAAAACGAGTAGCCGAGAAAGCCGAAAATCGAAAGAGTACGCGCAAACACAAAAGAAGAGAAAATGAGAAAATTTTATACTTACAGCTTTGCTATCAGCCTTGGCTTTTTTCTAATACTGTATGCATGCGAGAAAGACGAAGTAAGGACAGAGGACTTTAAACAGGATTTTATTGAAGCGGCTGCAGTACACACAGAGGCCATGGAGGTATGTCTTAAGGCAATAAAGTCCACAGACACATCTGATGAAACCGGGTTGCTGTTACTCGTTGAAGAAGTGGCAGTTAAGCATTTAGCACAAAGCTCCTTGCCGGATCTATGTCATGCCCTTGGAAATAATAAGCTGAGCAAAGAAATTGAACGCTTGTTCCTTTTCAGGAAAATGGTGAGCGATCCTAACTACAAAGGTGAATATACATACAATGATTTTTTGTTTTTCACCATCCAGGAGCATATTGATGACTTAAGCGAAGATCAGTACGACCTGCTGCAATCCGTTAACAACATCATGGAGTCCTACAGCACCGCAGAGGAAATAGTTCCCTTGCTGACACATATTCAAAATGTTGACTGTCTTTCATTGCCGGAAGAGGAGCGCTATGTGATTTATGCAGCTACCACCATCGGCATTGAGTCTGCAAACTATTGGGCCAACAATATGGATGATTGGATTAATGCGGTAGCCAACGGCGATTCTTGCAAACAGGCGGAGATGCACAAATGGTTCAATTGGGGTAGTATTGTAGCCAGCGACATTGGCGGAGCAATTGGAGGGGCTATCGCAGGCGCCATCACCGGCTCGATCGCCGGGGGAGTTGGTGCCGGTCCGGGAGCCATAGCTGGCGCATTGGGAGGCGCTGTAGGCGTTTCGGCCACAGACGCAGTCATACAAATCGTCAACCACATAATTGATTAATCATTTTTCGTAGCTTGCAGGCTAGAACGATGAAACAAATGGACGAAGCAAAAGATGTTGTTATGAAAAAACAAGTATTCCTGTTCTTTTTCATTTTCGTGGCACTCCTGAGCCTGGCACAGGTCCTTTTTCTGTATGATGGCTTCAAGTGGCAGATATTGCTGCAAAGCAGTATAGCCGGAGTTATTTCATCCACCGTTTTCTGGTTGATAATCAGAAAGACAGGCAAATAGTAATTTACAGAACCGTTCACCAGGGACTGCATGCTCATGTTGTGCTTTGACTAAGACATGGTGACCTGTCACTTAAACGAGAGAAACAGAGCCCGGTTGGACTATAAACAAAAGACAAAACCCATGAGCGCCTCTTTAGCGTACTATTTCCTGGGCATTCTTCTGTTTCTGCTCACGGTTGTTTTGTGGATAATGACTATTAGGAACATTATCACAACCGGACAGAATAAGATTCTTATTCTGTTAATCATTCTCACACCCATAATGGGGCCACTTATTTATTTCCAGACCAACCGGGCAAGGCAGAGCAGCGGGTTATGCAACAACAAGGCCTGGGCCACCAGGACAAAGAGATTGTTTGCCCTGGTGGCCTCCTCGGGCACACGACTTCCTTTGGCCGCATATTTGACAATTAATAGTAATTTTGCGGTATGGAAACAGTTGTCAGTGGAATACGATCTACAGGGCACCTTCATCTCGGCAATTATTTTGGTGCCATCAGGAACTTTGTGAAGATGCAGCATCAGCACAGGTGCTACTTCTTCATCGCCGACTATCATTCGCTTACCACCCATCCGACACCCGGCGACCTGCACCGCAACGTTAGGCAGGTGCTTATTGAATACCTCGCTGCAGGCATTGACCCGGAGGTGGCCACATTGTATGTTCAGAGCGATGTGCCCGAGGTGGCAGAACTTTACCTGCTGCTCAGCATGAATGCATACAAAGGGGAGCTGGAACGCTGCACCTCTTTTAAGGACAAGGTGCGCAAGCAGCCCGACAATGTGAATGCCGGCCTTCTTACCTATCCGGTACTTATGGCGGCCGACATCATTATCCATAAAGCATCCAAGGTGCCGGTCGGCAAAGACCAGGAGCAGCACCTGGAAATGGCCCGCACCTTTGCAAACCGCTTTAACCGCATGTATAAGACGGACTGCTTCCCCCCGCCCTATGCATACAACTTTGACAGCGCGCTTGTAAAGGTTCCCGGACTCGACGGCAGCACAAAGATGGGAAAGTCGGAGGCGGAAGGCAATGCCATCTTTCTTGCCGACGACCCGAATCAAATACGCAAAAAGGTCATGCGTGCAAAAACAGATTCCGGACCCGGGAAGCCGGGCGAGCCCATGTCGCAGGCGGTGGAAAACCTTTTTAACCTGATGGAGATCGTCAGCGACAAAGACACCCACACGCACTTCCTTGATGCCTACAACAAGGCAAGCATCCGGTATGGCGACATGAAGAAGCAGCTGGCGGAAGACATGGTTCGTTTCACCGGGCCAATCCGTGAACGCATCCTTGCCCTTGACGCAGACAACGAGTACCTGCAAAAAGTGGCCCGGATGGGGGCAGAAAAAGCAACAGAGAGCGCCAGGAAGACGATAAGCGAAGTTCGGGAGATCATTGGGTTTTCATCCCTTAACAGATGACAGGAAATACATGCCAAAAAACATAGAGATCAAAAAAGAGAAGGAACGCGTAGTACTTGTTGGGGCCATCACCCGTGGAGAAACGGAAGAAGCTGTGGCAGAGTACCTGGAAGAGCTCGCCTTTCTCACCGATACGGCAGGAGGCGTGGTGCTGAAGACCTTTACCCAGAAAATGGACAAACCTGACCCCGCAACTTACATAGGAAAGGGGAAGGCAGAGGAAATAAAAGCATATATAGAAGAGCACAAGGCCGACCTCGTCGTGTTTGACGACGAGCTTACCGCGTCGCAGCAACGCAACCTCGACAGGGCCTTTAAAACCCGTGTCATAGATCGCAGCAACCTCATCCTCGACATTTTCGCCATGCGTGCACGCACGGCACATGCCCGCACACAGGTGGAGCTGGCACAGTATCAATACCTTCTTCCACGGCTGGCCGGGATGTGGACTCACCTGGAGCGCCAGAAAGGAGGGATCGGCCTCAAAGGGCCCGGCGAAAAGGAGATCGAAACAGACCGGCGTATCGTGCGCGACAAAATTGCCCTTCTGAAAAAAAAGCTCGAACAGATAGACAAACAAAAGGCAACCCAGCGATCCAACCGGGGAAACCTTGTAAGGGTAGCCCTGGTAGGCTATACCAACGTGGGAAAGTCAACCATTATGAATATGCTCAGCAAAACAAATGTTTTTGCTGAAGACAAGCTTTTTGCCACCCTCGACACCACCGTGAGGAAGGTCGTAATCGGCAACCTGCCCTTCCTGCTGTCAGACACCGTTGGCTTTATCCGCAAACTGCCACACCACCTGATCGAGTCTTTTAAGTCGACCCTCGACGAGGTGCGCGAATCAGATGTGTTGCTCCACGTGGTGGATATTTCGCATCCTAACTTTGAAGAGCAGCTGCAGGTGGTAAGGGACACCCTGGCGGAGATCACCGGCAACGAAGAAAAGAAGACCATCGTGGTGTTCAACAAGATGGATAAATACAGCTGGGTAGAAAAAGAAGAAGATGACCTGACGCCGTCAACACGCGAAAACATCAGCCTTGAAGAGATGAAAGAAACCTGGATGGCCACAATGAATGCGCCCTGTATTTTCATCTCGGCAAAAAAGAAACAAAACCTGGAGCCGTTCAGAAGGCTATTATATGATACCGTAGTGGAGATCCACCAGCAGAGGTATCCATATGACCATTTTCTGTACTAACAACCACCTGGTGTGTAATCCCCGTGAATATGATCCTTAGCCAAGTAACTGCAGCACTCATTCGCCTGATGTCCAGGTTGCCCATGGGGGCACTCCATGCTATTTCCTCTTTTCTGGCTTTTTGGATGATCTATATCATCCGGTACAGGCGTGCTGTCGTCATCAGCAACCTGAAAAATGCCTTCCCGGAGAAGCCGGAAAGACAAATCAGGGCGATTGCCCGCGGCTTCTACCGGCATCTTGCCGATGTGATAGTGGAAACCATTAAGCTTAACACCATCAGGGACCACGACTTTCTGAGCCGATGCACAATCGCGGAAGAAGACAAGGTTATCCTCCAGGATTATTTTGAAAAGGGGTATAATATTACAGGGCTTTTGGGCCATTTTGGCAATTGGGAGTGGGTGCCCGGTGTTGTTTCCCGCCACCTTCCCTATCTTGTTGTGCCTGCCTACAAGCCTCTGTCAAACAAGGCGTTTGACAGGCTCATGCTGGAAACCAGGAGCCGGCACGCACACGAGCTGGTTCCCAGGAGCCAGGTCAGCAGGGCGGTGGTCCGATACCTTCGCGAAGGAAAACCCTTTGTTTTAGGCCTGATCGCCGATCAGGCACCCAAGCCGAAAAATGCTTACTGGACCCGTTTTCTTTCACAGGATACGCCGGTTTATTCCGGGCCGGAAAAGCTTGCCCGGAGCCTGAAAACACCCGTGGTGTTTGTAGCGCTGCGCCGGCAGAAGAGAGGCCACTACCTGCTGCATGTTGAGAAGATTGCTGATCGCCCGGGGGAGATGAAAGAGGGGGAGATTTCGGCCCGGTTTATGGCCCTGCTGGAAAAAGAGATACAGGCTGACCCCCGCAGCTGGCTCTGGTCGCACCGGCGCTGGAAGCACAAAAAGCACAGCGTGTCCGTTGACAGCTAGTCTTTGCTTTTTGACACTTCGAAAAAGTCGCCTATGGCTAACTCCACCCTTCTTCCTTCGGGGTTGGTCTGGCCGTCTATCACCACTGGCTGACCCAGGAGGTTGTTGATGCTGGCGAGGCCGCGGCGGGCATATCTGCCTAAGACCGACATCTCGGTACTGGCAGCTTCGTCAAGAAAGGCCCGCGGCCCTTCAGTCCTCTCTGCCAGCTCCTGCTGCGCCGCTTCTAACCGGGAGAGCTGGCCGCTGACCAATGAAGCCCTCTCCCCGCCGTCTTCGTCATCAAAAAGATCTGACCGGTCACGATAGGCCAGCCAATAGTATTCCTGCCGGCGCTCCGGCTGAACGCGGGCCGTTTCTGTTTCCACGGGAAGAGAGACCGGACGGATCAATGCCATGGAAGCTACCTGCAGCGAGCTGAAGAGCACGGGCTCTTCCGGGTACGAAGGCACGTCCTCGTACAACAGCTCCAGCACCGGCGTTTGCGTTTCTACCTGTGCAACAAGGGATGGGATCTCTTCCGGGGCCTCTTTCCTTAAGGGCAGCGTAAACGTATGGCCGGGCTCAAGAAGTTCGGGCCTCTTGCTTGCCTCAACAACTTGTTGCCGGAACGGGGCTTCCGCAACGGCCTCCGGAACGTCCCCGCTCCCGTCAACAAGCATATCGTGAAAACCCTCCTGGTCGAGGGATTGGTACATATACCACGAAACAAAAGCAACCATGATGACAGCAGCAGCCGCAGCAATGTTTTTCCATTCCTGTACCGTGGCCCTCAGGAAATAGCGCTTTAACGAACGCTTCCCCGGAAAGACTTAAGGCTCCTCCCCTGCATCCGGCTTTGATCTCTGCATTGCTGCCAGCTCCCTTTCCCTCACGGGGTTGCCAGACACATATGCCTCAACGGCAGCCCGCTCTATATCATCGAGGTCGTTTTCAATATAAGCAGCCAGGGCCAGCTCATGGTGGTCATGGTTTACCGCTAAAGCGCCGTTCTCATCCCTGCTGAACATAAGGCTTATGTCGCCCTCATCAAAATCGGGCCAGTGGGGCCCGGGAGCGGCTGCCGGGGTGTGCTTTTTCAGGTTTTCCCTGCCGGGGAACCGGGCTTGTGTGTCCTTTTCAAGGTGAACAATTTCAAAAGACAGAAACTCCTTTTTCAGGTCGGGGTGCTCCTCCAGGAAATACAACAGCTCTGCCTTGCACCCCTCCGAAAGCCTTCCTTCGAAGTAGTCAAGAAAAAAAAGCGGATAATTTTCCCTGGTGATATTCATGGTATTGTTATTTGTTGACCAACCCATCCGTTGGCCTGGTGATTGCATCCTGTTGCCTTTTATCAGCCCTGCATTTTTAACCCTCTGCTTTTACCTTTTGCTTTCCCGCTCCCCGGCAGGCCGTGTGTTCCATCAAGCCCTGCCCTTTGCTTCTGTTTCTCAGATCACTGCATCCATGCTGCCGATGTAGTTTTTAAGCCCTACCCTGGCCCGGTAGATGTAGACCTTCACCTGTGACTCAGTAAGTCCGGTTATCTCGCCGATCTCCTGGTAGGAGTATCCTTCGTAGTCGCGCAAAAGAACCACTGAGCGCTGAACCGAAGGAAGTTTGCCAAGTGCTTTTTCCAGGATCTCCTTCAGCCCGTGATACTCCAGGTTGTATCCTGTTTCCGGCAACTCCCTGCTCTCCACCCTGTATTTGTCTTTCTCCTTCCTGATCGAATCGATCATCGTATGGTATGCTGTGGTGAACAGATAGGAGCGTGCCTTGTCAAAGTGAACGTCTTCACGCCGTATCCAGAGCTTTTCAAAGCTGTCCTGGACAACATCCTGCGCCCTGTCTTCGTCACGCAGGTTTTTCAGGATGAAGCGGTATACGCCGTCAGCATACAGGTCTACACATTTATTGTACTGGGCCGTTGTCATGCGTTCTGTTTCAACCGTCTGTTCTCTTAGGCAGGCTGATATCCTGCTTGCCCGCCCCTGGCTGCACCCCTTTTTCAGGTTGTTTAAAACGATCCTCGCATCTGGAGGGATGGTGCCAGGCAACTCTTTGATTACAAGACGTGGTTTGGCAGGGAAAAGTTACAAAAAAAGTTACAAAAACTCGTTTTTCGTATGCGTATTGTCCATCTTTCAAGTAGATGCGGCCTTTTCGGGGTGCTTTTATCAGTGGGTTCCCGTTTGCCTCAGGACCTTTTCAGGTGAAGCAGGGTGAGCCAGCCGGCAGCATGTTTTTGCAGCCGGCCATTTATAACGGCACCTTGCCGCCGGATCAGTGTATGAGGGCTTTTGGGGGGAGCCTGTTGCGACAGTCGCCGGAGTTGCGCAAAGTTTGTCCAGGTATTTATTCTTTGGTCCAGCTTTTGCTGAACGACCCGTTTTCGCTGCTCACGGTGAGGATATAGGTCCCCGGTGGCAGATCGCTTACGTTGATTGTATGAACCACCGCGGCAGGGTCTGCGGGTATTTCTCTCCTGACAAGGGTTCCGGCGGCGGAAAAGATGCGGATCTCAGGGTTGCGCCCCGGTGCTTTCATGGCAGGCTCTGCCAGCGTAACAGTCAGAATGTCGGCAGCAGGGTTTGGAAAGAGCTTCATGTTCTTTTCTCGTGACAGCGGTTCCTGCACATGGGTGTCATCATCGGTAACCACTACCAGCTCTCCTTCCGAAACATACCAGTACTGCCATTCTCCGCCGTCCCCTTCTTCGTAGTTGTCCAGGCTAAACCAGCCGGTTCCCTCAAAGTCCCCTTTTATTTTATAGACTTTTAAGGCTTCCTGGCCCTGCTCCCAGTGCAGGGGTTCTCCTTGCGTGCATGTTTCCGGCGGGCCCCCGTATTTTTGGAGGAAATAGGCATAGTCGTCGAAATTGGGGTGGCCAAAGACGCGGGCCTTTCCGGTTTCGTCCACTGCAATGGCGGTATACTCATTGGCGGCAATTCCACGTGCGTCCATGTCCCAGTCGGCCACCATTCGTGCCATGAAGGTTACGTGGCGCCCGTGGCGGTCCATCCCGTCGTCGTGGATGCGGTTATAGTGGCTGTCGGTAACGGTCTGCTGCATAAACGGCACATCCAGGAAGTCTTTTTCCAGCTTTACCCGAAAATGATAAGGATTTCCGAGTGCTTCTGACGACCAGACAGTGCCTTCTTCTGCAGAGAAAACCACTTCCCCCAGCACGGCCATTCCGGCGCTGGTGCCGCCAATGGTGATTTGCTTGTCGCTGATCAGGTCGTTAAGCAGGTCCAGCATGGGGCTGTCCTGCCATTCGTTCACATAGTGCCACTGGTTGCCCCCTGCAATGAAGACCACTTCTGCATTGCCAAGGATTTCGAGCACTTCGGGGCTTTCGGTGTCTTCCGGGCCTGTGATCACGATGGAGGTCACCGAGTTAATGCCGACGCCCAGGCCGCTGTAGAAATAGTCGTTATAGCCGTCCGATCCGCTGGCGCGCAACACTACTACATCGCCGCCATCGGCCCGCTCCAGCATCCATTGCATGGCGTCGTTGTTATCGCTTCTTCCGCCCGCCAGCACCAGGCCCGGCAAGTGGTTCGTCTCCACCGGGTCTTCGTTCCCCGTATGGTAAATTACCTGCGCCCATCCGGGCATCGCAATCAATATCAGCAAGATCGTCAATAACCTGTACATACTTTTATTTTTTATAAAAAAATTCAACCAGCCCGCCCCCTCTTCCTCCCAACACCCCCCTCAATCTTAATCTTAACCTAAATATTATCCTTCATCTTAATCCCAAATCGCCTCCCTCACAGTGCTTCTCTCTCGCTCATCCTCATCCTCATCCTCAACCTCAGCCTCAATCTTAACCTTAATCTTAATCTTAACCTCAACCTCAATCTTAACCTTAATCTTGATCCCAAATCACAACCCTCTCAGTACTTCACTCTCGCTCATCCTTAACCTCAGCCTCAACCTCAATCTTAACCTTAATCTTAATCCTAAATCACCTCTCCCACAGTGCTTCGCTCTCGCTCATCCTCATCCTCAATCTCAATCTTAATCTTAACCTTATCATTATCCTAGAACCCGCTAAGTTCCATTGTCACCGTGGGGATGAGCAGCAGGAACCCCAGCAGGATGAGGATGACAATCAGCGGGGTTACCCATTTTACCCATTTGTGGTAAGGGATCCTTGCCACGCCTAGCACGGCGATCAGCACGCCGGAGGTGGGAGTTATCATATTCGTGAAGCCGTCGCCGAACTGGAAGGCCATCACGGTGGCTTGCCGTGAGATGTCGATCAGGTCGCTGAAGGGCGCCATGATGGGCATGGTGATCGCTGCTTTGGCGGATCCGCTCGGGATGACAATGTTGACAATCGTCTGGATCACATACATCACCCCTACCGACGTGACACTTCCAAATTGCCCCAGCGACCGGCTGAGCCCATACAGTATGCTGTCGATGATGCCGCCGTCTTCAAGCACTACGATGATGCCGCCGGCAAGGCCCACGATTATGGCTGCCGACATGATGTCTTTCACCCCGTCGAGGAAGGAGTTGGCAATGTCGTTGGCATCTTTCTGGACGGCGAGGCCCGAAGCAATTCCCATGCCCAGGAAGAGGGTGGCGATCTCCATCACGTACCATTGGTATCCCATCACTCCCACTATCAGAAAGAGGATGGTATAGGCCAGGAGCAGCAGGATGAAGAAATGCACGGACTTGCGCAGTGTCCATATTCCGGCAAGGGCGAAGATGGCGGTGGCCACCGGGATCACGGTGATAGTGGCCGACGACGCCCCCACGGTAAGGGTGGACACAGGGTGCATCACCGAAAAGATGGCAAGTACGATCAATACCGCTCCATACACGAACCAGGCCATCCTGGGTGTATAATACGTAATGTTGTTGACGTCGCTTGCCTCTCTTTTTCGCCAGTAGCTGTCTTCCTCGTACATGATGGAACGGGTGGGGTCTTTCCGGATCTTTGCCACGTAGCGTAACACAAAGGCGATGCCCACTATGTTGATCACCACCCATGCAAACAGGCGGTACTCGAGTCCGGAGAACAGCGGCAGATCTGCCAGGCCCTGGGCGATGCCGATGGTGAAGGGGTTCAGGATGGCCCCGGCAAAGCCCAGGTGGGCACCGATATATACCATACAAACCCCCGTGATGCTGTCGTACCCCATGGAGATCGCCAGCGGTATCAGGATGATCACAAACGCGATGGTTTCCTCGCTCATCCCGAAGATGGCCCCGAAGGCGCTGAACAGCAGCATCACCATCACGATAATGATATTGTCCACGCCCAGGCGGCGCATGGTGGCGTTTTTCTCCAGCTTTCGCGCATATTTCAGAAAGGACATAATGCCTACATCTATGGCCTTGGTCTGGTTCATGATCCAGAAAGCCCCGCCAATCATCAGGATGAACACGATGATGTTGGACTGGCGGACGAAGCCATTAAAAAGGGCCGAAAGCACATGCCATGTCTGCGGCTGGCTGTCGAGGGTGTGCCCTTCCGGCAGCTGGTCTTCGTAGTAGAAGACCATGGTGCGCTGCTCTTTCCCGTCGATCAGGACCGTCTCCTCGATATATTTTCCCGGCGGGATGATCCAGGTGAGAATGGCAGCTACGATAATGATGAAAAAAACGATAACGTAGGTGTGGGGTATCTTCTTGAGCATGGATCAGGTATTTATTTGTTGAAAAAAGTTTCTCTGTAAAAGCCGCAGACCGATTGAACGCAGCATCGTTAAAAAAGTCTTCTCGTCACTAATGCCAGGTTGACAGGTTTCGGCTTTTCGCCACGTCCTATAACCCTTATCCTCATTAGGTTTCAGAGCGCATGAGTCAGGACCTGTGCAACGCCAAATAAACACACTTGTTTTTTTACAGGGTTAACGGGGGCAGGCATTTTTTGAAGGACCACCCGTTAATGCACGATTTTAAAGCGTTCGCCCGGCAGGAAAATATCCAGCTGCAGGTTTCTGCCGCCCATCTTGTGTTCGTATTGCGTCCGGGATGCTTCGGGGTTGCGGAACACGAGCACCTGTG
>PWRF01000213.1 GCA_003556325.1 Bacteroidales bacterium | reverse complement strand
GTTATCATTAACGGTGTTAACGTAGGACAGGTCCACCGCATAGCATTTCATCCCGACGGGTCCGGAAATGTGATTGTATCTGCAACGGTAGACCGGCAGATCGACATCCCGGCAAATTCCACAGCCAGGCTCACAAGTGAGATTATAGGCACAAATAAAATCATCGTTGAACTGGGAGACCATCCTGAGCCCATTTCCAGCGGAGACACTCTGGTGGGAATCAAGGATCCCGGTATCACAGAACAGATTGAGCATCAAATTGGCCCCCTCAGAGACCGGGCCACAGATCTTATTGAGCGCGCCGACACATTGCTTTTTTCGTTTAACCAGCTACTTGATGAGCAAAACAGGTACAGGATCACATCCGGGATAGACAGTTTTCAGCAGGCCATGGCATCCATGAAGTCTGCTGCTCATCAGCTCGAAACAACGATGCATTCGGAGGCAGAGCGCATTTCCCGCATGCTCGAACATGCAGAAGCAATCACCCGTAATCTTGATGATAACAGGACCGTGATCAACCATATCCTGGAAAACATGTCTGAGGTCAGCGATCAGCTTGCATCTGAAGAGTTTCAGCAAACCATCAGAGGCGCCAGCCATTCCGTCAGTGAACTCTCTCAGATACTTGAAAAGATCAACCGGGGGGAAGGGTCTGCGGGTATGCTTATTCAGGATGAAAGCTTGTATCATAACCTCAGCAATGCCTCTGACGAACTGGAAAAATTACTTGAAGACATCCGGAAACACCCGGGACGGTATTTCCGGATCTCAGTGTTTGGCAGGTAACCCCTGATCCTGCTTTCATGGCTGCTACTATGCTAACCTGTTGGTTCGCTGTATCCGGCTGCTCATTTACAAATACATTTCACACAATACACCAAACCAAAAACACATGACCTCAAAAACTCACACCTTGTTCTTCCTGCTGCTATTCACTGCTTTCCTGTTTATTTCAGACGTTTTGTACGCAGACACATCCCTGAGAAGGCATTTCGATGCTTTTGCCGAAAAGGACAACCTTGAATATGCAAGCTGGGGTTTCGCTGTATATGACGTAACAGCTGGTACAGTGATCCTTGAACATAACAGCAATCAGCGCCTGGTTCCTGCTTCTACCCAAAAGGTGCTGACTGCCACCTCGGCACTGTTTATGCTCGGGCATGACTATCTCTATGAAACCACCTTGCAGCACGACGGTGAGATCACAGAAACAGGTGTATTAGAGGGCAACCTGTATATTAAAGGCTCCGGTGACCCTGCCTTCGGGACATTTGCCATACACGACTCCTTGTCGCTGGACTCCGTATATGCCAGGTGGGAAACTGCTTTGCAGGATAAGGGCATACGCAGGATAGAGGGTCATATCATTGCCGACGAACGTATTTTTGACGGCGAGATGGTTCCGCCCCGGTGGATCTGGAGCCATATCGGCAATTACTTCGGGGCGGGTAGCAGCGGTTTAACCGTACATGAAAACGAGTATACGGTATATTTCGATGCAGGAGAGGCGCTCGGAGATCCGGCGCGGGTGAGTCATACCGATCCGCTTATTGCTGATATGTCATTCGTAAATGATGTTACCACAGGATATATTGGCAGCGGAGACCAGGTATACATTTATGGGGCACCCTACTCGTCTGAACGACACCTTACCGGGACTGTGCCTCTTGGAGCTGAAAGTTTTCCTGTGCGCGGATCCATGCCGGACCCTCCGCTTTTTGCAGCACAAAGTCTGAAAGATCACCTCGCAGCCAATGATATAGAGGTGAGCGGCCAGGCTACCACCTATCGAAGAGCTGCGCTCGATGGGGTGATACCCTTTGAAACACGCAACACCATTTCCAGCTGGCACTCCCCTCCGATGTTTGACCTCATCTACAGGACCAATATGTCAAGCGTAAACACCTACGCAGAAAACCTGCTAAAAACCATCGGATCCGTGAAGCGGGAAGAAGGAAGCAGGGTTGCCGGCCTGCAGGCAGTGTCAGACCACTGGGATGCATACAACATCGAGCCAGGCCTGGGAACCTTACATGATGGCAGCGGACTGTCGACATCTAACCGCCTTACAATCAATCAATTGATGACCGTAATGATCGCGGCTTACCATCATCCCACATTCAATATCCTTTACAACAGCCTTCCGCTTGCAGGGTACAGCGGTTCTCTTGCCAATCACCTCCGGGGCTCTGCCTCAGAAGGCGTACTCAGGGCAAAAAGCGGTTTCCTGAATAACGTGATGGCTTATGCCGGCTTCACACCCATGCAAAACGGAAACCTTGCCGCCTTCGTGGTCATCGTCAACGACTATGATGGTAATGCCGCAGGCATGCGTAACGAGATTCTTCACCTTCTGAACAGCATCACGACGCATGATGGCAGGGCATTGTAGTTTAAGACGCCCATTCTGATGGCAGGCTCACTGCAACGGCATTTTCCCGGGAAAGACAGCCGCCGGGAAAGACAGACAATGATCCGTTTTATCCTTTATTTGGTGTCCGGTTTCAAAATAGTTTATAATTTAGCAGGGCAAGGATTCATCATATTGTTTCATCATAAAATTAGCTATTATGCAAAACATAGACTGGGGAAAGCTTCCCTTTGGATATTTCCAGACCGACTACAATGTAAGATGTTATTATCGTGATGGCCAGTGGGGCGAGATAGAAGTGTCTTCGTCGCCACATATCAGCATTCACATGGCCGCCACATGCCTGCACTATGGCCAGGAGGCTTTCGAGGGCATGAAGGCATACCGGGGCAAAGACGGCAAGATCCGTCTTTTCCGCTGGGAGGAGAATGCCAAAAGGATGCAGCGATCCGCCGAAGGCATCCTGATGGCCAAAGTGCCGGAGCAGTTGTTTCATCAGATGGTGGCCAGGGCTGTCAAGTTGAATGAGCAGTATGTACCACCTTTTGGACATGGTGCAGCTCTCTACATCCGGCCCTTGCTTATTGGAACCGGTGTCCAGGTAGGCGTCAATCCTGCGAAAGAGTATCTCTTTATGGTGTTTGTGGGCCCGGTAGGCCCTTACTTCAAGGAAGGCTTTAACCCGGTGACCATGCAGATCGTGCGCGACTACGACCGTGCAGCTCCCCAGGGAACAGGACACATCAAGGTAGGCGGAAATTATGCGGGCAGCCTTCGTGCCAGTGAGCGCGCAAAAGCCGAAGGATACGCTTCTGTGATCTTCCTGGAGGCCAAAGAGAAGAAATACATCGACGAGGCCGGTCCAGCCAACTTCTTTGGCATCAAAGACAACACCTACATCACACCAAAATCTGACTCTATACTCCCCTCCATCACCAATATGAGCCTTATGCAGATTGCAGAGGACATGGGCATGAAAGTGGAGCGCCGTGAAGTACCCGTTGAAGAACTGGAGACATTCGAGGAAGCAGGTGCCTGCGGAACCGCAGCCATCATCTCTCCTATCGGAAAAGTCGTAGACAGGGAATCCGGGAAAGAATATTTGTTCAGCAAAGACGGAAAAGCGGGCCCCTGGTCTAAAAAGCTTTACGAGAAACTCCAGGGCATTCAATATGGCGAAGAACCTGATCCGCACGGCTGGGTAAGCTTCGTGGAATAATCTGCAAGTCAAGCCTTGACGCGCAGGTTCACTTAACGTAAAGATCAGGCATCCGGCCCGGGGAGAGCATCCTTCCCGGGTTTTCTTTTAAGAAGATAAAGGCCAAAGATGGTGATCAGGCCGTTTACTATGAGGATTTCGAACCCAAACTGGTACCCGTTGAAGAGGAATTCCGAGTTTCTGCTGATCAGATAGCTCAGGGCGGGTGACAGGATGGCCACTACAGGCACAAACCTGTCGCGCAGCTGCCACCGGGTGTACAGCCCCACGAAATACATCCCCAGCAGGGGGCCGTAGGTATAGCCGGCTATGGTAAACAACTGGCTGATCAGGGCTTCGTTGTTGATGGTATCGTAGCCGATGATGATGAGCAGCATGATGAAGGCGAACATCACGTGCACGCGGTAGCGTATCTTTTCTATCCTTTTTTCCGTCATGCCGGGTTTTCGGCGAAGGCCAAGAAAGTCGATGCAAAAAACGGTTGTCAGTGCGGTGAGTGTGCCATCGGCGCTGGAATAGGCTGCCGAAACAAGCCCGAAGAAAAAAGCCAGTCCTGCCGCGATGCCTAGGTGCTGAAGGGCAATGGTTGGAAACAGCTCATCGGAGGTCTGACCGGGGCCCAGCGCAATGCCGGCCTCGGTGGCAAAGATCCACAGGGTCGAACCCAGGAAGAGGAACAGCAGGTTAATAGGGACCAGGATGGCACCGAAGCTCAGCACGTTTTTCTGTGCGTCGCGCAGGTTGCGGCAACTCAGGTTTTTCTGCATCATGTCCTGGTCGAGCCCCGTCATCACAATGGTTATGAACATGCCGGCAAAGAACTGCTTGAGGAAAAAACGCGGATCATTCAGATCCCAGACAAACATGTTGGTATAGCCCCTGCTGCCGGCTTCTGCAATGAGTTCACCCACCCCCGCACCCAGCTGCCGCGATATAAGCACCACACTCAGGATTACAGCCCCTACCATGAAGGTCGTCTGCAGGGTGTCGGTCCATACAATGGTTCGTATGCCTCCCCGAAACGTATACAACAGGATCAGCAGCATAAAAAAGGACACAGTGACGCTCAGCGGGATGCCCCATCCGTCGAAAACAAAGCGCTGCAAAACGATCACCACGAGGAACATCCGGAACGAGCTGCCTATCAGCCGGCTCACGATGAAATAGAACGAACCTGTTTTATAGGATGAGAAACCGAACCGCTGCTCCAGGTAGGTATAAATGGACGTAAGCCGAAGCTTATAATACAGGGGCAGAAGAATTCCCGCAATCACCGCATAGCCTCCGATGTACCCGAAAACAAGCACCATGTAAGAGAACTGTTCGCTGTGAACAAGACCCGGCACAGACATAAACGTGACACCCGACAAGGTGGCGCCGATCATGCCATAGGCAACCACATACCATGGCGAGTTGCGGTTTCCAAGAAAATAGGTCTCGTTATTGACTTTCCTGCGAAGGGTAAGCCTGGATATAAAAAACAACAATCCGGTATATATAAGGAACGAGATCAGGATCACATGCGGTGTCATGGGCAGTCGTTTTCTGAATCAGGACACAAAAATAGCCAAAGATTTTATCATTGTGCCAGTCAAATGTGTTACCTTTGGCCATGGAAATAGCTGCAGGGGCCATGACACCACGGGATAGCCTGATGCATGCACAAACACTGTGAAACGTACCCGGGTGGGCGGAACAAATGTGCAATTCTTTGCGATACTACTGTGTTGCAAAAAAGGCGCACACCTGGCCCATGTGAACGAGCCAGGCATTCAACGCAGCCGGACAAAAACAAGCTTACGTGGAGAATTTTTCATCAAAATTACTGCAGGCAGCCGTTGAGGAGTTTTCGCAACTGCCCGGGATAGGAAAGAAAACCGCCCTGAGGCTGGTGTTGCATTTGCTCAGGCAGGAAAGCGGGGTTGTCAGGCGGTTTTCGGATGCTATGCTGCAGCTTCGCGAAAACGTTGTGTATTGCACCTCCTGCCATAATATTTCTGACCGGCCGCTTTGTGATATCTGCAGTTCGCCGAGACGCGATGCAAGCACCATTTGCGTGGTCGAAGACATACGCGATGTGATAGCCATTGAAAACACAGGCCAGTATTTCGGCCTGTACCATGTGCTCGGTGGCATCATTTCACCAATGGACGGTATCGGACCTGCTGACCTGACCATCGATGCCCTTGTGCAACGGGTGGCAGACAACCCCGGCCTGGATGAGGTGATCCTGGCCTTAAGTACAACGATGGAAGGCGACACCACCAATTTTTATCTCTACAAGAGATTAAAGGACTTTGAGATCAGAATATCGGCAATTGCCAGGGGGATAGCCATTGGAGACGAACTGGAATATGCCGATGAGGTCACCCTGGGCAGGTCGATACTTCATCGAACAGCTTACGACAAGACACGCACAGGCTGATATCCGGCAAGACAACAGGCCGGAGATGCCGGGCTTGAAAACAATGATAAAAACAAAAGAAGGAACAAAATAAACACCTGCATTGAGGAAGAGCTACCAGGCCCTGAGAAGCGCAATAATATATAGCAGGTAGGAAAGAGGCACGGTTTTTTTTGAAATCCATGTGCCATAATAAGCATAACAAACCATAGGAAGATGCAACTTTCTGTTGTCATTGTAAACTATAACGTCAGGTATTTTCTTGAGCAGTGCCTGAATTCCGTCTTTCGTTCCGGGAAAGACCTGGATATGGAGGTTTTTGTTGTGGACAACCAGTCTGTTGATGGGTCAACAGAGATGGTACGCGAGAAGTTTCCGCAGGTAAAACTCATCGCCAATGACAAGAATGCCGGGTTCAGCAAAGCGAATAATCAAGCCATTCGCAAATCTTCCGGGAAATACATACTGTTGCTTAACCCTGACACAGTTGTGGAAGACGATACGCTTCCCAAAGTTGTGGCATTTATGGATTCGCATCCGGATGCCGGGGGGCTTGGCGTTAAGATGGTAGACGGACAGGGGCGCTTTCTGCCGGAGTCGAAACGCGGATTGCCGACACCGGCTGTGGCATTTTGCAAGATATTCGGACTTTCTGCATTGTTCCCCAAATCAAAAGTTTTTGGACGTTACCATCTGGGTTACCTCGATGCAGATGAAACCCACCAGGTAGATGTTCTATCGGGCGCTTTTATGCTGTTGAGGAAGGAGACCCTGGAGAAAACGGGACTGCTGGATGAGGATTTTTTCATGTACGGTGAAGATATTGATCTTTCTCATCGCATTGTAAAGGCAGGTTACAAAAACTATTATTATCCCGAAGCGAGAATTATCCATTACAAGGGGGAGAGCACTAAAAAAAGCAGTGTGAACTATGTTCTGGTATTTTACAATGCCATGATCATCTTTGCCAGGAAACATTTTTCCCAAAAAAACGCCCGCATCTTTTCGATGCTTATTAATCTGGCAGTGTATTTCCGGGCATTTCTGGCCATCCTGGCAAGGTTTTTCAGGCGGATATCCTGGCCCGTTGTTGATGCTGCGCTCATTTACGGGGGATTTTATTACCTGACACATACCTGGGGGCACCAGGTTTTTGAGGTAGAGTCGGCCTATTACCCTCCCATATATCTCCAATACATAGTTCCCGCATATATCCTGTTCTGGTTATCGGCTGCGTATTTCAGCGGAGGTTACGATCCGCCCCCCCGCCTGTATCGTATTGTAAGAGGTATCGGCTGGGGTACCATTGCGATCCTGGTGATCTATGCCCTCCTCCCAACCCATCTGCGGTTCTCCAGGGCGCTGATCCTGCTGGGCAGCGTTTGGGCCCTGTTCAGTATGATCGTAACCCGGACCCTCCACACCCTGATCAGGTACAAAACCCTTCGTCCGGGGCAGACAGAAAAGAAACGCGTGCTCATTGCGGGTGACGGCAAGGAGGCCTCGCGGATCGTACATATGCTGAGGCAAAGCGGCAACATGTCTTTCCTGGGCCTGGTCTCCCTGCAGGATGAAAAACCCGAACAGGAAGGCTACCTTGGGACGATCAAACAGGTGAACGAGGTGATAGATATTTATAATATCAATGAGGTGATCTTCTGTGCCGGCAACATGCCTTCCCAGGCCATTATTGATCACATGTCGGGACTAAAGCACAAGCAGGTACAGTTTAAGATCGCCCCTCCGGAAAGCCTGTATATTATCGGGAGCAACAGCATCGACACCTTTGGCGACCTGTTCACCATACCTGTCAATGCCATCAACCTGCCTGCCAACAAGAGGACAAAAAGGCTTTTTGATGTGGCCCTGGCCATATTCCTGCTGATCACCCTGCCTGTTCATCTGGTTTTACAGAGATATCGCTGGGGGTTTTTAAAAAATCTGTTCCGGGTGCTTTTTGCACAGTTATCATGGGTGGGTTATCATCCGGTTGCCGATACCGGCAAACTGCCGCCGCTCAGGAAAGGCATTCTGCATCCTGGGGATGCGATACCGGGCAAACAGCTTTTGCAGGATACACTTCAGAACCTTAATAACCTGTATGCCAAAGATTATAAAGTGGAAAATGACCTGGGTATATGTTTCAAGGCCTACCGCGACCTCGGCCGGCAGCCGGTGGCACAGGGATCATGATCATGCATGTGTCAAACCTTTTCTTACTTTTTTTGTTCTCAGATTAGGATGCTTTGTAATTATTCGCAGAGCAACCATTTATCAGGTTAAGCCAAAAATATTTTAAAACAGAACATATATGGCAAAGTTTGAACTTAAGATGCCCAAAATGGGTGAAAGTGTTACGGATGCAACTATTACCAAATGGTTGAAAAACCCCGGTGACAGGATTGAATTGGATGACCCTATCGTTGAACTCGCTACGGATAAGGTAGACTCGGAGATTCCCAGTCCGGTGGAGGGCGTCCTCAAGGAACAGCTGTTTAAGGAGGGTGACACGGTGGAGGTGGACACCGTGATTGCGATCATCGAAATGGAGGGCGAGGAAGAGGAGGCAGAGGAGGCACCTGCCGGGCAAGCATCACAGCCGGCTGCCGGGGAGCAGAAGGAGCCTGCTCAGAAAGAAGAAAGCGCAGCCCCCGCTGCAGAGGCTGATGCCCCGGCCGCAGACAAGGCTGAACCACAGGAAACGCATACACCCGCCTCCCGGACCGGCGACAGCGACCGATTCTTTTCACCTCTTGTGCGGAGTATCGCCAGGGAGGAAAACATTCCCATGGAAGAGCTGGAACAGATCCCCGGGACGGGCAAGAACAACCGGCTGACAAAAGATGACCTGCTGAAATACCTGAAAACACGGGAGGAAAAACCCACAGCAGCTGAGAAACCTGCGGCAAAAGATCCAAAGGCAGCTTCTGCACCTTCCAAAACGGCAAAACCCGATGCACCGGCAATACAAGTGGGGGCAAAGGACGAGGTCGTGGAGATGGACCGCATGCGCAAACTGATCGCCGACCACATGGTGATGTCAGAAGACACCTCCGTGCATATCACCCTCTTCAGGGAGGTCGACATGACCCCTATCGTCAACTGGCGCAACAAGAACAAGGCTTTATTGCAGGAGCGTGATGGCGAAAAACTCACCTTCACCCCCATTTTCATTGAAGCGATTGCCAAAGCACTCAAGGATTATCCCATGATGAATGTGTCGCTTGACGGACAGAAGATCATCAAAAGGAAAAATATCAATGTGGGCATGGCAGCTGCTCTGCCAGACGGCAACCTGATCGTCCCTGTGATCAAAAATGCCGATCATAAAAATCTGCTTGGGCTGGCCAAAGAAGTGAACGACCTGGCAAACAGGGCCAGAAGCAACAAGCTGGTGCCCGATGAGATCCAGGGCGGCACCTTCACCCTCACCAATTTTGGCACTTTTGGTGCCACCATGGGTACCCCCATCATCAACCAGCCCCAGGTGGGCATACTGGGTGTGGGCTTGATCCAGAAAAAGCCAGTGGTAGTTGAAACGCCGGAAGGCGATACCATCGGTATACGACATATGATGGACTTGTCGCTCGGATGCGACCACAGGATCGTTGACGGTGCCCTGGGCGGCCTGTTCCTGCAGCGTGTGGCCGAATACCTGGAAAATTTCGACACAAGCCAGAAAATATAGCAGGCAAATACATCAAATTGTTGTAATTTTGTATTTTCCATCTGACACCAGGGGTGAAAAGCCACCCCTGGTGTACATTTTATAGCTAATCCACAAACCACATGCAACTAAACCTTACTCGTCCACTTGCCTTTTTTGACCTGGAAACAACCGGAACCAACGTAGTTCGCGATCGTATCGTTGAGATCAGCATATATAAGGTGATGCCAGACGGCACTACGGAAAGCCTCACCGAACTGGTAAATCCCGGCATGCCCATACCCAGGGAAGTCAGTGAAATTCATGGGATCACCGATGCAGATGTAAAAGACAAACCCACATTTGCCACGTTAGCCCCAAAGCTGGAGCGTTTTTTCCACAATTGCGACCTGGCCGGATACAACTCCAACAAGTTTGATGTTCCCATGCTGATCGAGGAATTCCTGCGCTGCGGCATCCAGTTCGATGTAAAGAAAAGAAGGCTTGTCGATGTACAAAACATCTTTCATAAGATGGAGCCCCGCACTTTGCGGGCCGCCTATAAGTTCTATTGCGGGAAAGATCTTGTTGACGCCCACGCCGCCGAAGCAGATACCAGGGCTACTTATGAGATCCTGCTGGCCCAGATAGAAAGATACGAGGGTATGGAATATGAAGACCGCGACGGCAGGGTCACCAAACCCATCAAAAACGACATCCAGGCCTTGTATGAATTTTCTTACAACCACCTCAATGCCGACCTGGTGGGCCATATCGGGTACAATAAGGAAGGAAAGGAGATTTTTAAGTTTGGAAAATACAAAAACCAGAAGGTGGAAGATGTCTTTAAAAAAGAACCCCAGTATTTTGATTGGATGATGAAAGCAGACTTCCCCCTCTCCACCAAAAATATTATCCAGTCTGTGATACTGAGGGGTTACGATAAGGGGAATAAGATCATTAAAGACCTGTAAGAAAGTTTTTAGCTTTTGGCAATTGGCTTTTGGCTTTTGGCTTTTAGCTTTTGGCTATTGGCTTTCGGCATTTCGACATTTCAATATTATTTAAACAAAAGAAGCGCCAATTACAGGGTTTTGCCACACATGCGATGATTTTTTTGACCTTTCGACCTTTCGACATTTTGGTCCTTTCGACATTAATTTAATCACATGAAGATCATTTGCATTGGACGGAATTATGTAAAGCATGCCGAGGAGCTGAACAACGAGGTGCCGGAAAGGCCCCTGTTTTTCATGAAGCCTGAAACCGCGCTTATCCGTTCGAGGCTGCCCTTCTATTACCCCGACTTTTCGCAAAACATCCATTATGAAGCGGAGCTGGTGTTGCGTATTTGCAAACTGGGCAAGCGCATCCAGAAACGCTTCGCCCCCACCTATTACGATGCCGTTGGTGTTGGGTTGGACTTCACTGCCCGCGACGTTCAGGAAGAATGCAAGAAAAAAGGCCACCCCTGGGAGATTGCCAAAGCGTTCGATGGCTCGGCTGTGGTCAGCGAATTTGTCCCGGTCAGCGAGCTTGCCGATCCGGGAGATATCCGCTTTTCGTTAAAAAAGAACGATACCATCGTGCAGGAAGGCAGATCAACGCATATGATCCACGGTTTTGATGACCTGATCGCCTACGTCTCAAAATTTGTCACCCTCAAAATTGGCGACATGCTTTTTACCGGCACTCCGGCGGGAGTCGGACCGGTAAAGATCGGCGACAAGCTGGAACTCCTCCTGGAGGGAAAGTCCATGCTTACCCTGCCCATCAAATAATCTTACCGGCTTTTTATACCCGACAAATCCTTATTTTTGCAGCTCATTTAAGCTTAAGGCATCATGAGTGAAAAAATCAAGGTCATCCTGCGATCAGGAAAGGACGACGCTGTCCGCAGGTATCACCCCTGGGTATTCAGCGGAGCCATTAAGAAGATGGAAGGCAATGCCTGGGACGGTTGCCATGCTGAGGTTTACTCCAACAAAGATGAATACCTTGGTTGCGGGATATACCAGGATGCTACCATTGCGGTGCGGATCCTGGCTTTCGCCCCGGAGCGGCCGGAGGCCTTCGGCCCTGAATTCTGGCAGGAACGTTTGACCCGCGCATGGTTGCTCCGCCAACAGGCCGGACTTGCCGGCGACCCGGAAACCAATGTATACCGCCTGGTGCATGGCGAAGGAGACCACCTGCCCGGGTTGATCATCGATCATTATGACGGGCATTTGGTAATCCAGATCCATGCCACCGGGCTGTACCGCTTTATTGATGACATTGTCAATGCCATCCGCTTCCTCTTTGGCGACCGCTTAAAAAGTATTTATGACAAAAGCGCTGACACCCTTCCTGCATCCTTTTGGCAGGACAGGGAAAGCAAAGGGTTCGTTTTTGGAGAACCTGGCCTTGTGACGGTCAGGGAAAACGCATTGCTCTTCCAGGTGGATGTGGAGAAGGGGCAAAAAACGGGTTTCTTTATTGACCAGCGGGAAAACCGCGACCTCCTCGCCCGGTATAGCCATAACAAAAAGGTCCTGAACACATTTGCATACACCGGCGGGTTTTCTGTATATGCCTTACGCGCCGGTGCCTCAGAAGTGCATTCTGTCGACTCCTCGGCCAGGGCGATGGATTTGTGCAGTGCCAATGTGGATTTGAACGGATTTGCAGAGCGGCACAAAGGGTTCAGGGAAGATGTGATGGAATACATGAAGCGCACAGAAGACCTCTATGAGGTAATCGTTCTCGACCCCCCGGCATACGCCAAGCACCAGCATGTGAAGCACAAGGCAGTACAGGGCTATAAGCGACTCAACCTGGTGGCATTGAAATCGATCGCGCCGGGTGGGATCCTGTTCACGTTCAGCTGCTCCCAGGTCGTTGACATGCGGCTGTTCCATGCCACTGTCCTGTCAGCTGCGATCCTCGCAGGGCGCCAGGTACGCGTGCTGCACCAGATGACCCAGCCCGCCGACCATCCGGTAAACATCTTTCATCCGGAAGGACAGTATCTGAAGGGGTTGGTGCTGGCGGTGGATTAGGAAAGACAAAAAGACGAAAGGACAAAAGGACGAAAAGACAAAAGGACGAAAAGACAAAAGGACGAAAAGACGAAAAGACAAAAAGACGAAAGGACAAAAAGACGAAAGGACAAAAAGACGAAAGGACAAAAAGACAAAATGACAAAAAGACAAAAGGACAAAGTGTCGAAAGGTCGAAAAGTCCGGCTACTTCAAACTTCAAACAAATGTAATACAACCCTTGGTTTTGCCTAAGTTTAAACGCTGGCAAATCAATTAGTTGAAAAATCGGAAAAACATGAAACGAGCACTTGCGAGCTCGGCAAAGCCAAACGCCCATGTTGTAAATCCCTATCATTCGGGAAAAGATTTTTGACACACAGGAGGATGATTATTGGGACTTTTCGACTTTTCGACATTTTGACATTTTGACAGTTGCAACACAACCCCTAAATTTTGCCAAAATCATAAAAAACTGATAATCTGCTAGTTGAAATAAATATAAACTGATGAAAGCAGAGAACACCTATAAAAGCATCTGGCGTATCTCCTACCCCATCATCATCGGCCTGATGGCACAAAACCTGATGATCGCCATTGACACGGCTTTTTTGGGAAGGCTTGGGGAGATCACACTTGGGGCTTCGGCCATTGGCGGCATTTTCTATCTCTGCCTGGTCATGCTGGGAACGGGCTTTTCTGTGGGCGTGCAGATCCTCATCGGCAGGCGCAATGGCGAAGGCAAGCTGAAGCCCATCGGGCGGATCTTTGACCATGCCATTTATTTTGTGATCGCCCTGAGCCTGGTCCTTTTTCTTTTTCTTACCTATGTTGCGCCTGTATTTCTTTCCTGGTTTCTTGCCTCGGAGGCTGTCCTGGCGGAAAGCCTTGTCTACCTTGACTTTCGCCGTTTCGGTTTTCTTTTTGGCTTTATGATCCTGGTCTTCAATGGTTTTTATGTGGGCATAACGCGCACAAGGCTTTTAATTGCAAGCACGTCGCTGATGGCGGCCACCAATGTTTTTCTTGACTACGTGCTGATATTCGGTCATTTCGGAATGCCAGAAATGGGCATTGCAGGAGCTGCCATGGCCACCAACATTGCTGAGGCAGTCACCTTCACCTTTTTCCTGCTTTGGTCAGTGAAAAACAAGGCCCTGAAACGGTACAGCCTGTTCCGCTTTCACCGCCCCAGCCGCGCACAATACAGGCCCCTGCTAAAAGTGGCTGTGCCCGTTATGTTTCAATTCTTTTTTTCTTTTTCAGCATGGTTCATCTTTTTTATGATCATTGAACAGATCGGCGAAACGGCCCTGGCAGCATCCAACATCACCAGGAGTTTTTACATGCTGCTTATGATCCCCGGACTCGGGCTGAGCTCGGCAACCAACAGCCTGGTGAGCAATCTCATCGGACAAGGCCGGAGCCAGGAAGTCATACCACTGATCCGCAAGGTGCTCCTTTTAGGTGTTCTTGCCACATTTGTGCTCATACAGGTAAACCTCTTCATCCCGGGACAGATCGCCTCATTGTTTACTTCGGAGCCACACCTGATCAGCGCTACGATACCCTTGCTGCATGTGATCTCACTGGCGCTGCTTGCCTTTACATCGGGCATGATCCTGTTCAGCGGCGTTTCGGGAACCGGTAAAACCATGGTAGCCCTGCTCATTGAGATCCTATGCATCACCATATACCTGGGAAGCGCTTTTATGATGGTGTTTTTTTTCGATGCCTCCGCACCTGCCGTGTGGTTCGCCGAAGTAATCTATTTCAGCCTGCTGGGACTTGGTGCACTCTGGTACCTGAGGAGCGGGAAGTGGAAGGTTTACAGGGTTTGAGGCCTTGATTAATGTGCTAATGTGCTAATGTGCTAATGTGCTAATGTGCTAATGTGCTAATGTGCTAATGTGCTAATGCTAATGTGCCAATGTGCTAATGTGCTAATGCTAATGTGCTAATTTGCTAATGTGCTAATGTGCCAATGTGCTAATTAAGGGTCCGTTTGGCAATGTTTAGCTGTCTCAGTCCTGAAATAGGTTTACACTTTTTGTAAACAAAAATCAGGACGGGTCAAGCGGTGTACATCCGCGAACGCCTGTGTACATGAACGTACACCAACGGCAGATCATTTGTTTCCAAATAGCCAAACTTAATTAGCTCAACGAAACAACAACCACTTATATACCAACTATTTAAATTATAAGGCACAGGGTTTGATATAAATCAAAAAACAAACATCCACAACCCAAAATGTACAAAACCCGGACCTTCCGACATTTCGACATTTCGACATTTCGACATTTCGGCACTGTCCTTTTGTCTTTTCGTCCTTTTGTCTTTTCGTCCTTTTGTCTTTTTGTC
>PWRF01000195.1 GCA_003556325.1 Bacteroidales bacterium | reverse complement strand
GAATTTGAAGAGGTTGATTGGGAGGCGAGTGCTCGTAGTAGATTCGAGGCTGTGAGGTCCGAGGTGAGGTCTGCCTTGAACAACTACGTTGCCGGGAACTGTGTCACTGAGGACCTAGAAGATGCGATTTCCAGCCTTATAAGGGTAGCTGCTGATGGAAGTAGTAAGGATCTTTTGCCGGATCCTATTGATAAGGTCTTAGAGAGAAAAGCTTCCGAGGCTTTGGAGGTGTTCGGGACGCTTCGTTCAGAGTGCAAATCCTGTAGGAGGGCCTTCGAGAAGGTCTTTCGGGATTCCCGGCCCTTTAGAGTCTTGTACGAGACTGCCCTATCTAAGGAGCAGGCAGAGTCTTTTCGGCCTTTGGTTCAATCCACTAACAAGGTCCAACTGGATAAAGTGTGTCGTTATCTAGACGTGCTTGCTAACCCGGATTGGGTAGAAAGCTTGCGAGAAGACAAAGGCTCGATTGGGGCGAATGTTTTGGTTTCTTCGCTTTGTAAGATGCTGTCCAGCACCAAAGAGTGTTTGGAGTTGATTAACGGTAACTTGCTAGAGGTTTCTTTTGCCGGTAGAATGGCTGACGATTTGGACAAGGTCCTTCAGTTTGCAGAGGCAGTTCTTAATACCGGAGATGTTACCTTATAGATTAACTCCGTCGTTTTTCGTGGTCTTGGATATCGGAGTGTGGACAAAACAATTTAACTCCGCTAACATCTTCAGTAATCTTTGGTTAGGTTGACTCGGGATCCGAAAGATGAGATGTAGTTTGAAATTCAGTTTGTCGAGTGGACCCTTTGTAGTTTGTGAAGAGTAGAGCAGCTATGCTTGTGAAGGCTTAGTGCTCGCAACGATTTCAGCAGGTCTAAAGCCGTGTCAGACGGCGAGGAGAATCAGCGTGAGTAAGAGAGACAGGCTTGATAGAGTTTCCGCTCTTCTGGAGGAAGTCGATTCCCTGGTTAAGGGTATTTCTTCGGTAGAAGACAAAGACATCACCAAGGCTTTCGCCAATCTGGCGACTGTTTCGGAACTTCTTTCCGAGCGTTTGGCCCAGGTGTCTCAGGACTTCCCTAGAAGGAAGGCCAGTAAGTTTTCCGATCTCTCCGAAGGTTTCCGGGACACGGCAGAGGAAGTTGCTGCTGTAGCGGAGGGCCTGAACGAAGGGAAGATTCGTTCTACCAAGGCCGAGCTTGAAGAATACTTCAAGGGTCATTTGGCCAACGTTCTCGACGGTCTTGAGATCTTCGAGGCTTCTAAGAAGGAACAGGAAGAGCCCGAAGAAACCGAAGAAGACGATGACGAGGGCGAGGAAGAAGCCAAGAAAGAGTGGCGTCGAAGAAGGCTCGACCGTCTTGAGGCCAAGATGAAGGAGAAGGGCGAAGGGGAGCCTGAAGAGACCGAGGACGAGGACGAGGACGAGAAGGCTAAGAAAGAGTGGCGTAGTCGCCGAATGGAACGTCAGCTTCGAAGGCTAGAAGCCAAGAAGGAACAGGAAGAGCTTGAGACTGACGACGATGACGAAGACGATCTGGAAACGGATCTAGAGAAGAAAGAGCGAAAGGACAAGAGGGAGTGGATGGCCATTCGACGGATGAGGGAGCGTCTGGAGGCGAAGAAGGCCGAATCCGATGAGGATTATGAGGAGGAAGAGGACGAAAAAAAGGACAAGACCGAGTCCAAGGAAGATCCCAAAGACAAGTTGGAGGAGGCTATTCAACTGATGAGGGAGTCCTTCTCAAGGGGAAAAGAACGCTCCCGGACATAGTTCTGGAGAAGTGGAGACACCGTCGAACGGCGTACCAGAGTGGGAGGCGTGAGGTAGTAGGAACTCTGGACAATCCTTTCAAACGTAAGACCCGAGAGGTGGGGAAAACTGTGGACAAGAGGAATAAGGGTAAAAGACCTCCTTTGAGGAAGACCCAGTCTGTCCTAGCTTTCACGCCTCTCAGGTCCAATTTTCGCTGGAAAGTCAACTAATGGCGGCGAAACTACTAATGGACACGTTTCCAGTGACTCTGACGCTAGAGGAGTCGACTGACGGTTCTGGTAGACTTATCGTCAGGGGTGAGTTCGCAAAGTGCGACATCGCCACCTCTAACGGTAGAGTCTATCCTTATGCTCTTTGGGAAAGAGAGATTAAGAAGCTCTCGAAGGGCATGAAAGAAAGAAGAGTTTACGGTGAGCTAGACCACCCTGGTAACGGGCGGACGGAGCTTGCCCGAGCTTCTCATATCATCACCAGTCTCTCGATTGAGAACGGTATTGTGATAGGTGAAGCTGAAGTTTTGGATACGGATAGAGGACGAAACGTCAAGGCTATCTTTGGTTCGGGTTGTCGAGTTGGAATCTCTAGTAGGGGATTCGGCTCCACTAAGAAAAACAGCAAAGGCGAAGAGGTTGTTCAGGAAGATTATCATCTAGCCACATTTGACTTTGTGGCCGATCCCGCAGATGATGAAGCCTATCCTGAGCCTTTTTACGAATCTTCGGAAGAAGAGGTAGACGATATGGCTAAAGTTGATTTGAAGGCTCTCACCAAAGAGCAGCTTGAGCAGACGAATCCTGATTTGGTGAAGAGTATCGTTTCTGAAGCTGTAGGTAAGGTGGAAAAAGAGCTGGAAGATAAGCTCGCCAAGAAGTGGGCCGATAAGATCGAGCAGGATCTTGGCAAAGAAGGTAAAGGACTTGCCAAGGAGATGGCCGATCTAGAGAAGAAGTACGAGGCCCTGAAGAAGGAAATGGCCGACCTTGAATCGAAGAACAAAGCCGAGGCTGACGAGAAGGAAAAGATTGAACTGAAGAAGCGTATCGATCAGCTAGAAAAGAAGCTAAAGGAGCAGGAAAAGAAGGAGTCGGCTCCCGAGCCCTCTTCCGATGATAACGAAAAGGTTAAGGGCCTTGAAGCTGAGGTGAACAAGCTTAAGAGGGAGATGGCCACTCTCGAAAAGGAGATGGAGGCTGATTGCGTCGAGCAGATGGAAGCCGCTCTTGAAAAGGAGCGTGCGAAGGTTCTCGACACAGTGGAGAAGAAGCTCCGTGAGGAATTCGAGGCTATAGTTCTTTCCAAAGTCGCTTCCGAGAGGGAGGCCATCTTTGCCGAGGCCAAAGAAGAGCTTCTGAACGACCCTAATGTCGCAGGTGCTCAGAGCACCCTTTCCAAGATCAAGACCTTGCTTGCGCCCTATATTCTTCCTGAAGATACCGGGAAGTTGGTAGAAGAGGCCGAGAGTAATGTTTTGAGCCTGAGGGAGGAGCTTTCCAAGAAGGATCTTAGGATTCTGGATCTTGAAGACGCTGTCGTGAAGATGGAGTCCGCCCTCCGTGAGATGGGGCTCAATGCGGTGCTGGAGCAGGTTTTGTCTGATGATCCTGATGCGGAACTCATTAGAAGGGTTATCGGGGATGTTAATGAATTCGAGAGTATTCAGGAACTCAAGGACAAGATTACGAGCGTGAAGGAAGAGTTCGAGAAGCGCCGAAAAGAAGAGAGATCTTCCAAACTCAAGGAAATGAAGCAGAAGGAGCTTGAGGTCAAGGAGAGGGAGAAGATGGAGAGGAGGATCTCTGAGGAGATTTCCTCTTATGAAGAGCGTCTCGCCAAGATGGAAGAAGCTCTCGAAAGCGCGGTTGAAGGTAAAAGGGAAATGGCTCTTGCTCTCTATATCGAGAGGAAGTTGACTAATCATCCGAAGGCTGCCAAAATCAGAAAAGTAATTGAGGCGGCGTCCCCTTCTTCGAAAGAAGAAATCGATGAGATTTTCCAGCAGTTCCGTGAAAGGTCGAAAACTTCTGAAGAGCTTGAAGAGGTTCGGGCTAGAGTCAGGGGAGAGACTAGAGGCGGAATTGGATCTACTCCTGAGGTCGAAGAGGAGCCTTCTCCTAAACTCAGAAGTGAGTCGGTCATGAGCGACTACAATGGGTTGGGAGTACCTTTGGACGAACTCAAGAGGCTTTGCCCGAAAG
>PWRF01000234.1 GCA_003556325.1 Bacteroidales bacterium | reverse complement strand
TTCCGGATTTTCGTCCCAATGGGCATCTGTGCCGTCTGCGTAGATGGTAGCCAGGTAGGTTTTACCGGGGTCGAGAAAATCGGTTGTTATCGTAAGGGTACGTGCATCTTCGTTGGTGATGCTTCCCAGGAACCAGTTGCCGGTATTCCTTTCTTCGCGGACGATGGTGACATACTCACCGATCTCCCCATGGAGTGTCTTTGATTGCTCCCAGTCCACCCCCACATCCTTGATGAACTGAAAAGCCGGATGCCCCTCGTAATATTTGGGCAGATCGGCCACCATCTGCATGGGGCTGTAAATCACCACATAGAGCGCCAGCTGCTGGGCCAGGGTAGTGTTAACCTGGTTGTCGGGACGGTATGGGTCAATCTTGATGTTGAAAATGCCCGGCGTATAATCGATCGGGCCTGCGAGCATACGGGTGAAAGCTACGATGGGAAGATGTTCCGGTGGGTTGCCGCCATCGGTTGCCCACGCGTTGAACTCCTGCCCCCTGAGACCTTCCCTGGTGGCATCGTTGGGATAGGTCCTGCGCAAGCCCGTGGCCATGATCGGCTCATGCGCGTTAACCATCACCTGGTGCTCTGCGGCTTTCTCCAACACGCGCATGTAATGGTTGACCATCCACTGCCCGTGATGATACTCGCCCTCAGGGATGATTGTTCCCACATAGCCCGTTTTGACCATATCGTACCCGTAATGCTCCATGAGTGCATACGCGGTGTCCATCTGTTCCTCATAGGTGCTCACAGCTCCCGAGGTTTCATGGTGCATCACCAGGCGCACACCTTTCTCCTTTGCATAAGAGGTTACCGCATCCAGGTCGAAGTCGGGGTAGGGCGTCACAAAATCAAAAATGCCCTCGCGGTCTGCGTGCCCAATCCAGTGCTCCCATCCGGTGTACCAGCCCTCAATCAGCAAGGCGCCAATCCCGTGTTCGGCGGCAAAGTCGATGTAATATTTGGAGTTTTCCGTAGTCGCCCCATGCCTTCCATGCGGCTCTGCCTCTTCCCAGGAATCAAAATCACGGTCGTCGGTGTAATCCCAGCTGGATTTGCCGATATGCATCTCCCACCAGATGCCCATGTATTTGGTAGGTTCGAGCCAGGAAACATCTCCAAGTTTATTGGGCTCGTTGAGGTTGACAATAAGCCTGGAGTCGATAAGCTCAGCGGCTTTTTCAGCGATCTGTATGGTACGCCAGGGCGTGTTGAAGGGAGTTTGCCTGATGACCTTATAGTCTTCCCGCTCAGTCCCAACCAGGTTGCTGCGCATCTGCAGCCAATCGGCATCTATCTCCAGGGTGATACCCGAATAATCAATAAGCGCTGCTTCGTGAAAGCTCAGGTGCAGCCCTTCTTCGGTTTTCATGGTAACCGGGGTGTTCACTGCATTCACAGGGATATAGGTCTGGGCCAGGTTGGGATGGTCCCGTTTCTCCAGCGCGTTGATTTCTGTAAATGGCGTTGTGCTGTAAAGGTGTTCATAGATATCCCAGTCTCCAGGCGTCCACCACACCTTATGATCCCCGGTGAGGTTGAAAAAGGTGTTTTCCTCCGTGATCAGCACCTCCTGCATGTGTTCCTGTTCCGGAAAGCTAAAGCGAAATCCAAGTCCGTCGTCGTACACCCGGAAGGTGACATCAAAGGTACGGTTCAGGCCTGCAGTTTCTTCCAGGGACACCTTAAGCTCGTTGTAGGTGTTTTCCACCCATCGCTGTTCGCCCCAGGGCATCTCCCAGGTTTCAGTGAAGGAACGGGTTTGGGTGCCGGTGATCTGGAGATCTTCGGCCAGGGGAGGGGCATCCAGGAATTCAAATCCCAGCGTGGAGGTATCGATGACCCGTTCTCCCTTGTGGTAAACGGTATAGGCAGCATGACCGTTATCCAGCAGGAAAAAATTGGCGCTTATGTGGCCATCAGGGGATGAGATAGTGTGTTCGGCGGGTTTCTGGCAGCTTATCAGCAGCAGACAAAGCAAACAGGCAATGGGTAATGAGGCTCTATGCATGGCGGTCGTTTTTTTGTTTCGGATGAAGGGGTTACAAAAAATAAAATTACGAAATAATTCACGAACATGCATTTGTGTTTTGTTTCCCGCAGAGAATCTGAGATGATCCCGCAGAGATTCTGAGATGATCCACAGTGATTCGGAAATGTTCCCGCAGAGGTTCGGAGATGTTCCCGCAGAGATTCTGAGATGATCCCGCAGTGATTCTGAGATGTTCCCGCAGAGATTCTGAGATGATCCCGCAGAGATTCTGAGGTGATCCCGCAGTGATTCGGGGATGATCCCACAGTGATTCGGAGATGTTCCCGCAGAGGATCTCCTAACTAAAAACCCACGGTTGATTGTCATCTTCCTGTTTGTTTACATCTATGTTCCCGGACACCTGAAATTATCTTTACTGGCGCCTGGCTTCGCCGGGCTCCCGGGTGCCCGGTTCACCGGATGAAAAACCGGACATGATCCAATAATTTTTTTCACTACATTTATGGCAGGAAAATGGATTTGCCGAATGGGCTGACTTTTTTAAAATATTATTGCTATGGAAGAAAAACAAGCGATCGGAAACGGTAGCGCCAACATTGGGCGTGTTGTCTTTTTATCGGTGGTGGCTGCCCTTGGCGGCTTTCTTTTCGGATTCGACAGCGGGGTGATCAACGGGGCAGTGGAAGCCTTGCAACGTGCGTTTGATTCAGATGCTGTGGGAACCGGTTTCAATGTAGCCTCCATGTTGCTGGGTTGTGCCGCCGGAGCCTTTTTCGCCGGCAACCTGGCGGACAGGTACGGCCGCAGGAAGGTGTTGATCGTTGCTGCCCTGGCTTTTGTGATCAGCGCATACGGGTCCGGGGCTTCTGCGACCTCGGGCGAGTTTGTGATCTTCCGGGTGCTGGGAGGTCTCGCAGTAGGCGCTGCGAGCATCATTTCGCCTGCATACATCGGTGAGATTGCGCCTCCGCGCATACGCGGCAGGCTGATATCCCTGCAGCAGCTGGCTATCGTCCTGGGCTTGTTTTTTGCTTTTTTCAGCAATTATAACCTGGCAGGCATGGCAGGCGGGGCTTCAGAGGTGCTCTGGGGAGGCTATCAGGCATGGCAGTGGATGTTTTGGGTAGAGATGATCCCGGCAGGCCTGTTTTTTGTCTTGCTGCTGTTTATCCCGGAATCTCCGCGCTTCCTTGTTGCCGCCGGAAAAGAAGAGAAGGCCGGCCGGATCCTGGCAAGCCTTACCAACTGGGAAATGGCCAGGCAACAGGTGGCAGAGATAAAGACTACTGTTTTTCGTGAGCGCCGTCCCCGGATGTCAGATATCATCAATAAGCTCACCGGCAAGGTCTACCCGATCGTTTGGGTGGGCATCGCCATCGCCGGACTCCAGCAGCTTACCGGCATCAACGTGGTGTTCTATTACGGATCGGTGCTCTGGCAGGCTGCCGGATTTACAGAGGCGGATGCCTTGCTGACCAACGTGATCAGCGGTTCTGTCAACGTGGCGTTTACCTTGCTGGCGATCTATCTTGTAGACAGGGTGGGGCGCAAACCCCTGCTGATGATCGGCGCCCTGGGACAGGCCGTCATGCTGGGCCTGTTGGCCATTATTTTTGCCACCGGCGCACGCGAGATCTCAGGCGGCTTGCAGATGGACGGCACCAGTGGGATCCTGGCGCTCGTGGTGGCAAACCTGTATATCGCCTTCTTTGCCTTTACCTGGGGGCCGGTGATGTGGGTCATGCTTGGTGAAATGTTTCCCAACAAGTTCAGGGGAGCAGCCCTGGCGCTGGCCGGACTGGTCCAGTGGGGAGCCAACTTTGCCGTGACCATTACCTTCCCCGTGCTGCTTGCCTCTATCGGGCTGGGCATCTCATACGGGATCTATGCCGTGTTTGGCATCCTCGCCTTCTTTATCGTACGGCGCTTTGTGACAGAAACAAAATGGCGGACACTGGAAGACATATCCAGGGATGAGGCCTGATAAACGGAAT
>PWRF01000013.1 GCA_003556325.1 Bacteroidales bacterium | reverse complement strand
GCAGCCCGTTTATCACTCAACAGAGAAGCTGAAAGCCAGGGGGCTTGACAGCAGGGGGATAGGGAAGCTGCTGAAAACCCTCCTGCCGCAAGTGCGTGGCCATATTGTAGAAAGCTTGCCCCCAAAGGTTATTCAGCCCCTAGGACTTATCCCCGCCTACGACGCATTATCGCATGTACACTTCCCGGCGGATGCAATGAAACTTAAGAAAGCCCGCGGCAGGCTGAAATTTGAGGAACTGTTCTACATCCAGCTGAACCTGCTGCGACAAAAACTGCTGAGGAACGAGAAAGCCACCGGCTTTATCCTCCCTGAGATAGGAGATCTTTTCAACAGTTTTTACCACCGGAAGCTTTCGTTTGAACTTACTGCCGCGCAAAAACGCGTGCTGAAAGAGATTCGCGGAGACACCCTCTCCGGAAAGCAAATGAACAGGTTGCTCCAGGGCGATGTGGGCAGCGGCAAGACCGTAGTAGCTGTCATGAGTATGCTGATGGCACTGGATAACGGCTACCAGGCCTCGCTGATGGCTCCCACAGAAATACTTGCTTTCCAGCATTATGAGTCGGTTAGCAACATGCTGAGCAGCCTCGGCATCACAACAGGGCTCCTCACCGGATCGACAAAAGCCGGAGAACGCAAAAAGATCCTTGCTGATCTTGAAAAAGGTGACCTCCAGATACTTATCGGCACCCATGCCTTGATAGAGGATGTGGTGCGCTTTAAAAAACTCGGAATGGTCGTTATTGATGAACAGCACCGGTTTGGCGTAGCCCAGCGGGCTAAGCTCTGGAACAAAAGCGAAACCCTTCCGCATGTGCTGGTAATGACCGCCACACCCATACCAAGAACGCTTGCCATGACCCTCTACGGCGACCTCGATGTATCCGTTATCGACGAACTTCCGCCGGGACGAAAACCTATCAAAACGGTTCACCAATACGACAGAAACCGTTTGAAGGTTTTCGGCTTCATGCGGGAACAGATCAAAAAAGGCCGCCAGATCTACGTGGTATATCCCCTGATCAAAGAGTCGGAAAAGCTTGACCTGAAAGACCTCAATGACGGGTACGAGAGCATAGTGAGGGAGTTCCCGCCTCCTGATTATGCCGTGAGCATCGTGCACGGTAAGATGAAACCCGCCGGCAAAGACTATGAAATGCAACGCTTTGTGAGCGGGCAGACCCACATTATGGTTGCCACAACGGTTATAGAAGTGGGTATCGATGTCCCCAATGCTTCGGTAATGGTTATTGAGAGCGCGGAGCGCTTTGGCTTGTCGCAGTTGCACCAGTTGCGCGGAAGGGTGGGGCGCGGAGCGGATCAGTCGTACTGCATACTGATGTCGAAAGACGAGCTTAGTTCAGACGCAAGAAAACGTTTGTCGGTTATGGTTTCGAGCAACGATGGGTTTCAGATTGCCGAGACCGACCTGCAGCTGCGGGGCCCCGGCGACATTCAGGGGACACAGCAAAGCGGGATCCTTGATCTGAAGATTGCTGATCTCACACAGGATGAACCCATCCTGAAGTATGCCAGGGATCAGGCCAGGCAACTGCTTAAAGAGGATCCTGATCTGGAGCGAAAGGAACACAGGGTTGTAAGGCGCCGCTTGCAGGAGCTCTATCCCGACAAGCTTTTCTGGGGCCGTATAAGCTAATGGACAGTAAATGAGAAGCCGCTCCTGGAACTCCAGGAACGGCTATCTCGGGTTGGGGTTGGGGGTTATTCTATTTCTTAGTTAAGCCTGAATCTGATGGGCATGTTGAACTGCACCCTAACAGGCTGGCCTCTCTGACGGCCGGGCTCCCAGCGGGGCATCATCTCAACAACCCTCACCGCTTCCTCATCGCATCCGCCACCAATACCACGCAAAACACGTACATCGGTAACGCTACCGTCGGTCTCTACTACGAAGGTGACGAATACAGTTCCCTGGATACCTGCTTCACGTGCCATGGTAGGGTAGCGCAGGTTGTCCTCCAGGAATCGCTGCCTTGCCTCCTCACCTCCCGGGAACTGAGGCTGGTCTTCAACTACGGTGAAAATAACGTCTTCTTCCACCTCTTCCTCCTCTTCGATAACGATGGGGGTAAACTCCTGTACCTCGGTAAACACATCAGCGTCTACGTCAATGGTGAACTCTTCTTCCAGCTCCACATCGTCATCCACGATAATGAGCTCCTGTGATGGCTCCGGCGGGGGTGGGGGTGGGGGCTGCTCCTGGCGCGTGATCGGGATGTCCTCCTCTTCGATGAAGTCAATCTCGAGCGTGCCAAGGTCTATGGTGGTGCGCTCGTACTGCCTCCATTCAAAAGCAACCAGGGTTGCTGCCAGTGCAACAACAATACCTATCTGCAAAAAGATGCGTTTTTTGCTCTCCAGGTCGGCTTTTTGTGTTTTCTTTGGTTCCATAATTATCCGGTTGGTTTTGTAGCTGTTGTACTCCTTAATCTAATGACAGCAAAAGATTTTGCTAAGATACAAAGTATTTTAGAAATTACAAGCCACGGATTACGACTCTTTTTTTTGTTTTGATTCCCTGTTTTTGATCACCATGGCTACGATAATCACACCAAAAACCGTTCCAAAAATATTGGCAACGGCGTCAGGAATGTTCCCGTGTCGTGCCGGCAAAAACAAATACTGGTACCCCTCTGTTAACGCCCCGTATACCGATCCGGCTGCAATCACCCAAAAAAGGTGCACGGTTTTCAGCCCGCCGGCTTTCCTGTATTTATAGACCCCGGTCAGCAGCAGCGCCCCGAGAACGGCAAATATGAGAAAGTGAATTGCCTTGTCGATATGAGAAAGAAACAACAGCCGTGCGCGGGGGATGTTTTCCGGTGGCAGGCTGATGATCACAAAAATGACCACTGCCCATACCAGGCCGGGCAAAAGCCACCATGCCGATGCTGAAAGGAAAAAACGATGAAAATCTCTTTTATGCGTCAACGTGTTCTTTGTATTCTTCTGCGCTCATCAGACCATCAGCCTCCGACTTGTCGGACACTTTAACCTTGATGATCCATCCCTTGCCATAAGGGTCCTTGTTGATGATATCAGGGGTGTCTTCAAGCTCTTCGTTGAACTCGGCAACCTCACCACCAACAGGCATGAACAGATCAGAAACGGTTTTAACGGCTTCAATGGAACCAAAGGTCTCCTCTTTGTCAAGCTCTTCACCAACAGTGTCTACCTCAACAAAGACAATGTCGCCCAGCTCGCCTTGTGCAAAATCGGTGATCCCGATCACAGCGGTGTCGCCTTCCATTTTGACCCACTCGTGGTCCTTGGTGTACTTAAGATTGTCAGGAATATTCATTTTCAATTGGGTTTGATAAGTGTATTGGACGTTCTTTACCTTGGGCCAAAAATACAACCTTTTTTTTATCCGCAAAAATTAAAACAAACCCAGCTCGAGCATAGCGGCATCAGACATATTGTCTTTGGTCCACTGCGGTTCAAAAACCAGGTTGACGGTTGCCTCTTTTACCCCTTTCACGCCTTTGACTGCTTCGGCCACTTCGGCCGGCATTTTATCAGCAACCGGGCAGTTCGGATTGGTGAGGGTCATGGTGATCTCCACCTTTCCCTCATCCCGGATGTCGATGCCGTAGATAAGTCCAAGGTCGTACACGTTTACCGGGATCTCCGGGTCGTGTACCGTCTTCAGCGCCTCTATAACGGCACTCTCTGTTGGTTTTTCCATACTGATCCTCCTGTTTGTCAATTTACTGAAACGGGCATCCGGCTTTTCCGGCCCGGAAGCCTGCCCCATAGATCGTTAGCCTTTTTTTCCGGGCTGATAATGCACAGATGAAGGGGAGTAAAAGCGTCCCGGTGCATGTCTATGCGAAATGCAAAAAGGCAAGTCACCCTTCGGCTTTCTGAAAAGCCAGGGCATATAGTTTCATCTGTTTGATCATATTCAGCAACCCGTTGGAGCGTGTTTGCGAAAGGTGCTCTTTGAGGCCTATCTCATCGATAAAGTT
>PWRF01000077.1 GCA_003556325.1 Bacteroidales bacterium | reverse complement strand
ATATTATGTGTTATATGAAAAGAGGTCATTGCATAATTCTCACTTTAAAACCTATAACAGATTGCGGGTAAATGGTGTTTGTATTACCGATAAAGCGTTATCTGACAGCCTTCGATTGGATCTTGGACTTCCTCCATTGGAGGATCATGAGTTTATTCGGAAGTGAATATTAATTATTTCTCTAAGCATTATTGATAAATTCATTAATTCTATTTATATTTGTACGCTAAAACGTACATTTTTAAAATTATGAAAGCAATCAGTGCAACAGAATTCAGGGAGAAACAGAAGTATTATTTAGACTTGGCCAAAAGGGAGCGTCTAATTATACAACGAGGTCGAAATGAGGCCTTTGCTGTAATACCGCTGGCAAATCTTGATGAAACCGAATATTTGCTTTCAAGCGCTGCAAATGCCCAACGGCTCAGGGATGCTATAGCTAACATAGAGAAAGGTAAAGATAAGGGTGTGGCAATGAATATTGAAGATATATGGAAGTAGTCTTTTTTGATCAGGCAAGGAAAAATATTGAGTATTGGAAGGAATCTGGGCAAAAGAAGATAATGACACGAATTACTGATCTGTTAAACGATATTCACAAGCATGCTTACAGTGGGATTGGAAAGCCTGAAGAATTAAAACATGATTTATCCGGGTGGTGGAGTCGAAGAATCAATAGAGAGCATCGTCTGATCTACAGAGTTGTTAACAACAAAGTTCAGGTTCTGTCAATGCGGTATCATTATTCCTGATTCAGGCTTGTTTGCCTGGAAAGAACAACTTCTTCCAGCCATTTGAAAACAAGAAACAACAAAGATATGGTGAAGATCAATATCCAGTCATGCACTGTCATACCTGTTTCTTAAATCCGGTCACTCATACCTTATTTTCAAAATAGAAACATAGCCGCCGGAATAGCAGTAATATTATCTGCAATTTCTCTTATTTTCAGATCGTTGCTCAGGATAAAAGAATGTAGCAATGGCTTATCGAGTATTTCATCAAGCCCGGAAAGATGTCGTGCATCGGAATGATTAACCCTGCTTGTTAGTTTAACTTCTATGGCAATGTATCCATCTTCGGTTTCTATGAGAAGGTCGATCTCCCGCCCATCTAGTGTGCGCAGATGATAAAACTCACCCCTGAAGTCAATATAGCGGGTTTGCTTATAAAGTTCAGCAATAATGGCACTTTCGAATTCATTTCCGCTTATTTGTCCCTGTTTCTTGAGTATTGCTCTTTGTATGCCCGGATCAAGATAATGCAACTTTGGGCTTTTATGAAGCCGTTTTAAAGGATTCTTGTACCATGGTTTAAGTGAAATTGTCTGGTAACTTAGCTCAAGGTAAGTAATGAACTTTTTGGCAGTATTTGGAGTAATATCAGCCTCTTTGGCCAATTGAGAATAGTTTAACATTTTTCCGGTTAGCAAAGCCGTGGTCTGCTGTATTCGCAAAAAAGGCTCCAGGTTTTTAAAGTCTGCCAGGTCCCTGATATCCCTTTCCAGATAGGTGCGAATGTAGTTGTGCAGCCATTCATCGCGTTCCTTATCCGATAAAGCGTTATCCGAAATGGCTGGGTATCCGCCAAATGCAAGATAGAATTCAAACAAATTTTTAGCGCGCGCGAAATCCGGACTTAACTTAAATGATGGATGAAGCTGGGGTAACTTTTTGTGGTTAAGATATTTCTGGAATAAAGATTCATTTACTGTTTCACTCCATTTTGAGGTAGCCAGTTCAGGAATGGTTAACGGGAAAATTTCATAAATGCTGCACCTGCCGGCCAGACTCTCTCTTACTTTTTGCAGAAGCAGCAATTGGCTCGATCCCAAAAGAATATACCGTGTCTCCTCATATTGATCATAAACTGCTTTGATGCTTTCAAAAAGGCCAGGCATTTTTTGAATTTCATCAAGCACTGCTTTAGGATAAAACGATTCCCATTGCGACGATGTAAGTTGCATATATTCACTTCTCAGGGTGGGATCTTCAATGGAAAGGTATGTATAATCGCTGAACCCCTTTTTTACCAGGGTGGTTTTTCCTGTTTGCCTTGCCCCGGTAAGAATAATAATTCTACCAAAACGGTTTCTGCTTTTGTTTTTTAGTACCGTATACAAGGAACGTGATTTCATATATTGGCGTAATATTATAAATATTAATTACAAATATACGGAATATTTTTAATTATGTATGCGTGCCCCTTATGGTGAAAAAGAGTATTCACCACAAAGGGCACGAAAGACACACAGAATCTATTAACCTTAAGCTGGAAGTCCCTTTGGAAGCTTCCGGTTCCGGGGCGATCGCCTATTTACTCCAGGTCGAACCGGTCGGCGTTCATGACCTTTACCCAGGCATCGACAAAATCCTGAACAAACTTTTCCTTGTTGTCGTCCTGTGCATAGAACTCTGAGTATGCGCGCAGGATGGAGTTGGAGCCAAAGACAAGATCCACACGTGTGGCAGTCCATTTGACATCACCTGTCTTCCGGTCGACGACGTGATACAGGTTTTCTGAAACCGGTTTCCAGGAGTAGTTCATATCGGTCAGGTTCACGAAGAAATCGTTGCTGAGCACCCCCTCCTTTTCGGTGAACACACCGTGTTTGGTGCCACCGTAATTGGTTCCGAGCATCCGCATGCCGCCGATAAGCACCGTCATTTCGGGAGCTGTCAACCCCAGCAGCTGCGCCCTGTCAAGAAGCAATTCTTCCGGCTTGACAATATATTCTTTTTTCTGCCAGTTTCTGAAGCCATCGTGAACGGGCTCCAGGAACTCAAAAGATTCTACGTCTGTCATTTCCTGCGTGGCATCACCGCGGCCCGGGGCAAAAGGCACCTTGACGGATACGCCTGCCTCCTGGGCCGCTTTCTCAACAGCTGCCGTACCACCCAGCACGATGAGGTCGGCGATGCTGACCTTTTTATCCAGGCCGGCCTGTATCTCACCGAGCACCCTGAGCACTTTCTCCAGGCGCTTTGGCTCGTTGCCTTCCCAGTCTTTTTGCGGCTCAAGACGGATTCGTGCTCCGTTGGCCCCTCCCCTGTAGTCAGAACCACGGAAGTTTCTGGCGCTGTCCCAGGCGGTGTTGATGAGCTCAACGTGTGTTAACCCGCTCTCCAGGAGTTTCTTCTTGAGGTCTTCAATTTCGGCATCAGAAAGGGTGTAGTCGACTGCCGGAACAGGGTCCTGCCATATCAGGTCTTCTTTGGGCACATCAGGACCGAGATAGCGGCTTTTGGGACCCAGGTCGCGATGTGTAAGCTTAAACCATGCCCGTGCAAACTTATCTGCAAAGAGTTCCGGATCTTTGTAAAAGCGTTCAGAGATCTTGCGGTATTCGGGATCCATCTTCATGGCCATGTCGGCATCCGTCATGATAGGGTTGCGGCGCACTCCCGGGATGTGGGCATCAAAGGGCTTGTCCTCTTCCTTCATGTCTACGGGTTCCCATTGCCATGCGCCCGCCGGACTTTTTGTGAGCTCCCATTCGTGTTCGAACAACAGGCGGAAGTAATCGTGGTTCCACCGGTGCGGGTTGGTGGTCCAGGCACCTTCAATTCCGCTGGATACGGTATCTTCGGAATGGCCCTTGCCTTTGGGGTTCTTCCACCCAAAACCCTGCTCTTCTAAATCTGCAGCCTCCGGTTTTGGCCCCAGGTCTTCAGCAGGCCCATTTCCATGACACTCCCCTACAGTATGGCCGCCCGCAGTCAGGGCCACGGTCTCCTCATCATTCATGGCCATCCGCGCAAAAGTCCTGCGAACGTCCTTTGCGGTTCTCAGGGGGTCAGGATTTCCATCCACGCCTTCCGGGTTCACGTAAATCAATCCCATCTGCACGGCAGCGAGCGGATTTTCCAGCGAGTCGCAGTCCTGGTCGTCTGCATACCTCTCCTTGGTGGGCGCCAGCCATTCCTTCTCGCTTCCCCAGTTGATGTCTTTTTCAGGATGCCAGATGTCCTCGCGTCCGCCGGCAAAACCGAAGGTCTT
>PWRF01000291.1 GCA_003556325.1 Bacteroidales bacterium | reverse complement strand
TGGCAGCAGCGGCGATGGCTTTGGTGGCAATGGCGGCAGTGTGGTACGTTATGCACTCTTTCGTACGCCCCCCATACCGGTAAAAGATGACGACGGTAATTATGTTGACATGCCTTCTCATCCCGGTTTCTTCGGCGACGGCTACAACCCCGTCGGACTAGCCCACAAAATGAATAACAACATTCGCGAAAATCGCATCTTCGGAGATATAAACACACATATTGAGTTGCTGCCATCCCTCCACTTTTCAGGCACCTACGGGATCGACAGAACAGACTTTTACCGGAGAAGGTTTAACGAAAACTGGGGCACCAACGACAGAATCAACAACCCCAACTCCCTGGAGATCAATAACGGCTACTATCAGTCTCTATCTGCCAGCAATGTGTTCTCTTACAACGAACTCTTTGGAGATGTCCACTCCGTATCTGCCATGATTGGGACGGAAGCAATAAAGAACGACGGATATACTGATTCGGCCACCCAGCGCGACTTCCCCGACCAGGCAGACAACCTTGTATTCCTGGGAAATGGCCTGGGAACCATTGTTGTTTCGGAAAACAGCTGGGCCAACACATTGCTTTCCCTGTTCGGGCGGGTAAACTATACTTACAACGACAAATACCTGTTGTCTGCAACCCTGCGCCGGGATGGCTCGTCACGCTTCAGCCCGGACAACCGTTGGGGCACATTTTACAGCATTTCAGGTGCCTGGCGGATCGACAGGGAGGGCTTCATGAACAACAGCGACTTTTTTGACATGCTGAAGCTGAGGGCAGGCTACGGAGCCATAGGCAACCAGGAGGTCGGCAACTATGCATATTCTGACCAGATAGCGCCTAACTTCAACTATCCTTTCGGAGGCAGCATGGCCAGCGGATACGCCATATCCGTCCTGGGAAACAGGGACCTGCAATGGGAGACAAGCACGCAGCTTGACATTGGGCTTGATATAGCCATCTTCGAGAGCAGACTCTTTGTTGCCATGGACTATTTCAGAAAGATAACCGCCAACATGCTGGTGCAAGAGCCCATCCCCCCATCTGCGGGCTATTCAAATCCTGCGTGGGTCAACAATGGAGAGATACTGAACGAAGGCTTTGAAATGGAACTCACTTACCGTGACCAACTGGGCCGGGTTGGTGTGGAATTCAGCGGAAACATCGCCTATCTGCAAAATGAAGTGCTTAGCCTGGCTGCACCCATCATGGGCGGACGTATCGATCACGGCGTGTATGCAACACGCACAGAAGTAGGTTTTCCTGTAGGTTCGTTTTTTCTCTACGAAATGGATGGGATATTCCAGAATGAATTGCAGATCGTGACCAGTGCATACCAGGGATCAAATATTCGTCCCGGAGATGTCCGCTACGTAGACCAGAACGGCGATGGTATTATTAACGAACAAGACAGGGTGCACGTGGGAAGTGCCATCCCAAAATATACAACAGGATTCCAGATGGCTGCCACCTACCGTAGCTTCGACATCTCTCTTTTCTGGCACGGAGCCTTTGGCCATCAGATCTATTACCAGGTGGCAACAGACATTGAAGGGTTCTACCGCCCGTTTAACCTGACCATGAGGTATTATGATGAACGATGGACAGGAGAAGGGACAAGCAACACCCAGCCCCGTGCATCCTGGAGTGCAAAAGGCAACAATACAAAACCTTCTACCAGGTTCCTGGAGGATGCCTCATTTCTGAGGCTGAAAAACCTGCAAATAGGATATACTCTGCCTGACAGGCTTACGGAACGCCTGGCAATGAGCCGCGCAAGAGTCTATTTCGTTGCACATAACCTTTTGACATTCACTCAATACCCTGGCCTCGACCCGGAGATGACTACCAGCGATAACTCCAGGGCCGAAGGAGATGCCGCTGCAGGAATCGACTGGGGCACATATCCCCTGGCCAGATCATTCAACATAGGGGTAAGCATTTCATTCTAAATGAACGAATTGGTAAGAAAAAGACACAAACACATAAAAAGCCTGACCATGAAAAGAATTATCGTTTTGAGCATGATACTTCTTGCAGGTGCCTGCAGCGATTTTCTGGACGAGGACCTGCAGGGAATATACACCAGCAGCACCTTCTATAAAACCGACGATCATGCCATGCTTGCTCTTACTGCGGCCTACCAGCCCATGAGCTTTACAAACATCAGGAATCCGCTATGGGTCTTTGGTGATGTTGCCTCCGATGATGCCATAAAAGGAGGGTTTGCAGGAGACCAAAGCGAAATAGAGTTCATTGAGCAGTTTACCTATACACGTGACAATGGCTTCCTGCAACATATCTGGCAAAGATATTATGAAGGAATATCCAGGGCCAACGATGTGATCCACCGCCTGGGGCCTGACGTCAGCGACGAGGTGAGAGAGCTGGTTGCCGCCGAAGCCAAATTTTTAAGGGCATATTACTATTTCCACCTTGTAAACATCTTTGGGGAGATCCCCTTAAAAACGGAGCCCGCTTATGCGGCCTCAGACCTCCACGTGCCGGTTTCTTCGGTTGACAATATTTACGCTCAGATAGAAACAGATCTCCAGCAAGCGGCAGAAGTGCTATCAGAAATTGGCAGCACCCAGGCAGGAAGAGCAACAGAAGGAGCTGCATTGGGCTTATTGGCAAAAGCATACCTTTTCCAGGAAAACTATGCAGCCAGCTTGTCGGCCATCAACGACCTCGATGCCACAGGCAATTACACATTGATGGATGTTTACAGCCATAACTTCATGGCCTGCAAGCAAAATAACGCAGAATCGATATTTGAAATTCAGCACCTTAGCGGACAGGATCCCTTCATGGGCAACTCCCTGAATCAATGGTTTGCTCCGCAGCATGAAAACGGGTATTTCTTCAATGCACCACGTGAAGAATTCATGGATGCATTTGAACACAATGAAAACGGGATTTATGACCCGCGGCTCGACTACAGCATCGGCAGAGAAGGCGGCACATGGATCAACGGGGAGGAGTTTGACCCGGCATGGTCACGAACAGGCTTTCTCGTCAAAAAACATGTTCAGCCACTCGATGAAATACCCGTGGGGACAAAGGCCGACAGCGACCTTAACTATGTTTTTATGCGATATGCAGAGATCCTGCTGATCAAAGCAGAAGCACTTAACGAATCGGGGCAGCCGGCCGAAGCACTGATACCGCTCAACAAGGTGCGCACACGCGCCAGGGAAAGCTTTCTGCACGATGAAACACTGGATGGCTTTGGAACTGTACCCGAAGGCTTGTTGCCCGGCATCACCACAACCGACCAGGCCGAATTACGCAACATCATCAGGAGAGAGCGACGTGTGGAGCTGGGCTTTGAGTTTCATCGCTTTTTCGATATGATGCGCTACGGACAAAGCTATGCAGAAGAAAGACTGTCCCACACAAACTTTGTCTATGGTGAACACAGATATTTTCCTATCCCCCAAAGCGAGGTGGATATCAATAATCAAATCAATAATTAACCTTTAATTCTCATTTTTTTTAACCAAAACTTCAAGTATTATGAAAAAGCACAAATTATTTAAGTTTTTGATGATCGCGCTCATCTCTGGCGGCATGGTAACCTTTTATGCCTGCAGCGATGACGACGATGATGTGGATCCGATAGACAAAACCGAACTGGCAGCAACAATCCAGGAGGCAGAAGATCTTATCGAGAATACCACCGAAGGCACTGCCGAAGGTCAATACCAGTATGGCTCACAAGCCATTCTGCAGGATGTTATCGACCTGGCACAAGCCGTTTATGATGATCCAAATGCTACCCAGGTTGAAGTAGACAATGCCACAGTGAACCTTTCGCAGGCCATTGATGACTACCTTGACAAAGAGGTCGTTCCGATCGCACCAGAAGCGCTGGTTGGTCACTGGACATTTAACGAAGGGGGCGGTGATATCCTCACTGATTTCTCAGGAAACAATTTCCACGGTACATTAAAAGACGGCTCCGATGCCTGGGGCGGCGGCATGCCCGAATGGACCACCGACCGCTATGGGAACGAAAATGGAGCACTCTTCTTTAATGAAGGTGCCCATGTACTCATACCCAACAGCCCGGCTCTTACTCCACCCAACATCTCCATTTCACTATGGATAAAGGCAGCAGAAACTCTTGAAAACAACCGGTTCATCGGTATCCACTCCTGGAACACCTACAAATTCCAACTGCAGTCAGTCAACAAGTCCTTCTTCACCATTAACACCACCGAAGGAATATACGACAGGGACTCTGACCCGGAGCTCGAACTTGACACATGGTACCACCTGACAGTTACCTTTGGAAACGGTAACATGATCTTCTACCTCAATGGCACCGAATCACAAGCATGGGATAACACACCCGGAACAGCATTACCAAACACCGATAACGCCCTCGTTTTTGGCCGTGACACAGATGAGTATGCAGAAGATGATTCAAACTATGACAATGACCTGATCATACCCCTGCCCTGGGGCGGATATTTCCATGGAGCGATGGATGATGTAAGAATCTACAACACCATACTAACATCAGCGCAGGTGCAGTCAATCTATGACCTTGAAAAGCCCTGATAAAATGTTGGAAAATGATTGACCCGCACGGGCTTGATCATGCCTGGCTTACCTAACCTGCAGGATTCGCGCAGGCTGAATCGAAATACAAGGGGCTCAGGGTTCTTTAAGGATAAAGAATGCTGAGCCCCTTTTTTTAATACACAAAAATCATAACGCATCATGTTGAAAAAACATTACTGGTTTGTATTCCTGGCTTTTACACTATCTGCATGCTCACTCACAACAGAACCGCAGGATGAACAAATTGCCTGGTGGAAAGAGGCTGTTTTTTATCAGATCTACATGCCCTCTTTTCAGGATAGCGATGGCAGCGGCTTTAGTGATTTTAAAGGCATGACATCCCGGCTTGATTATCTGGAATCACTGGGCATCAAAGGAATATGGCTTACCCCCTTTCAAAAATCACCACGAGTTGATAATGGTTATGACGTGGCCGATTACCGCAGTGTCGACCCGATGTACGGCAACATGGATGACTTCAGGGAGTTTCTGGCAGAAGCACATAAAAGGGGCATAAAGGTAATAATGGACATGGTGGTAAACCACACCTCCACTGACTCTGAGTGGTTCCAGGAGGCACGGAAGTCCAAGGACAACCCGTATCGCGATTATTATATCTGGCGCGACGAACCAAACAACTGGGAATCCTTCTTCGGGGGGCCAGCCTGGACAAAGGATACGCTCACAAACCAATATTATTATCATAAGTTTGACGTGCGTATGGCGGACCTGAACTGGACCAACCCAAAGGTTGTAAAAGAAATTCAGGATGTGCTTCGCTTCTGGCTCGACCTGGGAATCGATGGTTTCCGGCTGGATGTGATCAATTTTTTGCTTACGGATGGCATCCTGGATGACAATCCCATGGAAAATGGGAAGCAAATACACAAATACGACATCGATCAGCCGGGGGTGAAGGATGCCATGCGCCTCATCAGGGAAACCATAAATGAATACGACAATAGGTTTGTGGTGGGCGAAGTGGGCAGCGACCAGCTTGACATATTAAAGCTTTACCAGGCACCAGACATGATGGATGTGGTATTCAACTTTAACTTTGGCAGCATTCCGGAGTTTTCGGTTGAACGCATTTTCGATGAGTTAGTGAGCATGGAAGAGAAGCTGCAAGGCTATCCTACCCTGTTTTTTGGCAGCCACGACATGCCCCGCCTGATGAGCCGCCTTGCTGATCACGACCCTGCCAGGGCTGAAGCACTTGCAGCACTTACCCTCACAGCCAGGGGCATTCCGTTCATATATTACGGAGAAGAGATTGGCATGCAAAACATTGAAGCCCGCAGCATAAACGATATGATTGATGTTCAGGGCCGTACGCAGTATCATCTGGCAATTGAAGCAGGTAAAACCCCCGAAGACGCCCTTGCCGAGGTGAACAGGCATAACAGGGACAGATCCCGAAGCCCGATGCAATGGGACGATAGCAAACACGCAGGATTTACCACAGGTACTCCCTGGATACGGGTTCAGGAGAATTACCCATTGGTAAACGTAAAAAAGGCATTGCAAAACGAAGAATCGATCCTCCACACCTATAAAGAACTCATAAGCCTCAGAAATAAGGAAAAATGCTTGCAGTATGGTGAATATTCGTCGCTTGAGCGCAACGATGATATCATACAATTTACCAGGACATATGATGGGACAAACATCAGTGTGGTGGTAAATTTCGGGCATGCCATAACGGTCGATCTTCCGGAAACCGCGAGCATATTGATAGGTGACAGCAAAGTAGGGAGCAATGGTTTTTTGATTTACAGGCATTAGACCTGGAATACCTGCATCCAATTGCTGCCGCTTTGGAAAGGTATACAAGGTATACGATGAATCAATGATTTACGACATAAGGCTTACCGATTGCCGCAAACATGCAACCGGCACGTAACCAAAAGCATCGTGCCAATGAATATGTCTGTATCTGTCCCCCATCAGCTGCTCACAGGCAGGACTGACATCAAGCACAACAAGAACTTCCGCACCCCCGTTTTCATCATACAGCACTTCATAACCGGCAGATGCAGAAGGCACGCCTGACACTTGCTGACGATGGTGTGGATGCATTGTGTATTTTTGCCAGTGTTTTGTGTGAGAAACCATTGAACGCTTTACAGAAAGAGAACGTTAACCCGGAAAGCAATTGGGCTCTCCACTAACAGCCAAAACAGGCTTTTCGGCTTTTCGGCATTTCTGCATTTTGCCCTTTTGACATTTCGACATTTCGACAATACTGAAATACATGACACATACCTATCCGGCAAATTTTGAGGAAAAGACAGGCTTTGACCGCATTCGGACGATGCTGCTTGAGCTATGCTTCAGTTCGCTGGGGAGAAAGGTTGTCGACACCATCGCTTTCGACACCGACAGCGACAGCATCCGCAGGCGGCTTAGCCAGGCGGAGGAGTTCCGGCAGATCCTCCTTGCGGGCGAGCACTTTCCCGGATCTAACTATCACGACCCGGAAGAACTCTTTGGACGGCTCCGCCCGGAGGGCACCTATGCCGAAGGGGAAGCCTTGCTCGACCTCCGGCTTTCCCTGCAAACCATTCTGGACGTATTGGATTTTCTGGACCGCAGAGGCGAAGATGAACAAGTTAAATATCCCTGGCTGGCCAGGCTCGCCAGGGGCATAAACGTGGACACGGAGCTGCCTGCGAGCATTCATCAGCTGATAGACGAGCACGGTGAGGTGCGAAGCAGCGCCTCCCCGGAACTCCGGGACATCCGGCAAAAAAAGGAGGAGCTGGAGAAGGCAGCGCTCCGCCGTATCAACACCATCCTGAATGAAGGGAAGGCAGAAGGCTGGGTCGACAGGGACGTGGAGCTGGCCCTGCGCAACGGACGCCAGGTGATCCCGGTGCCCGTGGCCTATAAGCGCAAGGTGCGGGGATTTATTCACGATCATTCGGCAACAGGGCAAACGGCTTTCCTGGAGCCGGAAGAGGTGTTCGGCCTGAATAACCGGGTACGCGACCTGGAGGGAGAAGAGCGGCAGGAAGTCATCCGGCTGTTAAAAGCCTTCGCCGACACACTAAGGCCGATGATCCCCGAGCTCCAAAAGGCATACCAGATGCTGGGGCAGGTTGACGCCGTAAGGGCCAAAGCCAAATTAGCGCTCGGGATGGACGCCCTCATGCCACAGCTGAAAGACACACCACAGCTCAAGTGGGTGAACGCCAGGCATCCCCTCTTGTACCTTTCCTATAAGAAACAGAAAAAGCACGTGGTGCCGCTTACCATAGAACTCAACGAAGAACACCGCATCCTGGTGATCTCCGGACCCAATGCCGGCGGTAAATCGGTGTGTTTGAAAACCTGCGGGCTGGTCCAATACATGCTGCAATGCGGCTTGCTGGTGCCCATGGAGAGCTACTCGGAAGCCGGCATCTTTCACCGCCTGCTTATCGACATCGGCGACGAACAGTCGCTGGAGAACGACCTGAGCACCTACAGCTCACACCTGCACAACATGAAGTACTTCGTCCACAATGTGGATAAACGGTCGCTTTTCCTGATCGACGAGTTCGGTGCGGGCACGGAACCCCGCATCGGTGGTGCCATTGCCGAATCCATCCTGGAAGAACTTAACAACAGGAAGGCCATGGGGGTCATCACCACCCACTATACCAACCTGAAGCTGATGGCCGGAAAGCATAAAGGCCTGCTGAACGGCTCCATGCTTTTCGACAGCAAGGAGATGCGCCCCCTGTACAGGCTGAAAACAGGCAACCCCGGCAGCAGCTTTGCTTTCGAGATAGCCCGTTCAATCGGGCTCTCCGGGGATATCCTGGAGCGGGCCGGAGACCTGGCAGGCGACAAGGACCTGGATTTCGATGTGCAGCTCCAGAACCTTGATGTGAAGAAGGCGGAGCTGGAAGCCAAAGAAAAACAGCTGCGGCATGCCGATGATTTCCTGGCAGAGATGATAGAGAAATACGAAGGCCTGCGCGATGAGCTGCAGGGCCGGAAAAATGAGGTTCTTGCAGAAGCACGCCGCGAAGCTCAACAGATCCTTGCAGGCGCTAACAGGATCATCGAGAATACGATCCGGCAGATAAAAGAAGCGGGTGCAGAGAAAGGAAAGACCCGGGAGGCACGGCAGGCCCTTGAAGAGTATATCCGCGAAGAGACGGAAAAACTGCAGAAAATGCCTGATGCGCCTGCGAAAAAAGCGAAAAAGAAAAAGCAAAAGGTGCAACAGCAGCCAGAAACGGCACCGGGACCCATTCGCGAGGGAGACGCTGTGAAGGTAAAGGGACAGGAAACCCCAGGCGAAGTGGAAGAGATTTCCGGGAAAAAGGCCCTGGTGGTGTTTGGCAACATCCGGATGCGTGTTGCCCTTGATGACCTGGTAAAGCTTAAAAAGTCAGCAATCAAACAGCAGAGAAAAGCAGGCAGCCAAAGCAGCACCTTTGACCTGAACGCACGAGCTGCTGCCTTCAGCCCTGACCTCGACATCCGCAGCTGCCGCGTGGACGAAGCCCTGCACAAAGTGCAAGCCCATATTGACGATGCATGGCTGCTGGGAGTTCCGCAGATAAGGATTTTGCACGGCAAAGGAGATGGGGTGCTGCGACCTGCGATTCGCAACCTGCTCAAAGAAACACCCCAGGTACACCGTTTTAGAGATGAACACCCAGACCGGGGAGGAGCGGGTGTGACCGTGGTGGACTTTGGGAAATAAGTTAATGTGCTAATGTGCCAATGTGCTAATGAAGGGTTTCGGATAAAAGATGAGATTTCCCCTTTGTTTGCAGCTACATGGTTATAGCGTGTGCAATGGTCAGGGAGTTGTTTTGGAGGAACCTTAAAAACTGAACACTGCAAAAACGACTCTTCAATTAGCACATTGGCACATTAACACATTAGCACATTATCCTGTTTCCGAATCGAAGAGTTTCAGTTGGTTTTCCGTGACATAGGAAGGAGGTGGCGGGGTGTTGCGGTAACGCTCCACATGGTTGTTTACCAGAGCCTTCATGAATCGTACCGGTGTGATGTTATGCGTCTTGCAATAGCTTTCCAGGGCTTTTTTCTGCCCTACCGTTAGCTTGAAACTTACCGGCTTGTATTTAATAGCGTGCCTTCTTTTGCGGCGGGATCGTTTTTGCCGAGTGTTTTTTACTGCCATGGTCAATTATTTTGATATTCCCGGATAAGATAAACGCATACCGGGAAGTGGTCACTGTATCCACCAAGGTAAACACCGCCGCCAAAAGTCCTGAAAGGATAGCCTTTGAACCGCCCGGAGGGTTGTCGCAGGAAAGGCCGGTTAAAGACTTCGGCGCGCAGATAAGTAAAGTCGCTGTAGTCGTCATTGAGCAGGGACGGGGTCAGGAGGATCTGGTCGAAAAGGCTCCAGGCATCACGCCAGGCGTTAGTGCCGATTCCCTGCTTGTAAAATGACTCGTATGGGTTGTAGAGTTCATCTTGCTGCAGATCTTCCTTGGAGCCCCTGGAGCGAAGGTGCCTGCGTATACTGATGTCGTTCGGGTTGTCGTTGAAGTCGCCCATCATAAATACTTTGGCGCCTGGTTCCGCTTCCTGTATGGAGTCGATGATATGGCGCGCTATATCTGCTTTCCCGATACGAAGCGGGCGGCTCCTGGCCTCACCTCCTACCCTGCTGGGCCAGTGCGCCACGATGAAATGCATGCGCTCACCTAACAAGTATCCGCTCAGAAGCAACTGATCACGGGTGGTAAAATCAGGGCGGTCTTCGATCACCGTGGGATAGGCTTTGTGGCTGTCGTATTCGAAATAGGTGGGATTGTAGAAAAAAGCCACGTCCATACCCCTGGGGTCCGGACTTGTTTCATGTACCACCTGGTAATTGCGGTCCCGGATCTTTTCCTGGGCAGCCAGGTCTTCCAGCACCGTCTCGTTTTCCACCTCTGCCAGGCCAAGCACGGCAGTGCCATGGGGGTTCTTTTCCTGCCCCAGCTTGTAGATCACCTTGGCCAGGTTTTCCAGCTTTTCAAAATAACGCTCAGTATTCCAGCGGTTGGCACCGTCCGGGGTCCAGTCATCATCCCGGATATCCGGATCATTGATCGTATCAAAAAGGTTTTCTACATTATAAAATCCAATGGGTACCGCTATAATGTCGCGCCTGTCGTCTTCGGCACGTATCTCTTTGACAGGGATAGCTGTAAAAAAAACCAGTGCAGCCAGCAAGGCCGCACCCCAAAAATGTTTATGATTTGCTGCAGGTTCCATAATAAATGACTAATTTTGATCTATCAAAAATAATCATTTTATGGGAATATCACCATCTGATTACAAATATTTGGGATAATCCCCCCTGACGATAAAACAGTATTGTATATGAAAAAACATGTTTTTTTGACACTCTCTTTTTTGTTTGCCGCTGTGTGGTCCGGGCATGCACAATACCTGCCTGATGAAGAGGCTGACACCCTGGACATAGAAGACCGCGACATTCCGATCATGACGATTTCTATCGATGACCTTGAAGCGGAAGAGGAGTCGCACGACATTTCGAGCCTCCTCCAGGGCTCCCGTGACATCTATGTGAGCACGGCGGGATTCAACTTTGGTGCGGCACGTTACCGGATCAGGGGCTATGACTCTGAGAACACTACGGTGATGATAAACAGCATTCCCGTTAACGACCCTGAAACCGGCCGGGCATTTTTTTCTGTGTGGGGTGGCCTGAATGACGTTACCCGTCAGACCGTGCCTGTGCATGGGCTCGGACCGCACCGGCAAACCTTTGGCGGTGTGGGAGGTGCCACAAACATTGTAACGCGCGCGTCGCAATTCGGTCCCGGCACCAGGGCTACCTATTCCAATGCCAACCGCACCTACAACCACAGGATGATGTTTACGCACAATACCGGCATGCAGGACAACGGCTGGGCTTTCACCATAAGTGGCTCACGCCGCTCAGCAGGGGAAGGCTATGCACCCGGCACCTTTTACGATGCATGGGGCTATTTCCTGTCAACCGAACGCGAGATCAACGACCGCCACAGCATTGGCCTGATCGCCTTTGGCTCTCCTTCACGTACCGGAAGACCCGGGGTAGCCGTGCAGGAAGCCTATGACCTGACCGGGACAAATTACTATAACCCCAACTGGGGCTACCAGAACGGCGAAAGACGCAATGCGCGCGTAAACAACTACCATAACCCCTGGGTGTTCCTTTCGCACTATTACACCCCAAACGACCAGACCGAGATTGCAACCACCGCAGCCTACAGTTTCGGCCGGGGAGGCTCAACAGCGCTTAACTGGTACGACAGCCACCGCTCGCATCCTCACCCCGACTACAACCTGGCAGGTGACCCCAGGCCCGACTACTATCGCTGGCTGCCCAGCTGGCACCAAAACGATCCGCAGATGTACGGCCTGCTCACCGAATTGTGGGAAACCGGGGAGATCAGCCAGATCGACTGGGACTGGTTTTACAATGCCAATCGCCGAAACCTCTATACCGTAAACAACGTCGACGGCATAGAGGGTAATGATGTAACAGGATACCGGTCAAAATATATCCTGGAGGACAGGAGAAACGACAGAACACAGCTAACCTTCAACAGCACCATAGAACACAGGGTTGATCCAAGACATACCCTGACAGGCGGTGTGAACGTCGCCCTGTCGCAGACCCACCAGTTCAAAACCGTGGATGATCTCCTCGGCGGCGAATTCTTCTACGACATCGACCAGTTTGCCGAAAGGGATTTTGACGATCCGGAGATGGCACAACCCGACCTGAACAACCCCAACCGCATCGTGGGAGAAGGCGATGTGTTCGGATACGACTTTACCGGCAACATCAACAACTACTCCATGTTCGCACAAAGCGAGTGGATCCTCCCCTCATGGGACTTCTATGTAGCCGGTGAGTTCTCCCACACCACTTTCTGGCGCACCGGGCACATGAAAAACGCACGTTTCCCGGATAATTCCTACGGCGACAGCGAAAAACAAAACTTCACCAACTTCGGACTAAAAGGCGGTGCCACCTGGAAGATCACCGGCCGCCACTACCTGGATGGCAATGCCGCCTATATGACCAGGGCGCCCTACTTCCGCAACGCTTATATCTCCTCGCGGGTGCGCGACCACGTTATCGAAGGCCTCGACAGCGAAACCATCTTCTCCGGCGACATGAGCTACATTGTACGTACGCCTTCGATCAAGTCCAGGCTGACCTTTTTCTATACCGAATTCCAGGACCAAACCTGGTCGCGCAGCTTCTATCACGACGAGATGCGCACTTTCGTGAACTACATCATGACCGATGTGGACAAGCAACATATGGGTGCAGAGCTGGGTATCGACCTGTCACTTACGTCCACGATCTCAGGCTATATCGTGGCCGGTACCGGAAACTACATCTACAACTCCAACCCTGAAGTAACCATTGCGAGAGACAACGACTTTGAGGTTATCGCAGACGGCCGTAAGGTCTACCTGGAAAACTACAAGGTGGGCGGTATGACGCACACAGCCGGCTCGGTAGGGTTACGCTACGACAGCCCGAATTATTGGTTCGTCGGTGTGAACGCCAACTATTTTGACGACATCTATATCGATATCAACCCAGACAGGCGCACAGCAGAAGCAGTAGAAGACCTGGTATACACCGACCCGCAATGGAACCAGCTGCTGGACCAGGAAAAAATGGATCACAACTTTACCTTCGACGCCTACTTTGGACGCTCATGGAGAATCCAGCGACAGTATTTCATCAACTTCAACATCAGCGTATCCAACATCTTTGACGTCCAGGACTTCCGTATCGGCGGGTTTGAACAGCTCCGCTACGATTCACAGAGGCCGGAACAGTTTGCATCAAAATATTTTTACCTCTATGGCCGGAACTATTTCGCCAACCTGGTATTCCGTTTTTAATTGCTAAAATCAACAGAAAAAGTGTCAACACATAAAAAAGCCAACCATATGTTCAAGTTTATAAAACGAATACTTTTCATCTCCCTTGTTGTTCCTGGGTTACTGTGGATGCAGGGTTGCATACACGATGATTTTGACGAGCCGGATCCGGAAGATATCCCGATAGGGACCGTGCTGACCTTATCAGAGCTCAGGGCGATGGATGTACCCCATGTTTTTGAGGGCGATTATTCAGTATATGGAACTGTTACCATGGATGACAAGTCGGGCAATATCTACCGCAGCGCCTTTGTCCAGGACCATGAGGCAGCCATAAACCTGAGGTTGCAGGCTCCCGGGGGCATTTATGAGGGCGACTCCGTCAGGATTTATCTTAAAAACACGGAGCTAAGCACCTACCAGGGGATGCTGCAGCTGGACAATGTGAATGTGGATCAGAACATCATCAAAAAAGAAACCGGCGTTGTTGTTGATCCTGTGCAGGTAAGCATAGCAGACATCGGCAGCGACATGCAGGCACACCTGGTAAAGCTTCACGACGTGCAGTTTGTGGAAGAGCATGTAGGGCTTTATTTTGCAGATGAAGAAAACCTGCAGGCATTGAACCGCACGCTGGAAGACTGCCATGGCGATACCATCCTGGTGCGCACCAGCGGCTATGCCAACTTCGCCAGCGAACCCATCCCGGAAGGCAACGGCACCCTTATCGCCGTGGTGACAGAACACCGCGGCACCATGCAACTTTTCATCCGCCACTTTCACGAGGTCAACCTTGACGGCGATCGCTGCGACCCGGATGACGACGACAATGACGACAATGGCGAAGACCCGGATGCCGTCACCTCAATAGACGAGGATTTCCAGGGGTATGAGAATTATGATGAGATCACTGCAAACGGCTGGTCCTCCATTGCTGAAACAGGTGAAAGAACCTGGATTTGCAGGACTTTCGACGATGATCATTTTGCCCAGGCAACAGCCTTCAATTCGAATGATGATTACAATATCATGTGGATGATAACACCCGCCGTTGATCTGGATGCAAGCGCACAACCCGTGCTGGAGTTCCTGTCCGCACAAGCCCATTATACCCATGACGGATTCAGCCTGCATATTGCCAGCGACTTCAATGGTCAGGACGTCCAGGATGCCACTTGGGAAGAGCTGCCAGCGACCCTTGCCGGTAGCGGAGATGGACAATATGACTGGGTTGACTCCGGCCTGATAGACCTGAGCGGCTACTCCGGCATCGTACACATTGCCTGGCGCTATGAGGGCAGCGACCCTGAAGGCAACACCGGAACGTTCCGCGTGAATAATGTTAGGCTCTATGACAACGAGTAAACGCTTTCACATGAAAAGCCCGTGAACAAAATAATGAAGCAAAGCAGAATATTTTTTGCGCACTGTGCACTGGAGTTAAGGAAGACTGTAAGCTTTTAATATATGACTCTATTGCCAAAAGCCAATAGCTAAAAGCCAGATGCAGCCCTTGCGTTAAAACAATATACATCAGAATACCAAACAGTTGTAAAACGATAAACACATGAAAATAGATCAATTCAGCAAATACCTGCTCGTCATCATGGCAGCTTTTTTCCTAGTGGGCTGTGAAGACGACCCGGTACATCCGCCCATAAATGAGATCGATGAAGACGCGGTGATGACCAT
>PWRF01000121.1 GCA_003556325.1 Bacteroidales bacterium | reverse complement strand
TTGAATTGCAAACGGCAGCCGGGAAGATTCCGGCCCCCGGGTCATCAATGGCCCAGCCAATCCAGAGTTCCTGTGTGGTGTCGATCATGTAAGGCTGATCAAGGACCAGCGTTACCCAGTCTTGGGTGGCTGTACCCATGACAGCTTCCACCTGCAGGGTCAGGTTATCCTGGTTCGGGCCCTGCCATATCTTGGCGGTGGCACCGTTGGGCTGGTCGTTCATGAAGATCTCGATAATGCTCACCTGGTATCCGTCATAGGGGCCAAGGTCGGCTGGCTCCCAGCGGATAGCGGCGTGCCACTCACCAGCGCTGGTCAACCCTATGGCGTTGTCGTTGATCGCATCCGGGTTGTAGTAATAGATCCACTCGCCGCCGCGGTAATTGATAAAGCCTGCAGAAACATCACCAGGGTTGGTCGAGGGAGCCGTTTCCAGCATGTGGCCGGATACGGCCTCACCCTGGCCGGTGGCAGCTTCAGCCCTTCTGGCCAATCCGCCGGGGGCGGGCAGCGCCACGCTGCGTTTGCTTTCCTGCATCACGGTGATCTCGGCACCTTCAACAGGGTTATTGCCATCGTCCATCACACTGAAAGAAATGGTATACATCTCGATCACTTCAAGGTGTACTTCTACATCCTTGTCTGCTCCGTCAACCGTGAAGGTCACCTCTTCCCCGATGTAGCCGCCGGCGGTGATGTTCGCCGTGTAGGTCGTTTCATCAACCAGTACGATAGAAGCCGTGCCGTCGGCGCCGGTTTCAAGCTGCTCGCCGTCGACCGATATCATGGCGCCTTCGATGGGAGCCTCTTCAGCAGTATCTTCCTTCACGTGGAAGGTCACCTCGTACATGTCGGGGGCCTCTCCAACGAACACGTCATCGATGTACCATTGATTGATATCAAATGTCGTACCGTCAAATACCCAGGCAATGTGGAAATCATCTGTGCCCACGCCATGGGAAGCTTCCGTAAGGATGAATTCAACTTCTTCGGCTGGAATGTCAGAGGGATCCACCCATTCATGAATGAGGTGTTCTTCGCCGTCTGCTATGGCTACAACGCTCAAAGTGTAAATACATGGGTCAGACCAGTTATCGACCATGTGCTTAAAGGAAAGCAGCAGCTCTGACCATCCTGAGGTATTCAGGCTTGGGGAGATGACCTCAAGCCTGCCTGTAGTTGAGGGCGTCCAGTTAAAGCGCAATTCAGGCGCTTCGCCGCCGGCGTTATTTGAATCCCAAACTGCCCAATTTGCTACGTCAGTAAACCAGTTTGCAGGCAGATCTCCTGCTGGCACCCCATCGAATTTCTCCGTGTAAGGCAGGTCCATTCCTTCAAATTCATCGAAATGTGCGGTAAGGGTTTCGTCGCTGTTCATGATGATGGTGGTAGTAGCACTGTTCTCATCTTCCACGTTGCCATCCCAGTGGCTGAAAACCCATCCCATGTCGGCGGTGGCAGAAACAGTAACCTCGCTGCCTTCCAGGTAAATATGATCACCTACTGCCGGCACAACGGTACCTTCTCCCACGGGCTCTTCCATGGTCAGAGTAAAGCTATCGAAATCACTAACAAGCACATGGTCAATATATATCCAGTTAAAAGTGGCGTTGTCATCTTCGGTGATGTAATAATTGAAGATAAGATGCTTATCACCACTTAAGCTGCTGATATCAACTACATGCTCCGTCCACTCTCCTTCAAAAGGAACGACCTCAAGAAGGGTGGCATTGGCATGGAGATCATCCACGTTGTCATAAAGCTGGTCGACGGCAAGGATGCGCATGTTTTCGCGCGTACCGTCAGGTGCCTGGCTGGAATATCCCTGGAAGACCAGCATTTGCGCATTGGGATTTTCCATGTCGATCATGGGCGTGATTAGCCATTCATCCGCCAGGTTGCTTGAAGCAGCACCCTGGTAGGAGCGTGCAGAAAAATCGCCGGTAAAACTACTAACAGAGCTCTGCTCCCAATAAGAGCCGGCAGCTCCATTCACGTAGTTCCATCCTACTGGGGGGAATACACCTTCGTCATCAAAAATTTCAAAAAGAAGAATACCCTCAGCAGCAAGAAGCTCCACATTCGATTCCCCTGTACCGCCTTCTCCAATGTGGTTACTTGCGGTGACGGTATAGAAATAGTTACCGATTCCGGGCACTTCCGTATCGGTGAAATGTTCTTCGGTAATGTCGGTAGCCACCTCTTCCATGTCGGGGAAGCGCACCACGGTATAGGTAATGTTATCTCCGGTAAAATAGCCGTCAAACAGGCCGCTTGTGGGTGCATCCCAGGTAAGGGCGCCGTCATTGCCATCGGCAACAAGTTCGATGTTTTCCGGTGCAGCCGGTACATCTTCTCCGATATAAACCGTCATGGTCACAGGCAGGCCTTCGCCGGCATCGTTTTCGCCTACAACCCTGTAGGTATAGTTTCCTGCTTCGGTGATGTCATCATCGTGATACGTTTCAGCACCGCCAATGACGGGATCGTCAACAGTATGAATCAGCTCGCCGTCACGATAAATGTTGATGGCGTGCAGTTCAGTCAGTGTTTGTCCGTCAACGGTCTCGTCGGGGTTGTCCCAGGCCAGGTCTGCGTGCAGTGCGCCTTCATCACCAGCTGTTACGGTAAAGTTGGCAACTTCGGCGGGTGCGTCATCTTCCGCAACGATAAAGGGAATGGCAAATCCAGCAACTTCTGCAATAAAGAGATTGATCTCTGTTGCTAACCCTGTATCGGTATCGATTTCATACAATCCACCTTGTGTGGTAGGGCTATACAATGTACCGTAGAGGATGTCATTGTCGCGGTCGTATGCGATGTCCTGCGCAAAGTTAAGAGTCAAACCAATGCCACCTATGTTTGTACCCGCTCCGGTGTTTGGATCAATACTGAAAAGTGCATCGTCCGAGATACTGACTCCATAAAGGTTTCCGTCTGCATCACCGGCAATACCTATTATGATACCGGGTGCGATCATACCTACAAGGGTAACGTCACCGCTCGTAAGGTCAACTTCATAGAGCTGGCTGTTTGCACCGTCGTACTGACTCAGGTACATGATGCTGGAAGTTACATCGTAAGCCAGGCCTGTAGCAGAGGCTAATCCAGTTGTACCAACAAGGTCATAATCGCCGGTGGCAGGATCCACGGTATACAAGCCAGCATTAGCTTCGTTACTGACAGCATACCAGATATCATCAGCGTAATCTGCCGCAGCCATCCAGATTAAGTCGCCATCAACAGCCTGAATCAGTGATAATGTACCGTCATCAAGGTCCACAGTAACAGGTCCGGTTCCAATACCTGCGTTGTTATCAAAAATGTTCCAGGCATGTCCCATGTTGCCATCACGCAACATGATAGGCTGCAGCTGCCCGGGCTGGGGTTGCCGGCCAAGGTCCGGGGCGCGGTCCAGGGAAGGCTGTTGAACTTCAGCCCTTTCCATTTCCTCGGCCAGGCGCATTTCATGTACTGTCGGGTCAATGTCCCTGTTTTGTGCAAAAGCCGCACCAGCAACAAAGACCATAATTAATAAAATTGTAAAATTTCTCATAAGGTAATTTGGTTTTAGTGAAACATGAAGTGATTGAAAAAAAAAAGACTTATAAATAAATGTTCTGTGCAAGCATTTGCATAAGAAAAGGAATGTGTGATTTAATGCAAATTAAATGTTTAATTACACAAAACGATTTCAAATATAGTAAGAAAAACTTAACCTGCAAAATCAGGACTAATGACTTTTTTTAAAAAAAAAGCCACAACCCTATGTGGCCCCATGTTGTTAATTACGTTAAAACCAGCTACTAATTGCTGGATCATCGAAGTAATACCATACCCTAAAAAAATATTTACATTTATACGTACTTGGAGAGAAGGGCCTAATATATTTTTTAGGCTATTACTTTCGGAAAATTGACGATTTGATGTATTTTTGAAGCTGTGTTATCCAAAATCAATCTGTCATGAGTCAACCAGGTGGCCACTCAACCCGATTAACGCTTATGTTTATGAACTACCAGCAATTTCTTCTGTTAAAAATTTGCATTGTTTGTACGATCATACCCACGGCAGTCCATTCGCAACAAAACATCACCATCCAACAATACATTGATACGTATAAATACGTGGCGATGTCTGAAATGCGAACATCGGGGGTTCCGGCAAGCATCAAACTGGCCCAGGCCATCCTCGAATCGGGGTTTGGAAACAGCGAACTGGCAACCATGGCAAATAACCATTTCGGGATAAAATGCCATGGCTGGCCCGGTGCATCCTATTTTTATACCGATGACGAGCCCGACGAGTGCTTCCGTAAATACGCCGACCCCATGCTGTCGTTTTTTGACCACACGGAGTTCCTCACCACCCGTCCCCGGTACGCTTTCCTTTTCGATTATCAGCCTGATGATTACAAAGCCTGGGCCCGCGGACTCCGGCGAGCCGGATACGCCACGAACCCGCAATACGCAAACCTGCTCATCCGTATCATCGAAGAACACAACCTCTACCGCTTCGATGCAAAAGCACTCGACCCCACTTTCGCGATAGCTGAAAACTACAGCAAACTGCGACGCAAAGATCCATCCACCACAGCAGGCATCCGTGACCTGTATGTTGCCCGGGAGGATGTCCAGCGGGAGATACGAACATACAACCGGATAAATTATGTGGTAGCCAGGCCCGGTGACACCCCGCAGACACTTGCCAGGAAATATGATATAAGGCCAGGGCGCATCATCCGCTATAACGACTGGAGCGAAGAATTTCAGCCGCCCCCCGGGCACAGAATATACCTGCAACCGAAACGAAGAAAAGGACCCGTCTCATACCATATTGTCCGGGAAGGAGAAACCATGGCAGATATATCTCACGAATACGGTATACGAAAAGAAAACCTATATCGCCGCAACGACATGACCTTCGATATGGAGCCGGAGCCGGGCCAGCAACTTAAACTCCGGGGCTACGAGGGTTTTTTCTTTCAGTATCTCTTCAGAAGGCCGTAATCAGACCGGACAGGAGTTTACACCGAAGCTTGCGCCTCACCTGAGAACGCGGACATAAGCGCCCTTTTTACGCGTGTTCCATACATCCACACCCGCTTCCAGGAAATCCGCCTCTATCCGGTTGGCCAGCCAGGGCACATTTGAGGCATCAAGGATAACTTTGCAAGGCTTCACCGCACGGAGTAAATTACTTACCTCCGGAACCGCATTGCCGGTTATCAGCAAATAATCTACCGGATAACTCTCCGCGTACAAATCCGTTGAGGCTTTTTCGGATGACATACCGGAAAAGTGTTTCGAAACGTCCGATTCATCATGCAAAAGCAGGACAGATATCCCGTTATACCAAATAAAGTCGCCTGAGCGAATCAAATGTGATGAACGTACTGTTGTATCTGCACTGAGCACCAAAGGCTGTTCTATCTCATGCCTGATTCCGGATCGTATCCGGTTGGCCTCCACGCTGAAGGATTTTTGTCTTTGATTGTTCATTATCTCATCACAGGCTATGTAAACCGTTTTGTCAGCAGACACAAAATCTATTGCAGTAGACCTGCTTACGTGATAGACAACAAAAAAAAGCTGGGCCGAACGCGTTGCGTTCCGCAGGGTAAATGAACCAACGATCAAAACCATTGTCACCATCGAGAAAAGAAAATAATTTCGCCTGGCCTTTAACAAATAGCAGAAGAGGAAAAAAAGACACACAAACACCAGCAAGGTTTCTGAAAAGCTTATGTATACACCTGTCGTGGTAGAATAGGGCAAACCTTCGATAAAGCGCACGCTGTGATGCAAAGCGCTGACAATTAGCGAAAGGATCTTGCCCGCGAAACATCCGGCAAAAGGTACAGGGCTCAGCACCAGGCTAAGGATAGCAGTATAGATCACAACGGTTGCCAGGGGAATGACCACAAGGTTTGTCAGCAAAAAATAGTTGGGGAACTGGTGAAAGTAATGCAATGCCAAAGGGCCTGTGGCCAGCTGGGCGGCAAGTGAAACGGTAAGTATGGCCCAGGCCTTTGAAAGCAGCCTGTTTCTTACATTCATGAGTTTTTCGAACCAGGGCTGCAGGGTTACAATGCTGATTACCGCCAGATAAGACAATTGAAACCCTATATGCATGATGATGGCCGGATTAGCGGCTACCAGGACTATTGCCGAGGCTGCCAGGGTATTATAAATGTTGGTTTGCCTCTGGAAGCTCTGACCCATCGAGACAAAAGTGAACATCACAGAAGCCCTTTGCACGGAAGGACTGAATCCGGTCACAGCGGCATATATCCAAATGCAAAGAATGATGGCCAGTGCTTTAAGAATACGTCCTCCCGGCAACCTCGTCATAAAAGAAAAGATTTTCCCCAGGACCATATATATGATCCCTACGTGCAATCCTGAAACACACAGGATGTGCATGGCCCCTGCACCGGCAAACTCTCGCCGCAGATCCTCATCAAGGTACTCCCGGTAACCCAGGAGCAAAGCAGATATCACCGCAAACTCCCGTCCGCTGACATGATTGTTTTCGAGTGTCTGAAGCGCCCTCTCCCGCAGCATTAGTGCCATCCTCATATAAAACCTGCCCGCATTTTCGCCCGTGGCATACCACTCACCCGAACGCAGGTAGCTTGTATGAAAGATGTTTTGACGCGCCAGGTAACGCTTGTAGTTAAACACTGCCGGGTTTTGTGGCGGCGAAACCCCGGAGTAATTGTCCGGTACGACCAGGCGGTCACCGTACCGGAGCCTGCCTGCCAGGCTGTCTTTTTCAAAATACAGCAACAGGCGGCCTTCTGCAGCTTTTATCACACTGTCGTTTCCGGCAAACAACACGTCAGTGACCGCCTGAAAGGTGTTTGGCCGCTCTGAAACCGGCTCCCTGATCTGAACGAGCAAGTACCCGCCAGGAAGATCATGGTGCCGGAAGTGGTCCGCCCGCCCGTATTGATCATGCTGCCTTACTAAATGATATCCGAGGCACATCAGTAAAATGGCCAGGCAACATCCCGACAACCATGTAAGCCTCAGCCCGCAACGCCTTCGCAGACCCAGGACAAACAGTATACTGGCAATGCCCGCAATGACCGGAACATACGGATACAACTGATCCACTTCCCCGGCACGCAGTCCGGCAATCACTCCCACAGAAAAGGGAAAGAATATCCGGGGCAGCGGCACCATGATTTACTTTTTTTATCCAAATTTATATTTTTTAAAATTATATTGATTATTTTTTATGCTATTTTTAATCGTAATGTACGTTTTTAACGTTAAACGGAAATTATGCCTCAACAGTTACCGGAAGATGCGCCGGATTTTTCAAAAAGTCTGCTCATTTGTGTTGCTTTGATTAGGCACGAAGCAAACGGCACACTGATAATTAGCCTATTATAATTAAAACAGGAATAAATAATCCGAAATCAACAACAAGAAACAACATCCAACAGGCCTTAACAGCATAAGTCTTCAGAGCTAAGAGTGAATGACTGCACAACAGTGATAAGGCTTGTTGAAGGATCCGAAAAGAGAGTGTTGAGGGCGACCCTGAGCCCGATAAAGCTCGCAGGGCATGGATTTTGTAAAGGGGAGTCTATCCTGATATTTCGCTGGTGATGTATGCTGCAGCCTCCCTGGATGCGCCCTGGCCACCGAGTTTGTTTTTTAGCGCGGTATACTCCTTTTTGAACTCTTCCCGGGCAAGCTCATCAAACAAGAGTCGCGACAATTCGTCTTTAAGCCTGCCGTGAGTAAAGTCTCTTTGTATGATCTCCTGCAGCACCGGCTTGTTTATGATAAGGTTTACCAGCGAGATATAAGGGACACGAATCAGTTGACGTGCAATAAGGTACGACAGGTGGTTTGCCTTATAGCACACCGCCTGCGGCACGCCAAACAGTGCGGTTTCAAGGGTGGCTGTTCCGGAGGCTACCAGGGCTGCACGGGCGTTTGCCAGTAAGGCATACGTCTGGTCAAATACCAGGGAGACATTGCTATGCCGGATATGTTGCTCATATACAGAGGGGTCGTGGGTGGAAACCGCTGCCACAACGAAGTGGAAAGAAGGAAATTCCGGGGCCAGTGCTGTCATTTCGCTGAGCATGCGTTGGATCTCCTGTTTGCGGCTTCCGGGCAATAGAGCCACAATAGGGTTATCGGGCAGCTTGTTGGCCTCCCGGAAAGATGCATAATCACTGGACTCTATTTTGGGGATGACCTCATCAAGAAGCGGATGACCCGGAAAGTACACCTCCAGCCCGTGTTTGCGATAAAATTCCTTTTCAAAAGGCAGGATCACAAGCATTTTATCCACTACCTTTTTTATCTTTTTCACCCGCGACTGTTTCCACGCCCAAACTTGCGGGCTGATATAATAAATAACCGGGATGTTATTCCCATTGGCAAATTCTGCCATTCTGAGGTTAAACCCGGGATAATCGACCAGGATCAAGGCATGGGGTTTCCACTCCAGGAGGTCGCGTTTGCAAAACCGAAGAAGGCCCAGTATGGTTTTCAGGTTGGTCAGCACTTCCCAGAACCCCATAAAGGCCAGCTCCCTGATATGTTTTACCACTTCTCCCCCCGCCTGCTGCATTCTGTCACCTCCCCAAACGCGGAAAACAGCCTCTGCATCCTGTTTTTTGATTTCCTTCATCAGGTTGGCTGCATGCATATCGCCTGACGACTCTCCTACTATGATGTAATACCTTGCCATTCCTGTAGAATCAAAAGATCATAAAATAGATCAGTATCATGACAAAAGTTACCAGCAGAATGCCTCGTCCGGTGCGGTCCTTTTTCTTGCTGACCATATAAAAACGAAAGGGAAACAGGTTTGATACGACAGCAACCAGGAAGGGGATCTTGGGCCTGGGGGTATATATCACTCCTTCGACCTGCCCGTAAGGCATTAATACCAATATCAGCAGAAAATACACAATTACGGGCAGCAAAAATCCAATGAGCATGCCCAGAATCCAATTGTCCTTGTTAAACATGAAACTTCCATTTATTTAGTTCCGGGATCAGGTCATGAGCTGTGAAATCAAACTGCACCGGCACTACAGAGATATAATTGTTTGCCAGTGCCCATTCGTCAGTTTCGTTGCTGTTCTCATGAAGTTTAAACTTGCCGGTCAGCCAGTAATAATCCTTGCCCCTTGGGTCCTGCCGGTAATCGAATTCTTCTTCCCAGTTGCCCCTGGCCTGGCGGCATATCTTTATCCCATTAATTTCATCGGCCGATACGGCAGGTATATTTACATTGAGGCAAATCCCTTCGGGCAGGCCATGTTCAAGTACGTTGGATGCTACGTCGAGAATATGCTTTCTGGCATGGGAAAAATCAGCATCAAATCTGTAGTCAAGCAGCGAAAAGCCTATGGACGGAATGCCCTCCATGGCGCCTTCTATAGCCGCCGACATGGTCCCGCTGTAGATAACGCTGATGGAGGAATTTGATCCGTGGTTTATACCTGAAACCAGGAGATCGGGTTTCCTCTTAAGCACCCTGTTTACAGCGAGTTTCACACAGTCGACAGGCGTGCCGCTGCAACTGTATTCGTCGTGATCGTCGTTAACCGTGATCTTTTCAAGGCGTATAGGATTGGTAATGGTTACAGCATGTCCCATACCGCTTTGGGGCTTGTCAGGCGCCACCACGACAACTTCGCCCAGCTCCATCATATATTTTACCAGGTGTCTGATCCCCGGTGCCATCACCCCATCGTCATTGGTAACCAATATCAAAGGTTTTTTCATAAATTTCAATTTTGTCAAATGTCAAAATGTCCTGGCCGGCTTCATCCTGGTGTTTAAGCATCCAGGGCTTCCGGATAAATGTTCCGGCCAATGCAGAATTAAACTACAAATCTAATCAGAATCTTCCTGAATACAAATGGCAGGATCAAAAAAGCCATTTGAGGAGGCTTCCGGCTTAACGTTTTTTAACGAGCGCCATTTTGTCATGAAAAACAAATGGCCTGTTTTTTGATTACTTTTGCCTTGGCATGTAAAGATAATATCGTTTATTCCAAAAATAATAATCATCGTCATGATAATTAACACAGAAATACTAATCATCTTCGGGGTGTTCATGCTGCTGAGCTGGCTGGTATCCAACCAGCTGAAGTCGCGTTTTGCCAAATACTCGCGGATGCGATTGCGCAGTGGGTTATCCGGGCGTGAAATAGCTGAGAAGATGCTTCATGAGAGCGGTGTTGAGAATGTCCGGGTGATTTCAACTCCCGGCAAGCTGACCGACCACTACAATCCGCTTAACCGCACGGTAAACCTCAGTCCGGAAGTTTACAACGGCCGGTCGGTAGCCGCAGCAGCCGTTGCCGCTCACGAATGTGGCCACGCGGTGCAGCATGCGCGTGCATACGCTTTCCTGCAAATGAGATCGGCCCTGGTACCTGTTATCAGCGTAAGCTCCCGTTACATGCAATGGGTGCTCCTGATCGGTATTTTAACCGTGGAAACCATGCCCGGTATATTGCTTGCCGGCATTATCATGTTTGCGGCAACTACCCTGTTTAGTTTTATTACCCTGCCCGTGGAATTCGATGCCACCAACAGGGCGCTGGCCTGGCTTACGGATACAGGCATGACGGTAGGGGAAGAATACAGCAACGCCAAAGACGCACTGAAGTGGGCAGCACTCACTTATGTAGTCGCAGCGCTGGCCTCGCTTGCCACATTGCTCTATTATATCATGATATTCCTCGGAAGAAGGAATTGACAAATAGAGTCAACTAAAACTGAGGGTGAAAAGCTATTTAAAATGCTTTTCACCTTTTTTTAAATCAAATAAAGACGTTGATCTACCCAATTAGGTAAAAAATTCCGATATTTGCCGGTGATTTCCGGCATCAACCAAATGTATTGTGAAAAACTTCTGTACAGGATGCAAGGTATCGCATGCCTGCGCAGTCTATAAGTGCTGCTACAAGTGTTAAGCATCATTGAATGAAAAAATATTTTTCTCTTTTTACCCTGGGAGTCCTTCTCCTTTTGCTGATAGCACTTTTCCTGGTGGAAATGCCCTATGCCATCAGGGCCAAAGGCGTCGTGAGGCCCATGACGGAATGGTACCTTCTGAAGGCCGACGACGGAACCCTCATCAACATGATGGAAGACCATGTCACCGGTGGGGTGCAGGAATATATAGTTCAGGAGTTCCAACGGGGTGATGTGGTGCATTTTTTGTTCAACGACCCCCTGCTCCGGCATGACATGGTAACCAGGGGCGACACCATCGCCTGGGTGGTTTCCCAGGACCTCGACATGAAGATGGTCCAGAAAGTGGGCGAGCTGGCCTACCAGGAGGCTTTGAAAAAAGTATATCTCACTGGTGAGAAACCTGAGGCTTTGCAGATGGCCCTCGACGAGGTAGAACTGGCCAGGCAGGAAGTAGAAACACAGCAGAAAATTACCGCCAGAATTGAACATCTCTACCAGCAAGATCTCGTGTCGCAACAGGAATACGAACTTGCGGTTAACGACCTGATGGTCAAAAAACATGCCCTGGAAATCGCACAGTCTTATTACCGGGCGCTTCTGGCAGGTGAAAAAGAAGAAGAGATCAGCGTCATCCGGTCCGGCATCTCAAACCTGGAGCAACAGATCAGACAACTCGAACAGCACCGGCAGGCCATGCATATCATTTCACCCATCACAGGGCGCATTGTACGGCAGAGAAGCATCGAACAACAACAGGAAAAAGAAGTGATCAGGCTGGCTGACGTGAGTTCCATGCTCGCTTTTGTGCCCGTTGACAGCTACGAAAGAACATTTATCGAACCCGGCCAGGATGTTTTTATCCGTCAGCAAGGGGGAAGAAAAGAATGGAAGGGAAGGGTGCTGAATATTGACAATAGCGTGCAGATGATCAATAATCAGCCTAAAATATTCGTTACTGTAATGATAGATGGTCATGAAAACCAGGAACTGCTGCCCAACATGATCATCGATGCCAGAATCCATGCCGACAGGCTGACCCTTATGGATTATCTGTTGCGTATCACCCGTGTGGTATACCACAATTAAGCTACTATGCTCAGATACGAAAGAAAATATTTGGTGCCCAACCATTTGCTTGGTGAACTGCGAAGCCGCGTGCTGGGATTCGTAAGAGAAGACCTCTACGCCACCGCAAACGGGAATGGCCTGCCCCAGTATACCGTACGCTCCATATATTTTGACACGCCCGATCTGGTCAACTACCATGAAAAACACGCCGGGCTGCTTCACAGGAGAAAACTAAGGGTCAGGGGCTATACCCATTCCAACGACAATGAATTTGTAATTCTTGAGATCAAAAGAAAAATCGGCAACAGGATCAAAAAGCACAGGGCACCAGTAGCCTACAGCAATCTTGAAACACTCCTTCAAACAGGCTACCTGGAAAAATACCTGGAACACGAACACGCCCCCAACCCGGATCAGCTCATCGACGATGCCAAGCGTTTTTTCTTTCATTACAAACTAAAGCCTTATCTGTCTACCACGCTGGTGGCCTACGAAAGGGAGGCGTATCATGGGAAGATCAATGCCGGCACGCGGATCACATTCGACAAAAACATACGCAGCAGAAATTATCCCGCCATCAACGAGCTTTTTAGCGAAGAAAACCTCAGATACCTGTTTAAAAGCCATTTTATTCTGGAAATCAAGTATTTTGAAAACAGAATGCCGGGTTGGCTTAAAACCATCGTAAATGACTTTAAACTGAGGCACGAAGCCCTGTCAAAATACACCATAGGCTTTGATGTAAACAAAACATTTGCACATTACTAAACCACCAACCTGGATCATATGGCCACAGATTTTGCAGATATATTTACCTTATCCATAACGTTGCGCGACGTGCTGATGAACCTGCTGGTAGCCCTGTTCTGCGGCACGATCATCTCATTACTCTACCGGTTCACCTACAAAGGCCTGAACTATTCGGCATCCTTTGCAGTATCCATGATCATGCTCACCATGATAACCTCCGTGGTTATAATGGTGATCGGCAACAACCTTGCCCGGGCTTTTGGTATGGTAGGAGCCATGTCTATCATACGTTTCCGCACGGCCGTTAAAGATGCCACCGATATCATGTTCATCTTTTTCGCCCTGAGCATCGGGCTGGCAGCCGGAGTTCAAATGTACACCGTTGCCATTTTCGGAACCCTTTTTATCAGTTTTATTTTTCTTGTCATCAACCAGTTTGACTTCGGACTCGCAAGAAAAAGGGAATACCTGCTGCAAATTCTGACGGATGCCAAAGATCTGTCGGGTGAAGCTATCGACAGCATCATTAAAAAACACAGCAGCAGGCGCAAAATGGTGAATATGAAGGCACTTGGTGAAGAGGGAAACGAAATGATGGAGCTCTCGTTTCACGTATTCCTGAAAAGTGAAGAGCAGGGCAACCAGATGCTCCGTGAACTGAAAACCAATGCTGACGTCAAGAGCGTCAACCTCTTCTTTGATGAAAACTGATGATGCGGCAGCAGGTCTGATGCCGCCAGCTGAACTACCTTACACGCCTGCCTGCCATAACGTTGCGGCGCCTGTTGACCTGAAAAGGGAACACGATCAGGTGAGATCAGAAACAATCCGCAACACCACACTGCGTTTTCATGAGGAGGCACCGCAGACATAATCCGGAAATTTCCGATTATCACTAAATTGATTCTTTCACAAACTTTGTGAAACTTTGAGAAATTTTATGCGATCTTTTGTAAATCTTTGCCAGACTCCGCAAGAACAGCAGAGGGTTGCAATCCTTTCGGGCATCAATCGATACCGGATTGATGCCCGTCCTAAACGGCCGGAACAGGCGGATAAAAAAAGAAGTTCGCATCCGGGCCTCGCAGAAAGGGAATGCAATGAAGCGAATCATCAATAAGTAAAGGTTAAACATGCCCTATAAAAACACACATACATTCACAACTGCAATAAAAAACATGTTGCTTTTGTGCATCCTTTTCTTTTCGATGGGATGCACTCTCGTGTTAGCAGATGACGAGCCACCCGAAATCCTGCCGCCTGTCTTTTCACACCAGGGTGGCTTCTACCAGGATGGGTTTGACCTGCACATCGAAAACCCGCATTCCGGCACTTACCACTATGTGGTATCCAGGGCTGGCTACCAGGAGCAGGCGGGTCAGATTACCGTAGACACCCAGGAGAAGGAGGTCGTGGTGACGCTTGTGCCCGCAGGTAGAGGCGAGGCAAGTCCATCGGAGACGGATCACCGCCATATCGCAGGTACAACACATAGTGTGGGTTTTTGTGTCGACATGACCGACTCTCCTTTTGAAGACGGGGACGTGGTCTACATCAGCGGCGACATGACCGACCCTGCATGGCCTGAACCCGGATCCGATCCGGATATGATCATGGAGAGCCAGGATAACGACTCGATCTATTGCATCTATTTAGACCTGGAGGCTGGCAACCATCAGTACAAATATTTCCTGAATCCAGGATGGGGCGACGGTGAGTGGAGCGGTTCGCCCAACCGGCAGGTCACTGTATACGGGGATACGATCTTTCATGACATCTGGGGCGTGATCGACCCCGATGACCCGGACGATCCGGATGACCCGGAGCCGCCCTATGTGCCCGGCACCGCCACCTTAACCTTCGTGGTGGAAGATCCTGAGGGGAATCCCATCCCGGATGCCACCATCTTCTTTGATGGCGAGGAACTGGCGCCGGGTGAGTATGTCATCACGGGTGTGATGCCTGCAGCATTGATCAGATATACAACGGATGGCAGCATCCCGGACAGTACAAGTGCCGTGTATGATGCCCCCATCCCCATCACAAGCCGGGAAGGTGATCCCAACACCATCTCACTCATCCCCACCAACAATCTGGGAGAAGGGCATCATTACAACGAAAACTGGCAGCCGCCGGCGGGAGAGATCTTTAAGATCAACACCATACGTGCACGGGCGTTTTTACCCAACGGGCGCCCGGGCCAGACGGAGACCCATAGCTATCTGGTGGATGAACAGGCTTTTCACCGCTACTCCATGCCGCTGATATCCATCACGGCGCACGAAAGCGCATTTTTCGATGCAGATACCGGCATCTATGTGCACGGCAACCACACCAACTACAACCAGCGGGGCCGCGAATGGGAACGCCTGGTGCATTTCGAATTCTTTGAGAAAAACGGCAACCTGGCATTCTCGCAGGACATGG
>PWRF01000158.1 GCA_003556325.1 Bacteroidales bacterium | reverse complement strand
CCTGTTTTCGTGCGTTGCCAGCCTGCCGGAAAAGGTGCTGGCCCTGGTTAGTGCAACCGATGTAAAGAAAAAGAACAACACAGGGGTCGCCCATTGCCATCCCAACACCCCAATGAAATACACTCCCAGGAAATATACTGCCACAGCAGCCATCTTGCTCAGAAAGCCCATACGGAACAACAGGTAGGCCCCGGCAGCAGAGATCACAACGATAGCCAGCAAAGGGGAAACGGCGCCGTCGTGTTGCTGCATCACCAAAAAGAACAGGGCAGACCCGGCAGGAATGGAGAAGTTATCCGAGCCCTTATGGGAGATCACCTCAAACGTAACAGCCAGCAGGAGGGCAAGCGTCACAAAAGCAAAGGAGTCCATAACCTGTGTAGGCAAGAGCAAGAGGTATACCAGGTATGCCGTGATGGCAAAAGCAACAACCCCGTAAAAGCTTTTTTCTTCCTTAAAGGTATTGAAATAAACATTTCCGCGCTTTATCCGGCCGGCCAGGTTGGCAGAGGTGTCAGAAACCGTCAGGATGAGCAATGAAACCTGGAAATAATAAATGGGTTGGTTATAGAGAAGCAGAAAGGCGGTTAGCACGCCCAGGGGATAAAACAAAGTACCCAGGCTGCCGTTGCGGGTGTGGTGAAGGATCCTGAAAGCTTTCAGGGGATAAGTTATGAAGGCGAACACGGATCCTGCAACTATTACTGTGAGGAGCTCATTCCTTTGCAGGAAAAGGGTGAGAACAAAGAGGGCCAGCCCGGTGAACAGGTGAATGATCTTTCGTGTAAGGCGGTTATTGGAATCCATGGTTCATCTGCGTGTTCATAAGCATTGCCGGCAGCAGATAAACAGGCAGGATGCGAAAAGGTTTGGCAGCGGCAAGGCGATTACCAGAAAAACAGGGAAAAGCCTTGCAGAAGCGAAACGGCAAACAGGATGGCGACCACGGGAAGGGCCACGTTAATGATGCCCAATACCAGTCCGGCAATTGCCATGCCTCTCCCTGCAAGCAACTCCGGGTTTTTTTTGATCTTCTGCAAGCCAAGGGAGCTGAATATGATGGCCAGGATCCCGGTTATGAAGCCCACGAGCACGATACTGACCAGTCCGAGAACAAAGCCTGCAATGGCCATGGGTTCCTGCCGGCGATAGATTATTGCCCCGGAGTGGGTCCCGGTGCGTGCCTGATGAGCGGTTACGTCTGAATGCCCGCCTGTATTCCGGCGTTCACAATACTGGACAAACTCCTGGAAAGTCTTGCCCGGGTTCTGCAGCAGCCACGACTGGTAGTTGGGTTCCAGCTTGGCATTGCATTCCTGGCAAAAGGTTTGGTATTCGCTTGTAACAGGGTTGGATTCGTTACACGAGGTGCATCTGATATACGCCATGTCGGATTCATTTTTGCCATCCAGAAGGGTTCATACCATCCATCCGGCCATTTTTTCTTCAATAAAAGTAAGAAAAATTCAGATAACAGCCCAGCGGCCTCTGCTTTCCCCGTCATCCATTATAGAATTCCTCATCCTTAGCAGAACACTTAGTCCTCAATAGAACTCGTAATCCTGAACAGAACTCTCCATCCTTGACAGAATTGATCATCCTTAACAGAACAATTTGTACTTAGCAGAACTCGCCATCCTTAAAAGAGCTCTTCATCCTGAGCGAATTGAGGCCTTGGCAATGGAGCGCACCACCCCGGACAGGCCGGAGTGCCTCTTTGGGCAGCCGGCAAAACATATATCGCACATGGTATGCACTTTTTCACTATCTTTAAACTCACGAAGCATCCATTATAAGATATTTCACACGAGCTAAAGATCACTGGCAGCATGAAACCCCCGCCATCTCGACCTTTCGTCTTTTCGTCTTTTCGTCTTTTTGTCTTTTCGTCTTTTTGTCTTTTTGACATTTCGACCTTTCGACCTTTCGACATTTTGACTTTTTGACATTTCTCCATTTTTACTTTCTCAAAAAATGTAACCCATGAAATACATCAACCTTTTGTTTTTCGCCATGATGGTAGTGATGAACTACCTTGCAAACGCCCTGCCCCTGGGCGGTAAAACCACCGGCGAACTTTCCGCCCAGTACGACAACCTGTTCGTACCTGCCGGGATCACTTTTTCGATCTGGGGCATAATATACCTGCTGCTGGGCATTTTCATCGTGCTGCAATTCATGGCGCAAAACAGGGAGATTGTATCGTCTATCGGCTGGGCGTTTGCCATAAGCTGTGCGCTAAACGCGCTATGGATAGTGGCGTGGCATTACGAAAGGCTGCCCCTGTCAATGCTCATCATGGTGGCTCTCCTGGCAGTGCTGGTTTACATCAATGCACAGCTAAAGCAACATCCTGCGGGGCTGATCAGGGCCGCTTTCGGGATCTACCTGGGGTGGATCAGCATAGCCACCATTGCCAATGCAACAGCATGGCTGGTGGCCCAGCAGTGGGGCGGCTGGGGGCTTCCCGATGCGCTGTGGGCCATCATCATGATCAATGCCGGGTTGATCATCACCGCCGCAGCCATGTATGTCCTGCAAAACCCTTTTATCGGGATCGCGGTTATCTGGGCCTTTGCTGGGATAGTACTCAACCGGTACACGGATGCAACCCAGGTGGCAGCATCGGCCATGATGGCTGCCGTATTGATGATGGTTTTTACCGTATATATGTTTTTTAAGAAATTTCAGTAAATTTGTATGAAATTATATATTCTTTAAAGTTATTTCTGTCGATAATAAAATTTATCTTACATTGCTGATGCAGGATAAGCATATATCATAGTTTTCATCATGACAAAGAATAATTTGGATAAGAAAGTCCGTCAGCTGGACTCCGTTTTAAACACGCAGAAAGAGTTCATCTGCCGTTTCAAGCCGGATACCACGCTGACCTATGTAAATGACGCGTATTGTGCGGCTTTTGGGAAAACCCGTGATGAGTTGCTGGGCAAGTCTTTCCTGGAGCTCGTCCCGGAGCATGAACATAAGGCGATACGGGATCATATCAGGAAGCTTAGTCGCACCAGGGAGACCAACACCTATGATCACCAGGTGTTAACCAAAAACAACGGTTTGCGCTGGCAGGAGTGGACCGACTACATCGTGGAAGAGAAAGACGGCAAGGTGGTTGAGATTCAGTCTGTCGGTTACGACATTACCGAAAGGAAAAAAGCCGAGGATGCGTTGCAAGCTGCCAAGGAAGAGGCGGCAGCCGCAAGCCGGGCCAAGTCGCAGTTCCTGGCCAACATGAGCCATGAGATCCGCACACCCCTGAGCTCTGTTATTGGCTTTATCAGCCTGCTGCGGACCACCCCGCTCAGCGAAACCCAGGAAAACTACCTTGATCACGCCAAGGTCTCGGCACAAACCCTGCTGGGTATTATCAACAACGTCCTGGACCTCTCCAAGATAGAGGCCGGAAAGCTGGAGCTCGACCCGGTGATGACCGACATACAGTCTCTATGCAAAGAAGCCCTGGATATCATGCACTACCAGGCCGAATCCAAAGAGCTCGACCTGGTGTTCAGCTACCAGCCGCAGGCACCCACGCATGCCGTGGTCGACCCCTTGCGGCTGAAACAGATCCTTGTAAACCTGCTGGCCAACGCTGTGAAGTTCACGGACGAAGGCGAAGTAGAACTGAAAGTCAGCTTCCAGGAGCTATCCCCTGACAAGGGACGTTTTACCTTTGCGGTGATCGATACGGGTATTGGCATCAGCAAAGAGGACCAGCAAGAGCTGTTTGAAGCTTTTACCCAGGCGAACAGTTCCATCAGCAGCAAATACGGCGGCACCGGACTTGGACTCACAATCTCCAACCTCCTGGCCAGGATGATGGGCGGCCATATCGAGGTGGCCAGCGAACCCGGCAAGGGGTCTGCCTTCTGTTTTTCTATCGAGACGGCTTTTGACCGCAAGGAAAAACAGCAGAAGGACTCTTCCCGCGCGCCCGCCAGGATAGTACTGCAGGGCGAAGATGCCCCTGTGATCGTGCTGGTGGAAGACGACCCCATGAACCGGGCAGTG
>PWRF01000150.1 GCA_003556325.1 Bacteroidales bacterium | reverse complement strand
GCGTGACATGCCGAATTGTCCTTCTTCGATGAAGACCGGGAAATAAGGGTATGTGTGTTTCACTCCCGGGATGTCATCAAAAAACCGAACTCCTGGAATATTTTTCAGGAACTTCTTGTATGTTTCGGCTATCTGCCTGCGCTTGTCAATGTATTCATCAACGTATTTAAGTTGCAGAAGGCCCATTGCGGCCTGCACCTCGTTCATTTTGGCGTTGATGCCGTGGGCAACCACCTTGGTTTCTCCCCTGAAGCCGAAGTTTTTCAGGTCGTCGATATGGCGCTTGGTTTTTTCATCGCGGCACACAATGGCGCCTCCCTCAAAAGTATTATACACCTTGGTGGCGTGAAAACTCAGTATGCTCATGTCACCGTGATTCAGAACGGAAGATCCGTTTACCCGTACTCCAAACACGTGGGCTGCATCGTAAATCACGTTGAGGTTATACGTTTCTGCAATCCGGGCGATTGCTTCCACGTCACAAGGGTTCCCATAAACGTGAACAGGCATAATGGCTGTGGTTTGCGGAGTGATGGCAGCCTCAATTTTTTCCGGGTTCAGGGTGCAATAATCCGGCTCCACATCCACAAAAACCGGCTTGATGTTGTTCCACCATAAAGCGTGTGTGCCGGCAACAAAGCTATAGGGAGTGGTAATGACCTCGCCGGTAATTCGCAATGCCTGCAGGGCTGTCACTAGTGCCAGCGTACCATTGGCAAACAGCGAAATGTGTTTCACGCCCAGGTAATCACAAAGCTCTTGCTCCAGCTGTTGGTGAAAGGGGCCGTTGTTGGTGATGATCTTGTTATCCCAGATCTGTTGGAGGTATTCGGTAAATTCCTCCAGTGGGGGCAGTGCGGGTTGGGTTACATATATGGGCATGATGCAGCTTGTTTTTTGTTGGTTAATTGCTGGGGCAGTCAGCGCAAGAGCCTTGCTGCGTTCCCGGATGTCTGCTTGTTCTGTTTAGACCTCTCACAGAGGTGTTAATACAAAAAGCCAAACAACCACAGTGGGATGGTGCGGTGTATTCCGTTTTCAGCATAATCAGTAATTACCCCTGGTTTTTCCCGGACGCTAACTCCCTGAGCTCGCTATATCTGTGGCCATTGGCTAATGGTGGGTGTTTCGTTATCGCCTTCTCTGAGCTGATCATTTCAAAAAGTGCTTATACGCCGGTACGACACGTATGGTTTTGCCCTGGTATGTCATCGTGTCTTCCTGGTCAAAGCATATAATGGTTCCGGTGCTGGTTCCGAGGTGGTTACAGGCTTCGTTCAGTCCCCTTAGTTCCCGTTCCCTGGTGGATTCATCTTCCAGGCTCCAGGCAACCTGAACCGGAGTGAATGATTCGCCATCTTTTACTATGAAATCACATTCGTGATGACCCCTGAAGTAGAACACGTCCTTTTCTGACTTCAGCAATTCCAGAAACACCATGTTTTCCAGCAGCTTTCCCTTGTTTCCCGACATGGCGAACTCTATGGACGCCAATAATCCGGTGTCGATGATATAGGTTTTTTTGTCGCTCTTGGCCTGCTTGATCTCTGAATAGTCAAACCTGCTGATGGACTGACACAAAAAAGCATCATTACAATACTGGAAGTACGAATACAGGTATTTGTTGCTGATCTTGTAACCCATTGAGCGCAAATCGTTGTATGCCTTGTTTATCGAGAATGTCTTGGTGACGCCGGCAAACAGCTTCTTTATGAAAAACCGCAGGGCATCCACGTTGCTTACCTCGTACCTTTCCACAATATCCCGGAACATCATCACATTAAAATACTGCTGCAACAGTTTAAGCCTGGTGTCCTGGTCCAGCGTCAGTGTCTCTGGAAATCCGCCATTGGTCAAAAACTTTTCTGCATAATGGATGATGGCACTTTTGCTTCTCTGCGGATAAAGCGCTTTGTTGATGCCGTTAAAATCGAGATACTCGCTAAAGGATAGCGGGTAAACCGTATAGCTGATGGTTCTCCCCCTTAGCTCGGTAGCGATCTCTGTGCTCAGGAATCTGGAGTTTGACCCGGTAATGAATATATGGCGTGTTTTGCTGTCATAAAGCCTTCTTACAAACTTCTCCCAGCCGTTCACATTTTGTATCTCATCAAAAAACAGGTACACTTCCTTCCATGGAGTGTCCGGATATAACTCACTATATGCCTGAATGATAAGGTCAAGGTTGGATGCATCGAAAATAAGCCGCTCATCCTCGAAATTGATAAATAATATTTTGTCACGCACAATTCCATATGCCATTAAAGATCGCATCAGATCATAGAGCAAGAAGGTTTTTCCGCTTCGTCTTGCCCCCACAAGGCTAATGATCAGCGGTGCATCCAGCGGCACTTGAACCTTGCGCTTGGTAACCACGGGCAGATCCGTTCTCTGGTTCTCAAGAATTATTTCTTTGATGATGTCTTTCACACCACGAAGTTACAAAATTTAGTAAAAATTACCAAACTAAGTCAGGTTTAGTTGGTAATAAAAACCAAAAACACAACAACATCACCTCCCAATTGGCTTCATGACCAGTCCGAAATTTTCATTTTTCATTTTCACTTCCCTTCCCTCGCCATCTCCCTGAACCCCGCATTCCTCGCCAGCAGCTCTGCGTAAGTCCCCTGGTCGGTGATGCGGCCGTTTTCCATCATATAGAGCACGTCGCAGTTCATCACGGTGGTGAGGCGGTGGGCGATCATCACGATGGTGCGTTCGCCCTTGAGGGTGTCGATGGCCTGGATGATTTGTTGTTCGGTGATGTTGTCGAGGGCCGAGGTGGCTTCGTCCATCACGAGCACTTGCGGGTCGTGGTAGAGGGCGCGGGCGATGCCGATGCGCTGGCGCTGGCCGCCGCTCAGACGGGCGCCTCGTTCGCCGATAACCGTGTCGAGCCCGTCCGGAAGCCGTTCCACCAGTTCGGTAAGCTGGGCCTGTTCCACGGCGCGTTGCACCTTTTGCTCGTCGACCTGGTCGTCGGGCAGGGCGAAGGCTATGTTGCGACGCATCGTGTCGTCGGCCAGATAGATGAACTGCGGGATGTAGCCGATGTTTCTCTGCCAGGCAGAGATGCTGTCGAAGATGTTCTTGCCGTCGACCAGGATCTCGCCTTTTTGCGGCTCGAGGAGCCCCAGGAGGACATCCACGATGGTGGTCTTGCCCGCCCCCGAAGGGCCCACGAAGGCCACGGCCGAACCCCGCGCGATGTCGAGGCTGACCCCGTTCAATGCCTGTTCCTCGCTGTTGGGGTAATGGTAGTGCAGGTCGCGGATGGCGATTTTTTCGGTGAGAACGGTTTTGGCTTTTTTCTTTCGGTCGGAGCGGAACTCCTGCTGGTATGCTTTGAGGGCGGAGAGGTCGTCGTAAAGTGGGTTCACTGCTGCCAGGTTGTAGCGGAGCTCGGTGAAATGCCGGGTGCTCTGTTCGATGGCCGGCATAAGGCGCACCGTGGCTACGCCAAAGAGGGCAACGATGGGTACGATGTCCACGATGGGACGCCCCTGCAGGTGCATGATCAGGGCGATGGCCATGATGCCGGTCACGGCAATGGTCTCAATCAGCGGCCTGGGGATGTCGGAGATCACCTTTTTCCTCATCTGGAGGGTGCTGGATCGACGTGCCATGCGCCGGAAAATTTCTACCAGGTGCCGTTCGCGGTTTAGTACCCGGGCGTCCTTGATGCCGCTGAAGCCCTGCCTGGCGGCCTTCATCATGTCGCGGCGGTAATGCTGGGCCTCGATGCCGTATTGCTTCACTTTTTTCTGTGTGAGGTACAGGAAAAGGCCTGCCACTCCCCCCATCACCATAATGACAAACAGGGTGATCAGGGGTTCCAGCACGAAAAGAAAGATGACCACGCCCAGTCCCATGATCACTTCTTTTGAGATCCTGAGGAGGGGGGAAAGCACCTGGTTGACCATGATGTTGACTTCGTCGGTGGTGTTCCTCAGCAACTCGTTGCTGTTGCGTTGCAGGTAGAACGGATAGGGTGCCTGCATGTATGCTGTCATCAGTCTGTGGCTGAAAACATACCTCCTGTTGAAGATAAAGCGGGCTTC